>JAJDXW010000242.1 GCA_022823045.1 Gammaproteobacteria bacterium
GGTGATGGAGAACCTGGACGACTTCCGGTCCCTGCATCCCGCCTTCAGGAACCTCGATCCCGCGAACATGATCAAGGACGGTCTCTCGGCGCCAATCCATCCGGGGGCGGCGAAGTACTACCAGGAACAGGGCTGGATGTAGCTCCGGCTCCGCGCGGCCGGCGCCCGGGAGCCGGGTGCCGGCCGCGTCCTTTCTTCCGGGCCAGTGCCGGCCCAATCGGCGCGAACCGCCCGCGCGGACGCGGGAGCTGAGCGATGGCGCGCAAGTCAGGCCACGATCCGAACGGGGCGGCCGTCTCCCCCGGCGCCGACAGGACAACCCCGGAGGAGGTCGAGTATCGGGGTCGGCGGCAGGGCCCGCGGCTCGCCGTGCTCGTCAGCGTGCTCTGCTTCGCGTGGTCGGTCTATCAGCTCTGGATCGCATCCCCGCTTCCGTTCATGCTGGGTGTCGCCGTCATCGGCGACGTCCCCGCGCGGGGGATCCACCTCGCCTTCGCCCTTCTCCTCTGCTTCCTCATCTATCCGCTCACGCGCGGCCAGGGGGCCTCCGGGCGCGTTCCCCTCCACGACATCGCGTTCGCGCTCCTCGCCTCGGGGGCCGCGTTCTATCTCTTCTTCGGCTGGAGCGGTCTCGTCTCGCGCCAGGGGGTGCTCTACGTCTGGAACGGCATTCCGGTCGAGGCGATCCTCGGCGGGGTCGGCATCCTGCTCCTGCTCGACGCCACCCGCCGCGCGATCGGCATTCCCCTCGTCATCGTCTGCGCGGTCTTCCTCGTCTACTCGATCTTCGGACAGTCGATGCCGGACATCGTGTCGCACAAGGGGCTCAGCCTCAACCGGCTCATCGGCTACCAGTGGCTGACCGGCGAGGCGGTCTTCGGCATCCCGATCAGCGTCTCGGTGAGCTTCGTGTTCCTGTTCGTCCTGTTCGGCGCGCTTCTCGACAAGGCGGGCGCCGGGCAGTACTTCCTCGCCCTCTCGTTCGCCCTGGTCGGGCGGTTCAGCGGCGGGCCGGCCAAGGCGGCGATCCTCGCCTCCGGCATGACCGGCATGATCTCGGGCTCCTCGATCGCGAACGTCGTCACCACCGGCACGTTCACCATCCCCGTCATGCGGCGGATCGGCATGCCCGCGGTCAAGGCGGGGGCGATCGAGGTCGCCGCCTCGACGAACGGCCAGGTGATGCCCCCCATCATGGGGGCGGCCGCCTTCATCATCGCCGAGTTCATCGGCATCTCGTACTTCGACGTGATTGTCGCGGCGGCCATCCCCGCCGCCCTGAGCTACATCGCGCTCCTCTACATCTCGCACCTCGAGGCGCAGAAGCTCGGCCTCGCCGGGCTGCCCCGGGCGGAGATCCCGCCGCTTCGCGAGACCTTCCTCGGCGGCCTGCACCACCTCATTCCGATCGTCATCCTCGTCTACCTGCTGATCGTCGAGCGGTGGAGCGCCCACAGCGCCGTCTTCTATTCCATCCTCTCGCTGATGGTCATCATCGTCGCCCGCCGGGTCGCCGCCTCGGCCCGCAGCGGCGCGAACCCGGGGGCGGGGGGGCTCGGCGCGGCGGTGCGCGACGGCTTCACCGAGATCTATGTCGGCATGGTCGCGGGCGCGCGCAACATGATCGGCATCGCGGTGGCGGTGGCTGCGGCCGGGATCATCGTCGGCTCGGTCTCGTCCACCGGGCTCAACAACGCGATGGTCGGCGTCGTCGAGGCGATCGCCGGGAGCAACGTCTTCATCCTGCTCGGCTTGACGGCGGTGCTGTGCATCGTTCTCGGCATGGGTCTGCCGACGACCGCGAACTACCTCGTCGTCGCCTCCCTGCTCGGCGGGGTGCTGGTGGAGCTGGGGAGCGCGTCCGGTCTCGTCCTCCCGCTCATCGCGGTGCATCTCTACGTGCTCTACTACGGGCTCCTCGCGGACTCGACCCCGCCCGTTTGCCTCGCCGCCTTCGCCGCCTCCGCCATTTCGAGGGCCGATCCCCTGAAGACGGGCGTGCAGTCCTTCCTCTACGACATCCGGACGGCGATCCTCCCGCTCGTCTTCCTCTTCAACACCGAGCTCCTGCTGATCGGGATCGAGAGCATCTGGCACGGCGCCCTCGTCGTCGTCATGTCGCTGTTCGCCATCCTCGCCTTCAGCGCTCTCACCCAAGGTTGGATGTTCGTCAAGGTGAGGTGGTACGAGGGCGCTCTGCTCGCGCTCGCCTGCTTCATGCTGTTCCGCCCCGGCTTCTTCATGGACCGGATCGCCCCGCCCTTCGAGCCCGTCGGGTTCGAGGCGTTCGTCGCGGGGGAGTTCCGGGCCGAGCCGGGGCGGCACGTCCGGTTCCACGTGACGCGGGAGACCGACTACGGCGAGCGCTACAAGCTGTTCTCGTTCGAGACGCCCGAGAGCCCGGCCGCGAGCCCGGCGGAGACCTTCGGCCTCGCGCTCGAGCGCGAGGAGGACGGGCGCCACGCGGTCGTCGACCTCGCCTTCAACGGCATGGCGGAGCGGGCGGGGATCGACTGGGGCGACTACGTCACCGGGGTCGACGTCGAGCAGCTCGACCTGCCGCCCAAGGAGCTCATCTATCCCGTCGGGGTCGCGCTCCTCGCGCTGGCAGGACTTTCCCAGTACCGGCGCCGGCGGCGGGCCGCACCCGAACCCGCGCCCGCCTCGTGAAACGCAAGGGCTCGAACGGCATGCGCCGAGCGTCATGGACACGTGCCTCGGCTGCGGGATGCCGGCTCTCGCGTCCGGCGGTCACCGCATCGCCGTTGGTGCCTTCGTGAATGCGTGAGTCGGCCGGGTTGCCGGATCGGGGTCCGCGGCAGTGAGCGAGCTTCGCTTCTCCTTCGACGGCTCGCCGGTCACCGCCCGCCCGGGGCAGTCGCTTGCCGCCGCGCTCACCGCGGCCGGATACCGCCGCCTCGGCGAGAGGGCCGAGGGCGCGGCCCGCGGGCTGTTCTGCGGCATGGGCATATGCCAGAGCTGCCTCGTGACGGTCGACGGCACGCCGGAGCGCCGCGCCTGCATGACGATGGCGGCCGAGGGCATGGCCGTCACCACCGGGGTCGCGCCGCCGCCGCTCGAACCCCCGCCGAGGTTGCCCGAAACGCCTCCGACGCGGATCGCCGAACCCGACGTCCTCGTCGTCGGCGGCGGCGCCGGAGGCCTTGCGGCGGCCATTGCGGCGCGCGCGGCGGGGGCGCGGGTCATGGTTCTCGACGAGATGTCGAGCCCCGGCGGGCAGTACTACAAGCAGGCGGCGGGCGGCGCTCCGCTCGACGCGCAGCAGGCCGAAGGCGCCGCGCTTCTCGCCGAGGCCCGCGAGTCCGGGGCGGAGATTCTCGCCGGGGCCGAGGTCTGGGGGGCGTTCGAGGGTCCTCTCTTTCTCGCCGAGGTCGACGGCGCGCCCCTCGTCGCGCGCCCGAGGACCGCAATCGTCGCTACCGGGGCCTGTGAACGCCCCTCCATCGTGCCCGGCTGGACGCTGCCGGGGGTGATGACGACCGGGGCGGCGCAATCGCTGTGGCGGCGCTACCGGACGCTGCCGGGCCGGAGGGTCGCGGTGTGCGGCTCCGGCCCTCTCAACCTCCAGGTCGCCCTCGAGATCGCGGCCGGCGGGGCGGAGGTGGCCCTCGTCGCCGAGGCGGCCCCGACTCCCCTCGCGCGGCCGTTCGAGGCGCTGCGGATGGCCGCGGCGGGGCCTTCCCTCGCCTTCAAGGGCATCGCGATGCGCCACGGCATCCGCCGCCGGCGCATTCCGATCCGCCACCTGACCGCGCTTCGCCGGATAGACGCCGCGGACGGCGGCGGGCTCGCGGCGACCTTCCGCCACCGTTCGGGGAGGGAGCACCGGGTGGTGGTGGACGCGGTGTGCATGAACTCCGGCTTCGAACCGCAGAACGAGATCCTGCGTCTCCTCGGCGCGAGGATGCGATACGACGCCGCGTTCGGACATCTGCGGTGCGAGCGCAGCGAGAGCCTCGAGACGACCGTTCCCGGCCTCTTCGCGGTCGGCGACTGCGCCGGGCTCGGCGGAGCGCCGGCGGCCCGGACCGAAGGGCGCATCGCCGGTCGCGCGGCCGCCGCCGCGGCGGTGGCGGCGGGCCGTGGCGACGCGGGGGTCCGCGGCCCGGAGCGGCGGGAGCTGCGTCGCCACCGCCGGTTTCAGAAACGGCTCTGGCGTCTTCACGACGTGGCGCCCCGCCCGCTGCCGCTCGCCGAGGACGAGACGATCGTCTGCCGCTGCGAGGCGGTGTCGCTCGCCCGGCTGAAGCGCGGGCTCGACGAGGACCCCGGCGACGTCGGCGCCCTCAAGCGCAGCACCCGGCTCGGCATGGGAAGCTGCCAGGGCCGGTACTGCGGCCCCGCCGCGATTCGCCTGCTCGCCGATCTCACCGGCGAGACCCCGTCCGACGAGAGCCATTTCGCGCCGCGGGTCCCCATCAAGCCGGTCCGGATCGCCACCATCCTCGCGACCTCCGAGGCGCTCGATGGCGCCGACTGACGTGCTCGTCATCGGCGGGGGCATCATCGGACTCGCCGCCGCCCGCGAGCTCGCCGAGGCGGGAGCGCGCGTGACCCTCGTCGACGCCGGGCGCAATGCCGGCTCGACGGCCAATGCGGGGAGCCTGCACGTGCAGCTTCAGAGCCGCTTCATGCGGCTCTATCCCGAGCAGGTACCGAGGGTCGAGGCCGCGCTTCCGTTCTTCCGAAAGGCCGTGGAACACTGGGAGAGCCTGGAACGCGAGCTCGGCCCGTTCGACTTCGTGCGCAAGGGCGGGCTCATGCTGGCCGATGACGAGGCGCAGCTTGCCTTCCTTGAGCGCAAGGCGGAACGCGAGCGGCGCCGGGGGCTCGATGTCGAGATCCTCGACCGGGCGGCGCTCGAGCGCGCGGCACCCTGGGTCGCCCCGGGCATCCACGGGGCCGAGCTCTGCCGCGACGAGGGAATGATCAACCCCCTCCTCGCCGTCTCCCGCATGATCTCGGAGCTCGGGCGGCTCGGGGTCAGGCGGGAGACCGATCGGATCCGGGGAATCGAGGTGGGAAACGCGGGGATCGAAGCGGTCGGCGAACGAGGCGCCTGGCGCGCCGGCGAAGCGATCGTCGCCGCGGCCTGGGGCTCGGGCCCGATCGCGCGGAGCCTCGGGACGCCCGTTCCGACCATGGCCGAACCCCTGCACATGAACATCACGGAGGCCTGCGGTGAGCGGATCGCCCATCTCGTCCAGCACGCCGAGCGCTCGCTTACCCTCAAGCAGGTCCGGACCGGGCAGATCGTCATCGGCGGCGGCTGGCCGGCCGAGGACCGGGGTCCGGACCGGGTGCCCGGGGTCCGCGCCCGTTCCCTCCTCGGCAACGTGGGTCTTGCCGCGCGCCTCGTGCCGGCGCTCCGGTCGTTGCGGCTCCTTCGAAGCTGGGCGGGGATGAACACGACCGTCGACGGCACCTCGGTCATCGGCCGCCTCCCGGGCGCGCCCCGGGTGACGATGGCGGTTCCCGCGGATGCCGGCTTCACGCTCGGGCCCCTCATCGCGAAAATGGCCTGCGCCCTGGTGCTGGACCGCCCGCCGCCCGCGGATCCGGCGCCGTTCAGCCCGGCGCGTTTCGGGAGGTCCGGGGCCTGAGCCCGCGCCCGCGCCGCGCCCGCGGAGACGCCCGCCCGGACGGGAACGTACACCTCGCGCGCACAACCGAGGAGGCGACATGAACCGAACATCGGTCGACTGGTCAGGCCCGATGCCTGCGCTCACGACGCCGTTTCGCGACGACTTCACGATCGACGAGGAGGCGTTCGCCTCGAACGTCGACCGCCTCTTCGAGGCCGGCGCCACCGGGATGGTGGTGGCCGGCTGCACCGGCGAGTTCTGGGCGTTGACGCTCTCCGAGCGCGCGCGGCTCGCGCAGACCGCGGTGGCCGCCGGCCGGGGGCGCGGTCCGGTCATCGTCGGGACCGGCGCGATCCGCGAAGGCGAGGTCGTCGATCAGATCCACGCCGCGAAGGAGGCCGGTGCGGACGGGGCCCTGGTCTTGCCCCCCTACTTCGTGCGCCTCGGCGACAGCGAGCTCACCCGGCACTTCGAGGCCGTCGATGCGCAGTCGGCGCTGCCCCTCGTGCTCTACAACATCCCCGGCAACGCCGGGAACGCGGTCCGGCCGGAGCTCGCCGACCGCCTCGCCGATCTCGATCGGGTCGTCGCCATCAAGGAAAGCAGCGGCGACTGGACGAACTTTCACGACACCCTGCTCCGCGCGGGCGACCGGATCCGGGTCTTCTGCGGGCCGTCCTCGGTCTTCGGGGTGGCCGCCACCCTCGCGGGAGCCGACGGACTCATCGACTGCTTCCCCAACGTCTGGGCTCCGGGATGCCTGGACCTCTGGCACGCCACCCGGGCCGGTCGGATGCGCGAGGCCTGGTCGCTGCAACGGACCGGGCTTGCCCTCACCGAGCTGTTCACGTCGGGGGGCCGCTCGCTCTATCCGGCGACCAAGGCGGCGATGGACCGGCTGGATCTCACGGGAGGGGGACGCCCGCGCCCGCCCCTCCGGCCGCTCGAAGGAGAGGCGCTCCGCGGGCTCGAGGAGGGTCTTGACCGGTTGCTCGCGCGGCGGGCGGAAGCCGCGTGAGGGGGCGGGCGATGCTGGCCCGCGGCGGCACCGGGGAGGGGCGAGCCTGATGGCGCGAGTCGCCATGGTCTCGGGCGGGGGACGAGGACTCGGCGCCGCCATCGCCGAGCGGCTTCTCGACGATGGCTGGGCGGTCTCGCTGGGGCTCAGGGACCTGGGTCAGGCCGCCCGGTTCGGCGTGCCCGCGGGCCGTCTGACGGCGGTCCACTTCGACGCGGACCTGCCCGCCACGGCCGATGCGTGGGTCACCACGACAGTGAATCGTCTGGGCCGGATCGACGCCCTTGTGAACAACGCCGGGATCCTCCGCACGGTCGACTTCGAGGAGGGGAGCGAGGCCGACCTGGACGCGATGTGGGCCGTCAACGTGAAGGCTCCCTTCCGGCTGATCCGCGCGGCGCTGCCGCACCTGCGCAAGGCCGGCACCGGCCGGATCGTCAACATCGCGTCGACCGACGCGAGACGCTACCGCCCGGGCACCTCCATCGGCTACGCGATGACGAAGCACGCGCTGCTCGCGATGACCCAGGCCGCGCGTTTCGCCGGCTGGGAAGACGGCGTGCGGGCCACCGCGCTCTGTCCCGGGGCTATCGATACCGATCTCGTTGCCGACCTTCCCGGGGTGACGCCGAAGGGGGACCGTCTGACGCCCGAAACCGTGGCGGGCATCGTCGCCATGATCCTGACCCTTCCCAATCAGGCAAGCCTTCCCGAGCTCGTCGTGAACACCCGGCTGGAAAGCCTGATCTGAACCGCGTCGCCATCCGAACGACGCACCATCGGTGCTGGCGAGCGGCGGTGGAGCGGGCCGGGAGCGTCCTTGCGCAACGGGCGGCGGTGGGCGGTCAGCGGGGGTCGGCGAGGGCCTGGCGGATGCGGGCTCGGTCGACCCTTGCCCCGAGGAAGATCTCGATGCAGTCCTGCCCCTGCTCGAAGAAGAGCTCGTACCCGCTCAGGGTCGCGAGGCCGGCGGCCGCGGCGTCGGCGAGGAAGCGGGTGTCGACCGGCGTGTAGACCGCATCGAAGGCCCATTCCGCCCCTTCCATCAGCCCGGCCGGGACCGGCGTTCCCTCGTGGCCGACCATGCCGACCGGAGAGCAGTTGACGATGCCGCGCGCGCCGCTCGCGGCTTCGTCGAGGCTTTCGGGGGTGGTCACCTCCGTTTCCGGTCGGGCATCGCGAAGGGCCGTCGCGAGACTCTCGGCCCGCGCGCGGTCGAGGTCGAAGAGCCGGATGGCCGCCGCCCCGAGCTTCGCGAGCCCGAAGGCCACCGCCCTTCCGACCCCGCCGGCGCCTACCTGGCAGACGACGCCCGGCCGCGCCGGAGCGAACCGGGCCCGCCAGGCGGTGATGAAGCCGGTGTGATCGGTATTGAATCCGCGCGGGCCGTCCGCCGCGAACACGATCGTGTTGACCGCGCCGATCGCGCGGACGAGGGGGCTCTCGAACGCAACGCGCGCCGCCGCCCGCTCCTTGTAGGAGTAGGTGATGTTGAGCCCGTGGTATTCCCCGGCCGCGCACCGCTCGAACAGCGCGTCGAACCCTACGCCCAGGTCGGCCGGGACCAGCAGGTCGTAGGTGATCTCGACGCCCCGCATCCCGCCCGCGATCGCGTACAGCCGCGGGGCCCGCGAGGCGGCGATGTTGTCGCCGATGAGTCCGAGGCGAATCTTCTCCAAGCGCTCTCTCCTGCGTAATCTGACCTGGACGCGGGAGAAGATATCCGGTTTGCGTACAAAGCTCAGGCGGTGGGCGCGGACTCGCTGTCTTCCCGGGATCGCGGGCATCGTGCCCGCGCAGACGTTGGGCGCCGTTCCGCGCGGGCCGGAAGCCCGCGATCCCGGGAAGACACTCGTCTCGACCTGAGCTTCGTACGCAATCCGGATCAGGAAATCCTGCGCGCCGGTCGGGCCGAGTTCCGTCCGCCCGCGTTCTCGGCCTCCTGCCGCTCCCGCGCGATGCCGTAGACTGCCGCCGCCCGAGGCTGCCGCGAGCGCTCGCCCCGCAATGATCATCCCTGCCGGACGGGAGCCGCTCGTCGCCGTCGCCTTCATGGTGCTCGGCGCAAGCCTCATCCCCGCGATGAACGCCCTCGCGAAGTACCTCGCGAGCGACTATCCGGTGTGGCAGGTGGTGTGGGCGCGTTTCCTCGGCCACTTCATCTGGATGACGCTGTTCTTCTGGCCGCGGCGGGGGAGCCGGCTCCTTCGCACCGCGCGCCCGACGGCGCAGGCCATGCGCTCGCTCATCTTCTTCGTCGCGAACGTGTGCTTCATCACCGCCCTTCCGTTCGTCGACCTCGCGACCGCCTCCGCGGTGATGTTCACCGCGCCGATCATCGTCACCGCCCTCGCCGTCCCGCTCCTCCGGGAACGGGTCGGGCTGCGGCGCTGGACGGCGGTCGCGGTCGGCTTTGCCGGGGCGCTCGTCATTATCCGGCCCGGGAGCAGCTTCTTCGATCCCTGGGCGCTGCTTGTCCTGGTGTCCGCCTCGTACTACGCGGTCTACCAGATCTGGACCCGGCAGCTCGCCCCCGTCGATTCGCCGGACACCCTTATCGTCTACACCGCCGCCGCGGGCGCGCTCGTGACCTCGGTCCTGTTTCCGTGGTTTGCGCGGATGCCTGACTCCCTCGGCGACCTCGCCGCGTTCGCGGGGCTCGGGCTGGTCGGGGCGCTCGCGCACCTCTGCATCATCCAGGCCCTGAAGCGCGCCCCGGTGTCGACCGTTTCGCCCATCGGCTACTTCGAGCTCGTGACCGCGGTCCTCTTCGGCTACGTGCTGTTCGGCGACCTCCCCGACGCCGCGACCTGGGCGGGCGCCGCGCTCATCGTCGCCTCGGGCGTGTGGATCGCGTTCCGCAGCCACGGCGGCGGCCGCGGTCGTGGTAGTGGCCGCAGCTCCGCTCCGCGCGTTGGCCGCGCCCGAGGCTCCGCGTGAGCGGCCGCCACCTGCTGCCGGATTAGCGAAGCGTAATTCGACAACGGACCGGGCGGCGGCGGCTCCGGCCGGACGGCCCGTTCCACGCTTCAGGGGCAAGGCTCGAATCTTTCCATGTTCCGTCGGACTCGCTAACCTGTGGCGGGCTGGATTCGGGCGCCGCGGTTCGGTCCGCCGTGCGGGGGGCGCGGGCAGGGCGAAGGCAAGGGTGAAGGGAAGGGAGCAGGCACCATGAGCGAGGCAGTCGCCTTCAGTCTGGACGGCCGCGAGGTCGCGGCGGCGCCCGGGGAGACCATCTGGCAGGTCGCGGCGCGCGAAGGGGTGTCGATCCCGCACCTCTGCCACTCGGCCGAGCCCGGCTACCGTCCGGACGGCAACTGCCGCGCCTACATGGTGGAGGTGGAGGGCGAACGGGTCCTCGCCGCCTCCTGCATCCGCCACCCGACGCCGGGCATGAAGGTGCAGACGGACACCGAGCGCGCCCGCCACTCGCGCCGCGGCGTGTTCGAGCTCCTCCTCGCCGACCAGCCCGCCCGCGAGGTCGCCCACGAGCACGACTCGCGCTTCTGGGGCTGGACGGATCGGATCGGGCTCGAAGCGAGCCGGTTCCCCGTACGCGACTCCGCCCCCGCCCCCGACGCCTCCCACCCCGCGATGCGGGTCGCCCTCGACGCCTGCATCCAGTGCAACCTGTGCGTGCGGGCGTGCCGCGAGGTGCAGGTGAACGACGTCATCGGCATGGCGTACCGGGGGCACGGGTCGAGCATCGTCTTCGACTTCGACGACCCGATGGGGGAGAGCACCTGCGTCGCGTGTGGCGAGTGCGTGCAGGCGTGCCCGACGGGGGCGCTCATGGAGGCGTCGCTCGTCGACGATGCGGGAGTGGACCGGCGGCTCGCCCTCCGCGAGGTCGAGAGCGTATGCCCCTACTGCGGGGTCGGGTGCCAGATCACCTACCGCATCGACGAAGGCGACCGGATCGCGGCCGTCGCCGGCCGGAACGGGCCGTCCAACGAGCAGCGCCTCTGCGTCAAGGGCCGCTTCGGCTTTGACTACGTCGCGCACCCCGACCGGCTTACCCGTCCCCTCGTCCGCCGCGACGACGCGCCGAAGTCGGCGGACGTGTCAATCGATCCCGCGAACCCCTGGACCCACTTCCGCGAGGCGGGCTGGGAGGAGGCCCTCGACCGGGCGGCGGCCGGGCTCCGCCGCATCCGCGACCGGGACGGCGGCGGGGCGCTTGCCGGGTTCGGCTCCGCCAAGGGGTCGAACGAGGAGGCGTACCTCGTCCAGAAGATGATCCGGACCGGGTTCGGCACCAACAACGTCGACCACTGCACGCGCCTCTGCCACGCGTCGTCGGTGGTCGCCCTCCTCGAGGGGATCGGCTCGGGCGCGGTCACCGCCCCCTTCACCGCGTGCGCCGACTCGGACGTCGTCATCGTCATCGGCGCGAACCCGACCGAGAACCACCCCGTCGCGGCCACCTTCTTCAAGCAGGCGTCGAAGACGAAGACCCTCATCGTCATGGACCCGAGGCAGAACGGCCTCGCCCGCCACGCGCGCCACGTGCTCCAGTTCCAGCCCGGGACGGACGTCGCGCTCCTCAACGCTCTCCTCAACGTCATCGTCACCGAGGAGCTCTACGACCGGCAGTACGTCGAGGCCCAGACCGAGGGCTTCGAGAACCTTCGCCGCCACATCGAGCCGTTCACCCCGGAGGCGATGGCCCCGGTGTGCGGCATCGACCCCGACACCATCCGCACCGTGGCCCGCACCTACGCCAAGGCGGAGAGGGCGATCATCTTCTGGGGGATGGGGATCTCGCAGAGCACCCACGGGACCGACAACGCGCGCTGCCTCATCGCGCTCGCCACGATCACCGGGCACGTGGGGCGTCCGGGGACCGGGCTCCATCCGCTTCGCGGGCAGAACAACGTGCAGGGGGCTTCCGACGTCGGCCTCATCCCGATGGTCTTTCCGGACTACCAGGCGGTCGACGCGGCGGACATCCGCGCCCGCTTCGAGGACGCCTGGGGCACCTCCCTCGACCCGGAGCGCGGACTCACCGTGGTCGAGATCATGCACGCGATCCTCGACGATGAGATCAAGGGCATGTACATCATGGGGGAGAACCCCGCGATGTCGGACCCCGACATGCAGCACGCCCGGGAGGCGCTCGCGAAGCTCGAGCACCTCGTGGT
>JAJDXW010000287.1 GCA_022823045.1 Gammaproteobacteria bacterium
ACCGGCGGCGCGGTGTTCGGGCCCCGGCCGCGGAGCTACGCGTACCGCCTGCCGAAGAAGGTCGTCCTCGGCGCCCTGCGGGCCGCGTTGACGGAGAAGTTCGCGGGCGGCGACGTGCTCGTCGTGGATCGGCTCGGGGTCGACGAGCCGCGTACCCGGCTCGCGGTCGAGCTGCTCGACCGCCTCGACGTGGCGTCGAAGGCGTTGCTGGTCGACGTGCAGCCGGACGGGAAGCTCGCGCTCGCGGTGCGCAACCTCGGCGACGTCAGCCTCGTGGCGACGGGGCGCCTCGGCGCGAGGGACGTCGTCGACGCCCGGCAGGTGGTGATGACGCCCGCCGCGGTCGAGAAGCTCACTGAGGTGCTGGCGTCATGAGAGAGACCGAGGTCATTCGGCGGGCCATCGTCACCGAGAAGACCACCATCCAGCGTGAGGACACGGGCACCATCGTGCTCGAGGTGGCGATGCGGGCGACGAAGGTCGAGATCAAGCAGGCGGTCGAGCGGCTGCTCGGGTCGAAGGTCGCGAGCGTCCGCACGTCCATCAATCACGGGAAGTTCAAGCGGCAGGGGCGTTTCTCGGGCCAGCGTCCGGACTGGAAGAAGGCCTACGTCCGGCTGCGCGACGGCGAGAACGTGCCCGAGTTCCTGGAAGGCGCGTAGCAGGACGATGACCATACGCAAGTACAAGCCGACGTCGGCGGGGCGGCGCTTCCAGACGGTGCAGACTTTCGACGAGATCACCGAGACGAAGCCGTACAAGCCCCTGACCGAGCCGTTGCCCAAGTCGGGAGGCCGCAACAACCGGGGCCGCGTCACGATCTGGCAGCGGGGCGGCGGGCACAAGCGCACGTATCGCATCATCGACTTCAAGCGCGACAAGCGAGACGTGCCGGGGCGGGTGACGACCATCGAGTACGACCCGAACCGGTCCGCGCGCATCGCGCTCGTGACCTACGCCGACGGCGAGAAGCGGTACATCCTGCACCCGGCCGGCGTGGCCGTGAACGCCACCGTCGTCGCGGGCGACCGCGTCGACATCCTTCCCGGCAACACCCTGCCCCTCAAGAACATTCCCCTCGGCACCCAGATGCACAACGTGGAGCTCAAGCCGGGCAAGGGCGGCCAGCTCGCCCGCAGCGCGGGGGCGAGCGTGCAGCTCGTGGCCAAGGAAGGCGAGTACGTGTCGGTCCGGCTGCCGTCGGGCGAGGTCCGCCGGATTCTGAAGGAGTGCGTGGCCACCATCGGCCAGGTCGGCAACGTCGATCACGAGAACGTGTCGCTGGGCAAGGCGGGCCGCAAGCGCTGGCTCGGGCGCCGGCCCAACGTCCGCGGGGTCGCGATGAACCCCGTCGACCACCCGCTCGGCGGCGGCGAGGGCAAGGCCGCGGGCGGCCGCCACCCGGTGTCTCCGTGGGGCGTCCCGACCAAGGGGTACAAGACCCGAAGCCGGAAGCCGTCGGACAAGTTCATCGTCCAGCGCCGGCGGCGGAGGAAGTGACGGGCGCCGCGGCGGGCGCGCCGGCCGATTGGGCGCGGCGCGCGACGGGCGGCGGCGCGTGGCCGGGAAGCCGTATCGCGGGCGGGATTGAGACGAGGCGTCAATGAGTCGATCGCTGAAGAAGGGACCGTTCGTCGACATACCGCTGCTCGAGAAGGTCGAACGCATGAACAACAGCGGAGACCGCCGGGTCATCAAGACCTGGTCTCGACGCTCGACGGTCATCCCCGAGATGGTCGGGCACACCATCGCGGTGCACAACGGCAAGAAGTTCATCCCCGTGTACCTGACCGAGAACATGGTCGGGCACAAGCTCGGCGAGTTCTCGCCGACCCGCCTGTTCCGCGGGCATACGAGCAAGCGCGACAAGGCCGCCTCCGTCGGCAAGGGCAAATGACGATGATCGAAGGGCGTGCCACGGCGCGTTATGTCCGGACCTCGGCCCAGAAGGCCAAGCTGGTGATGGACCTGATTCGCGGTCAGAGCGTGGACCGCGCGCTGGCCACCTTGCGTTTCTCGCAGAAGCGCGTCGCCGGTCACATCTCCAAGGTGCTCCGCTCCGCGGTGGCGAACGCGGAGCAGAAGGAAGGCTCGGCCGGCGACGTCGACCGGATGTTCGTGTCGAGGTGCTACGCCGACCAGGGGCCGTCGATGAAGCGCATCCGCCCCGCGCCGATGGGCCGGGCGTTCCGCATCGTCAAGCGGACCGCGCACCTGACCGTGCACGTCGAGGAGCGGCCGGAAGCCGTCGCGGCTCCCGGCGACCCGGGCTCGGCCGGGGCGGGGTCCTCCCGACGCGGTCGCAAGAGGCGGTCCGCGCGGCGGCCGCGGAAGCGGTCGAACGCGAGAGGTTGACGAGATGGGGCAGAAGGTTCACCCGTACGGGTTCAGGCTGGGCTTCAACAAGACGTGGCGGTCGCGCTGGTACGCCGACCGCGACTACGCCAAGCTCCTGCACGAGGATCTCTCGCTGCGGTCCGATCTGAAGAAGCGCTTCAAGCACGCCGGCGTGTCCAAGATCGAGATCGAGCGCGCCGCCAACAAGCTGAAGATCGACATCTGCACATCTCGGCCGGGCATCATCATCGGGCGCAAGGGCACCGAGGTGGACAAGCTCAAGACCGAGATCCAGCGGCGGACCAAGCGCGAGGTCTTCATCAACATCCAGGAGATTCAGAAGCCCGAGCTCGACGCGCAACTGATCAGCGAATCGGTGGCCCTGCAGCTCGAGAAGCGCGTCGCCTTCCGGCGCGCGATGCGCAAGGCGGTCGAGTCGGCCCTGCGGTTCGGGGCCCGCGGCATCAAGGTGCGGGTGGGGGGACGGCTGAACGGCGCGGAGATCGCGCGCACCGAATGGTATCTGCACGGGCAGTTGCCGCTGCAGACCCTGCGGGCGGACATCGACTACGGGTTCGCCGAGGCCAACACCACCTACGGGCAGATCGGCGTGAAGGTGTGGCTGTACAAGGGCGACCGCCACGAGCCGCGGCTGGCCCGCGACGAAGAGTACCGGGTGCCGCGGCGCGGAGCCCGCGCCTAGGAGTCTGCGCGGTAGAACGGTGCCGACTCCCGGCGGGGTCGGGGCGCCAAGCGGAGCCGAAAGCGACGATTGGCGGGCCGGCATGCGGCGGGGGTAGCCGGCCACCTGCGAGGTAGCAGTCATGTTGATGCCGAAGAAAGTCAAACACCGGAAGCAGCACCGCGGGCGCATGACCGGCAAGGCGTGGCGGGGCTCGACCGTGTCCTTCGGCGACTACGGCCTGCGGGCGATGGAGCCGTGCTGGCTGACGGATCGGCAGATAGAGGCGGCGCGGGTGGCGATGACCCGGTCCATCAAGCGCGGCGGGAAGATCTGGATCCGGGTGTTTCCGGACAAGCCCATCACCAAGAAGCCCCAGGAGACCCGGATGGGCAAGGGCAAGGGCGCGCCCGAGCAGTGGGTCGCGGTGGTGAAGTCGGGACGCATCCTCTTCGAGATGGAGGGCGTCGAGGCGGCGGTGGCGCGGCAGGCGATGCGGCTGGCCGCGGCCAAGCTGCCCATCCACACCAGGTTCGCGACCCGGTTCGGAGCCGAGGCATCATGACCGCGATAACGGAGTTCCGCGAGCTCGGCGTGTCGGACCTCGAGCAGCGCGAGCGGGAGCTGGCCGAGGAGGTGTTCCGCCTTCGGCTCCAGAAGTCGATGGGACAGCAGGAGGCGGCCAACAAGCTGCGTCGGACCCGGCAGGACCTGGCCCGGGTCAAGACGCTCCTGCGCGGCTACGCGCTCGGCATCGAGGCGCCGGCGAGCGAGACGAAAGAAGCAGCGGATGGGGACTAAGGCAGAGATCCAGGGCGTCGTCGTCAGCGGCAAGATGGACAAGAGCGTCGTCGTGGCCGTCGAGCGCCGCGTGCGCCACGGCCTGTACGGCAAGATCCAGCGCCGGACGTCGAAGTTCATGGCGCACGATCCGGGCAACCACG
Source organism: Gammaproteobacteria bacterium (assembly GCA_022823045.1). Classification (GTDB taxonomy): domain Bacteria; phylum Pseudomonadota; class Gammaproteobacteria; order HK1; family HK1; genus JAJDXW01. Next base: position 3,964 of record JAJDXW010000287.1, read on the forward strand.
CGAGGGAGGGCGACGTCGTGGCCATCGTCGAGACCCGGCCGCTCAGTCGGCGCAAGCGCTGGGCCGTCGTGCGGGTGGTCGAACGGGCGAAGGCCGTCTGAGGCGCATTCGCCGCGGAGCGGTTCGGGGCTTCCGGCGGATCGGCCGGGCGCCGGGCCGGGCGAAGGCGGCGACGGGCGGGGCGGGAGGCGCCCCGTTCCCCGGCAGAGCGAGCACAGAACCATGATCCAGATGCAATCGATCCTCGAGGTCGCGGACAACTCCGGGGCCCGGAAGATCGCGGTCATCAACCCGATCGGCGGGTCGACCGGTCGCTTCGCGAAGCTGGGTGATCTCGTCACCGCCTCGGTGAAGGAGGCGGCCCCGCGCTCCGCGGTCAAGAAGGGTCAGGTCGTCCGAGCCGTCATCGTGCGGACGGCCAAGGAGCATCGCCGCCGCGACGGCAGCTACATCCGTTTCGATCGGAACGCGGCGGTCCTGGTCAACGAGCAGGGCGAACCCATCGGGACGCGGGTCTTCGGACCGGTGGCGCGCGAGCTTCGGGAACGCAAGTTCATGAGAATCATCTCCCTGGCGCCGGAAGTACTCTGAAGCCGCGAGCGTTTGAGCCATGTCGAGATTACAGACCCCCATCCGGAAGAACGACAACGTCGTCGTCATCACGGGGAAGGACCGGGGGAAGCGGGGGCGCGTCCTGCAGCTCGTGCCGGCCAAGAACCGGCTGATCGTCGAGGGCGTGAACATCGTCAAGCGCCATACCCGCCCGAACCCGAGGCAGAACGTGAAGGGCGGCGTCGTGGAGCGAGAGGCGCCGCTGCATGCGTCGAACGTGCAGCTCGTCTGTCCGGAGTGCGGCGCGCCGACACGCATCGGCAAGCGCCTCCTCGGCGACGGCCGCAAGGTGCGGATCTGCCGGAAGTGCGACGGGGTCGTGGATCGATGACTAGTCGACTGAGAGCGCGCTATCACGAGAGCGTGGTTCCCGCGCTCACGAAGGAGTTCGGGTACACCAACGTCATGGCGGTGCCCAGGATTCAGCGGATCGTCGTGAACATGGGTCTCGGCGAGGCCACGCAGAACGTGAAGCTGATCGACGCGGGCAGCGACGATCTCACGCGCATCACCGGTCAGAAGCCCCTGACGACCCGGGCCCGCAAGTCGATAGCCCAGTTCAAGCTGCGTCAGGGCATGCCGATCGGCTCGGTGGTCACGCTGCGCCGCGATCGCATGTACGAGTTTCTCGACCGGCTGATCTCGATTGCGCTGCCTCGCGTCAGGGACTTCCGCGGCGTTTCCCCCAAGGGGTTCGACGGGCGCGGCAACTACACCCTGGGGCTTCCGGACCAGTTGATGTTCATCGAGATCGACTACATGAAGGTGGACAAGTCGCGCGGGATGAACGTCTCGGTCGTGACCACGGCCAGGACCGATGAAGAGGGGCGCCGGCTGCTCCAGCTCATGGGGATGCCGTTCCGGACGAGCTAGGAGTCTGCACCGCAAGAACGTGCAGGTTTCTGGCAGGGTTGGTTGGGCGGTGAGCGGAGCCGCGGGCGACGCTCTCCGGGCCAGGAGGGCGCGCCGTGGCGCGGCGCGGGCGTTGAGCGGAGGCCGCGGCGCGACCTCGCGGTCGCGTTCGGCGACCGATTGGCGGGCGAGGGGAGCTCGATGGCGACGATTGCGAAGATGGTCAGGGAGGAAAAGCCGCCGAAGTTCAAGGTGCGGCTTCGCAACCGCTGCCGCCTCTGCGGGCGGCCGCGGGGGTTCATCCGCAAGTTCGCGCTGTGCCGCCTGTGCTTCCGGCGGCTCGCGCTCGAGGGCGACATCGCGGGAGTGACCAAGAGCAGTTGGTGACGATGTCAGGCGCCGCGTCGCCCGGGCGCGGGGTCGACAGACAAGAGAGACATGACTGATCCGATCGCCGATATGTTGACGAGAATCCGCAACGGGACCTCCGCCCACCGCCGGCGGGTGGACATCCCGGCATCGCGGCTCAAGACGGAGATCGCGAGGATTCTGCAGAGCGAGGGTTACATCCAGTCGTTCAAGATGGTGGACGTCGTCGTTGAACGGGGGCAGCAGGCGCGGCCGATGATTCGGATCCAGTTGAAGTACGGATCGCGCGGCGAGAACGTCATCTCCGGGATTCAGCGTGTCAGTCGGCCCGGCCGGCGCGTCTACTGCGGCCGGGACAGCGTTCCCCCGGTTCTCGCGGGCCTCGGCACGAGCATTCTCACCACCTCGCGCGGGGTCATGACCGGGCGCGAGGCGGTGAAGATGGGCGTGGGCGGCGAAGTGTTGTGCAAAGTCTGGTGAGCCGGGCGGTGGAGTGACGAGATGTCGCGAGTGGGCAAGCGGCCGATCCCGATTCCGGCCGGAGTCAGCGTGCAGATCACCGCGGAAGCGGTGGAGGCCAAGGGGCCGAAGGGGACCATGCGGCAACCGCTGCCGCCGGGGATCGTGATCGAGATGGACGACGGGGTGCTGCGCGCGCGGCCCGAGCGGGAGAGTCGCGCAATGGCCAAGTTCCACGGCCTCGGGCGCAGTCTCGTCGCGAACGCCGTGACCGGCGTGTCGGCGGGGTTCAGGAAGGAGCTCGACATCGTGGGCATCGGCTACCGGGCCGAAGTGGCCGGCCAGCGGCTCACGCTGTCGCTCGGATACTCGCACCCGGTGGTGTTCGAGGTGCCCGACGGCATCTCGGTGGCGGTGGAGAACCAGACGCACCTGGTGGTGTCGGGGGTGGACCGCCAGGCGGTGGGGCAGGTGGCGGCCGACATCCGGAGCCTCCGCAAGCCGGACCCGTACAAGCAGAAGGGGATTCGCTACACGGGCGAGGTGCTCAAGAAGAAGGTCGGCAAGACGGGGGCCTAGCGGCCCGTGGTGGAACCCCGCGCTGCACCGCGCCCGGAGGGCGCCGGCAAGGGCCGGGGCCCCCGCCGGACAAGGCGTGAAGAGGACGCATATTGGGCATGGGTAATCGACGAACAACGCAGTCAGGCGGGGTGCATCGCTGCTCGAATGCAGCGGGGACTTCCACCACGGGCTGCCGGCTGTTCTCAGGGTCGAGCGTGTCATGAAGGTCAAGACGAAGAAGGACCGGCGCCGCCGGATTGCACTGCGCCAACGCAAGAAGATCAGCGGGACGTCGAATCGCCCGAGGATGTCGGTCTTCCGGAGCCTGGGGCACATCGCGGTCCAGATCATCGACGACTCGAACGGCACCACGCTGACGTCGGCGTCCAGCACCGAGCCCGCGATCAAGGCGAGCTTCGCGGACGGGGCCTCCGGCGGAAACGTGGCCGGCGCCGAGGTCGTCGGGCGGCTGATCGCGGAGCGGACGCTCGAGAAGGGCATCCGGAGCGTGGTCTTCGATCGGGGCGGGTTCCTGTATCACGGCCGGGTCCGCAAGGTCGCGGACGCGGCGAGAGAGGCCGGCCTGCGATTCTAGGGGCCCCGCGGCGGCGCTTCGCGCCGAAGGGCGTCACCCTGCCGGCATGGATGAACACGGGCGGCCGGGAAACGACATGAGCCAGATGCGAGCCAAGATCGATCCCAACGATTTCGACCTCAAGGACACGGTCGTCTCGATCAACCGCGTCACGAAGGTGGTCAAGGGCGGCAAGAACCTGAGCTTCAGCGCCCTCGTGGTCGTGGGCGACGGCCACGGCGTGGTCGGGTTCGGGGTCGGCAAGGCCAAGGAGGTTCCGTCGGCCATCAAGAAGGGCATCGAGGCGGCCAAGAAGGCGCTGCTCCGGGTGCCCCTCGCCGGCACGACGATACCGCACCGGGT
>JAJDXW010000250.1 GCA_022823045.1 Gammaproteobacteria bacterium
CAGTGCTTGGACCCTCTCTCGTACCCTGCGCAGCGTTGCAAACTCCTCGGTCCCGATGGTCTTGCCCATCCTCGAGTCGAATCCGTGCCGTCCATCCGCTCGCCCATATCGAACAACCTTTCTACGGCGCAGGCTCCTAGCTTCATTTCGTCACCTCCAAACTTGCCTTGCCTCTGCCTCGCGTTGCTTCGCGGCGAGGTCGGCGTAGATGGACTCGGCGTGCTTGAGGAAGAAGGATTCTTCTTCCGGTGGTGTTGCGGCGTCGCGCACGGCCGCCGCGGCCTCGCCGAGGTCGGGCGACTCGTGCGCCGGCGCCGGTGCCCGGAACGGCACTACCTGACCCGTGCGCCGGGCGGCCTCCTCGAGCGTGTCCGTCATGGCGAGCTCGGGCCGGAACCGGCGCTTGAGCTCGCGGGCATGCGCCCGGCCCTTGCGGTCCGCCTCGCGAGCATGCGCCCTGGCCTTCGCCGCGACCTCGGCACGGTCCATGCCGACCCGTGAGGGGTCTTCGGCACGGCACACGAACGCGCCCGGCGCGAGCTCGAGGTGTACCGGCACCTCCTCGCCCGCGAAGACGTACACGACTCCCAAGTCGGTCGGGTCGGTCCGCACCTGGACCGTGAAACCGACCCACGGCCCGAGCTCGCCCGCGAGATACGTCCCGCCGTCCACCCGGAGCCCCTGCTTGCCGACCACCCGGTCCGGGCGCCCGGAGGGCGGCGGGGCAAGCAGAAGGTCGAGCGCACGCTCGTTCTCGATGCGCCGGACGGGCTGCCCGGCCGCGGCCTCGAAGGGGCTCCGCCCGTCCAGTCCACCATGCGGCTCACGCTCGTAGACGTGTTCGATCCACGCGTCGATCCGCGCCTGGAGCTCAGCCGCGGTGAGCGACACGCGGAACGCGTCCGCGTCGCCCTCGCCGCGGCGCGCGGCGAAGCTCTTGCGGTCCCGGATCGCCTGACGCTCCGCCACGTTGTGGCCGGCGAAGCCGGGCAAGTAGGCGAGACAACCCCTCGTCAGCGTCCCGAACCATCGCTCGATGAAGGGCTTGAGCTCAGGGCTGTAGGGCGGGAGGATGTCGTGCTCGATCGCCAAGTCCGCGAGCGCCCGGCGCACGTGCCGGCTCACGTAATCCTTGCCCTCATCGGTCCGCACCGTCTCCGGCACGCCCCAATCGAGGAGCGCGCGGCGCATGAGGGCCGCGATGCCCATCGCGTTCGACGTCGGGACCACGAGCGCCCTCGCGCGGCGCGAGTGGACGTCTATCACGCCGACCAGGTGATACCGCCCATCGATGCACAGCACGTCCGCGGGCGTCGAGTCGAGCTCCCATAGCTGGTTGATGCGCTCGACCCCGGCCGCCGCGGCGCCGAGGGCCGGCTTGCGATGCGAGCGGTAGCGATCCGGATCGGTCGCCTCCATCAGCAGGTTGGAGTTCTCCGCCCGCCATCGCGCCATCCAGCGCCGGACGGTCGCAACGTGCGTCGAGCGGCCCAGGCCGTACCGCGCGATGAGCCAGCGCCGAAGCATCGTCGCCGTCCCGTGGGGGTACTCGAGGATGAACGCCCCTACCGCGCCCGTGATGGTGCAATCCGCGTCCAGGGCCTTGTCCGGCGGGCGCGCGCCCTGACGCGACATGAGCCCGCGCCATCCGCCCTCGCGGAGGGCGCGCCGCCAGCGGTGGAGCGAGGCTCGCGAGATACGCGGGATGAGAGCCTGAGTCACGCCCGAGACCTCGACGTGACCCGCCGTGTAGAGCGCGGCGAACGTATGCAGGGCATCCATGAGGCGGCGCGGGTTCTCCGCGGCGAGCCATCGATCCAGCACGGTGAGGACCTCGAGCCGCGCGTCCGCGAGGGCCGCGGAACGCGGGTCCGGCTGCGGACACTCGGGTAGCTCGAGCGGACGCGAGGCCCGGATGTCCGCGAGGGCCTCGCGCGTCTCCGCGGGGAGGCTCGTCTCGCGATATTCCACCCGGCCGGCGCGGATGCGGTGCTCCCATCCGTGGCGCGCGCCCTTCACCCGGAGCGCCCGCGCAGAGCGCGCGGGCATGCCCGGGAGGCCAACCAAGACGGATGCAGGGTGCCAACCAGTCATGCCGGCGGCCCTACGTCTCGTCACGCGCGCTATGCAGCGCCGCGAGCTCGTCCTCGACACGCCGCATGCGTCCCGCGATGCCGCCCGCGATCAGCGCCGCGCCCTCGAGGGCCGCACGCTCCGTCTCGCCGCCGACATCCATGAGCACGGCGTGCAGCGCCGCGAGCTCGCAACTCGCGCTGTAGAGCGATTCGACCCGCAGCCGGCCCGTGGGCGGATCGTCGTCCGGGCGGCGCGGCGCGGTCACCATCGCTATCGCCTGGACGGTCAGGCGCATCGCCGCATACCGCAGCGCGCCTCTCTCGCCGTGCATCGGATCGCCGTGCATCGGATCGCCGAGCTTGGTCGCGAGGGAGAGGATCGTCGCGATCGCGGACACGTCGATGTCCACATTGGCATGGATATCGATCGCCGACGTGATGATGCCCGTGCCCTTGCACTCGCCGCACAAGGTCAGGAGGTCGGTGCTCGGGTGGTATCCCATGCCGCCGCATGTCGGGCAGGGTGCGCCCGCGACAGTGGTTTCGGTAGTGGAATCCGCAGGTTTGCCCGCGGTATCATTCGCTCGGGTGCACATATTTCTGTCCTCCAACAGTGGTGATGTGCGTCCAGCCGCGGGGCGGGTACCAACCCGTCCCGCGGCACCTGATTTTCGTCTCGTGTCGTCTCTCGTCCGGTCTCCTGTCGTGGTGTGCAGGCGATCCTGACCACGTTCCGCGCCGGCCGTCAAGGATTGGCAGCCGGTCCACACGGTCAGTGCATCCCCCGAGGGGCCGTGATCTCGAACGCCTCGAAGAGCTCGCGGAGGCGTTCTTCCTGGCTCTCCATCAGCACGTAGAGCATCCCCGCCGCGTCGAGCGGGGACGGCGGCTTGCCGGTGGCGGCCTCGAACGCGCCCTCGAAGTGTCGCCGCAAAGGGCCGTTCATCGTCATCGCCAGCAGGACGATTGCGTAGCGCCCAATGGCGGCCTCGTCCTGCGGGACACCATCGAAGACGCAATCCTCGAGCGCCGCCTTCACCCGGCGGAACAGCGCGCGGTGGAAGTCGTTTTCGGGGATCATCTCCTTGGGTGCCAGGCGCCTGCCCATGCTATGATGATAGCAGGTACACTCTTCTGGTACCCCCCCCCTCATCATCAGCCAGGACCAATGACATGAAGGCAATCCGGCACACCATCTACCTCGGGGGAGCTGACGCCAAGATGGCGCGGGTCTTGCGAGGCCATTTCGCGGGGAATGTCAAGGCGACGGGGGAGAGGATCGCCGCCCCGCTCTCGCACGTGGTGCAACAGGCGATCCGCATTACGTTCCAGCAGCAATTCCCCAATGTGCACAAGGGCTGCATGGAATTCGCCGAGGAGGTAGCGGAGAGCGCAATCCCCATCGGTCCCGAGCTGTGGGGCAAACGCGAGCCCACACCGGAGGTCCTCGCCGCTCACGAGAAGGAAAAGGCGGCGGCATACTGGAACGTCCTCGACGCGGAACTTGAGTTGCTGAAAAGGAATTTCGGCCTCACCGACGTGGCCGACGAATGAGCGCCCTCGACGGCTGGATGGACGTGTGCCGCACCGGACGCTGGCACGACATGACCGGGCGCGAGATCGACGTCTCCGAGAGCACGCTCGACGAGCTCGTGACGCGCTTCACCGGCTCCGACCCCGTGCCCGTGGTGGTGGGGCATCCGAAGACCGACAGCCCGGCCTACGGGTGGGTGGCGGAGCTCCGCCGGGTCGGCGACCGGCTCCAGGCGCGGCTGCGCGACCTCGTGCCGGCATTCCGCCGGGCAGTCGAGGCCGGGCAGTACACCGGGCGCTCCATCTCGTTCGGCCCGCGGGGGCTGCGGCACGTCGGATTCCTCGGGGGGGCCGCGCCCGCGGTCCCGGGGCTCGCTCCGAGCCGGTTCTCCGGCCCGGCCGGGGAGGCGATCGAGTTCGCCGCGGGCGACGAGGCGGCAGTGCTCGCGGACTTCGCCAGCACGAAGCTCCATCGCCAGCACGTCGCGCTCGCGGAGCGCGAGGCGTCGATCGCGGCGCACGAGCGCCGGGTGCGGGTCGAGAGCATGGTGCGCCCGCACGTCGAGGCGGGCCGGGTACTGCCGGTAGAACGAGAGCTCGTCACCCGGCTAGGGGAACGGCTCCTCGGTGACGAGGAGACGATCTCGTTCGCGTGGTCGGGAGGGACTATCGAGGAGGGGCTCATGCAGGCATTCGAGCGGTTCCTCGCGAACCTGCCGGAGCGCGTGCGCTATGCGCCGGTCATCAAGGATGGGGACCCGATCCCCCCGATGCCCTCGGGATCGACGGTCCGCGAAACCCATGACATGAACCACCGGGTAGCGCAGCGCGCCCGGGAGCTGATGCAGGCCGCCCTGGCCCGCGGCGAGGCCCTCGGCCTCGCGGCGGCGGTGGATCTGGCCAGCACCGAACTGGAAGGCCAATCATGAACGACATCGTATTCGCGTCGCAGACGTCCGGAATGAACCTGGTTCCCGCGGAGCTCGCGAGCGGGCCATTCGAGACGCAAACCAGGTACTCGCAGATTGCGCTTGGAGTCACGCCCCGCGGCGCGATCGCGGACATGGTGTGTCCGCGCATCAGGGCGCCGTTCAAGTTCACCTACACGAAGCTGACCGAGACGGATCTGTTCACCGTGCCCGCTACGCGCGCATCGCGCGCGGCCCGGGTCAACGAGGTGGAGTTCGGCGCAACGGACGTGAACGACTCGGTGGAGGATTACGCGCTCGCAACGCCCGTCCCCTACCGGGACATCAACGAGTCATCGAGTCAGGGCTCGCCATACGATCCCCTGGAGGTCGCCACCATGGGCTTGAGCAAGCTCATGATGCTCGACCGGGAAATCCGCGTCGCGAATCTGGTGTTCGCGGACGGCAGCTATCCCACGGGCCACAAGGTGACGCTCTCGGGCGCGTCGCAATGGTCGGACTCACAGTCGAACCCGCTCGACGCCATCTTGGCAGCGATGGATAAGCCCCTCATCAGGCCGAACACGATCGTCTTCGGGCAAAAGACATGGACGAAGTTTCGTCAGCACGCGAAGATCGTCGAGGCGATCACCATGTCGGGGGCGGGGACCAATGCCCAGGGTGCCGTGAGTCGGCAGGCCGTCGCAGACCTCCTCGAAGTCGATAACGTGTACGTGGGCGGGGCGCAATACAACACGGCGAAGCGCGGGCAGGCGGCATCCTACAGCTACGTTTGGGGGCCGCACGCGGCCTTGCTGTACATCGACCCGTCAGCCTCCGTGATGATGGACGCAGAGCCCACGTTCTGCTTCACAGCGGAGGCCATGGCGCGGTACATGGGCACCTACGACGAACCGAGCCGCGGTACGGGCATGGGCTCGCGGATCGTCAAGGTCTCCGAGTGCATCAAGGAAGTGGTCTCCTGGAACGCCGCGGGGTACTTCTGGAAAGCCGCGGTCGCCTGATATTTCGCACTGCATGGTGCGAAACTTTCAGTCTGGAGTGTTGGGGCTCCCGACTGACGTCCGGACTCCGGGGACCCTCCGGCCCCGGAGTCCGGGCACCCTGACCCCATGAACCACACCAGCATCCCCCCCGAGGTAGCCGCCGATATGGCGGAGACCTTCGCCGCGACTCCCCACGGCGAACGGCGCGCCTTCGCCGAGCGGATGGCGGCCGAACACAGCGTGTCCCGCGCCACGATCTACCGGCTCATGCAACCGTTCCGCCGCGAGCGCCATGGACGCATCCAGGCGCGGCACGGCGCGGCGAGCAAGGCCGCGGAAATGGCCCGCGAGGCAGGGCTCGAGGCGGAGCGCGCGCGGGCGGCCGCGGAGCGCGCGGAAGTCGCTCACGAGGCCGCCGTGGAGGCCGCCGTGGAGGCCGCCCGACTGGTCGCCCGAGAGAGGCTGTAACCACACCTCGAACCCGCCTCAAGCCGCGTTTGAGGGGAAAGGGCTGCTTGCTATATCAGCAGCGGTGCTGATTTTCCCAAACGATCCGGTTCTGTGGATAAAAACGATCCGGTTGGGGCATTAAGTCTCAGAAGTGGTGCGCGTTTTGGGGATCGCGCACTGAACCGAGACCCGCGCTCCCGACACGCGACAAGATGTTGTTTCTTCGGGATTCTTCCGCGAGATTCCGGTTGTTTCCGGATGTTTCCGGGTTTTTCGGGCGATCCGGTTAGTCTCAGAAGTGGTGCGCGCTTACAGGCGCGGCGCGACTCGGGCACGGGATTGCGGCGTTGCTGTTCCTCGAGGACCGCGACCACCATTGGCGCAATCTCCAGGACTACGCGGAGCCGGAGCTCCTCGGCGATGAATGGCCGGGGCTCGACGCCTGGAGCCCCCCGGTCCCGTAGGGGAAACGGGGCTATCGTTCGCCGGGGCCGGCGGCGGCGATGCGGCCGATCCGGCGGTGGACCGCGAAGCGAAGGATCGGGTCGGGCGGCAGCAGGGCGGCTCGCGGGAGCGAGAGCATCACCCGGAGCAGCTCGCTCTCCTCGCCGCAGATGTGCTCGGCGAGGAGCTTGCCGCCGATCGCCCCCTTGGTCATCGGCGCCGCATCGCACGACATCACCGTCCAGAGCCCGTCGCGGACCGCCCCGAAGACGGCCCCCTCGTTCCGGGTGAAGCCGAGGATCCCGCCCCAGGTGCCGGAGAAGGAGACTTCGCCGAGGTCGGGCCAGCGCCGGGCGATGCTGCGGCGGTGGGTGTCCGCCACCTCTTCCATCAGCGCAGGCGGAAAGCGCTTCGAACGCGCGTAGTGGAGGGAGTTGCGCATCAGGATCCGGCCGTCGAGGGTGAGCCGCACGGTGCTGCCGTTGGCGTTCGCGGGGAGGAGGCCGAACTCCCCTTCCGCGCCCAGCATCGCCGCCTGGGCGTCGGAGAGCGGCTCGGTCAGGCTCGCGAAGCTCGCGAGGGGCACGATCCGGTGCCGGAGGATCCCCATTTCCTCCGCGTGGACGTGGTTACAGAGGACGACCTCGCGCGCCTCGATGGTGCCGTCCGGGCAGGCGAGGCGGAACCCGCCGGTCGTCCCGATCTCGAGGACCGGGCTCTCTTCGTAGAGGGTGACGTTCGGGGGGAGGGTCGCGGCGAGGCCCCGCATCATCGCCGCGGGCTGGACGAGGGCGGAGCCGTCCGCCCGCACCCCCCGCCGGTAGAAGCGAGAGCCGGTCACTGCCTCGAGGTCGTCGCGGTCGAGCTTCCGCCAGGGGACGCCGAGGGCGTCGAAGCCGTCGGAGACGGCCTTGAGGTCCGGTTCCGCGGACGCCTCGGCGGCGACGTAGATCCGCCCCCAGTCGCTCCACTGGCACCGGATCTGGTGCTTCTCGACGAGGTCGCGGAGCCAGGCGGTGCCGGCCGCGAACAGCCGGTCGTTCTTGCGAGCCGCCTCGAAATGCCTCATGCCGCCGTGGCTGTGGTGGTCGAGCATGAAGCCCGCGTTGCGCCCGGAGGTTCCATAGCCGACGCGGGTCGCCTCGACGAGCGCCACGGTGTCGTCCGGCCGCAGCTCGCCAAGCCGCCGCGCGACGGCGCAGCCGCAGGTGCCGGCGCCGATCACCGCGAAGTCCGCCCGCACCCGGCCCTCGACCCGGCGGGCGGGCGGCGGCGGGGGCAGGGTCTCGTACCAGCCGTTCCGCGGCCCGTCATCGGGCAGCCTGCGTGCCTTGAACCGCCGCTTCACCATCGCGAACCGCTCGTGCTCCTTCGCTCCGCCCTGGGTGCCGAGCACAGCCGGCCTACAGTCCCGCCTGCTCCTTGCAGTAGCGCGCGACGTCGGCATGGGTTGCGAACCAGACCCCGGAATGGGAACGGATGTGTTGGAGCAACTCCTCCAGCACCTGGATGCGCGAGCGGTGACCGGTGATGTGCGGGTGCATGGTGAGGAGGAACAGCCCCTCCTCGGCATAGGCTCCGTCGAACTCGCGGCGGAAGACGTCCAGCACGCCGTCGGGCGGGGTGTAGGGCCGAAGGGCCGAGAAGCGGTCCATCATCCAGTACGGCGCGTCGTCCCGGATCCACTCGACGGGAAGTTCCACCACCCCGGTCGGCTCGTTGTCTTCCAGCAGCTCGTAGGGCTCGTCGTCTGCCATGAGGGAGGAGTCGTAGAGGAGCCCCATCTCCCGGGTGATGGCGAGGGTGTGGGCGGAGAAGTCCCACGACGGGGTGCGGATGCCGACCGGCCGCACGCCCGCGATCTCCTCGAGCTTGTCGGCGGCCCGCATCTGGAGGTCGCGCTCGTCCTCGGGCGGCAGGGCCGAGTTGAGCTCGTGGATCCAGGAGTGGATCCCGATCTCGTGGCCACTCGCGACCACCGCACGCTGCTCCTCCGGGTACAGCATCGCGACCACCGCCGGCACGAAGAAGGTCGCCGGCACGTCGTAGCGCTCGAGGAGCCTCAGGATCCGGGGCACCGCGACCCGGGCGCCGTACTCGCCCTGGCTGAGCTTGCCGGGGGAGCCGTCGCCCCAGCGAAGGGTCAGGGTCTCGTGGTCGGAATCGAAGGAGAGGGCGACCGCGCAGCGCGCCCCGCCCGGCCACGATGCGGGCTTGAGCGAGCGCCCCGCGCGGACCTTCTCGACGATGGGACGCCAGCGCTCCTCCGGCCAGGTCCAGGTGTCGGGCTGGGCGGGCTTCGTGCTTGCCGTTCGGCTCATGCGGGAGTCCTGAATTCGGGTCGGCAGCCCACGAGCGGGCAACGCCCGAAGGGCGGACATATCATGGCGGCGTCGCCCCCCGCCCGCAATTCTTCCCGCCCCACGCGCTGGAATGCAGGGAAGACGGGTCCTCGCTCACGCGCCCCGCGCGGCAAGATCGCGAAGGAACCGAACGAGCGCTGCGAACGCGGTGGACTCGAAGTCCCACGCACCGCTCAGCGCTCCTTCTCCGACCCTTGCCAAGGGGTCACTCATGGCTGCGAGATAGGCGTGCGCGAAGCTCTTTTCGACGTTTCTCGACTGCATTGCGTCGTGCAGTTGCAGACACTCGATGTATTCGTCGACACATCCGGCGGCGTCCGTACCTTCGACGGAACGCCGACAAAGGGATTCTATCGCGCCCGCCTCGGCACCGTCCGGCACGATGAAGACACCAATCGAGGGCGTGTCCTTCGAGAACTCGCCATGGGCTGCGGGTGGTTCATACCCGACGTTACGAAGGTGGTCACAGACGCTGCTGAATGCACTGCCTGCGTCATCGTCGGCGTCCCGAACGACGCCGATGGACCGGAGAGCCGGTCCGGTTTGAGCAGCGGTTCGTATCGCCCTCAACCTTCGAGGGAATCTGTCCTTCCCTCCCGCGTCGATCACCTGAATTGCCGGCTCGGCGTCTGCCCGCCGCTCGATCAGTGCCTTGAACAGGTTGACCTCGTCCCTGCCCTCGACCAGCAGCAGCCTGTCCGTGCGAATCTGAAGCCGCGATTCCGAAGTTCCCACACTCCGTGGCACTACCGGACCTCCAAATTGAGATCGCGCGCACCGTCGAGTGTCTCACCCGTGAACGTCACTGCCTCGACGGCGCCCGTTGTTTCACTGACGAAGAGCTTGTGTATCGACAAATCCTCCGGCGAGTCCGCGAAGGCCGCCATTGCAGCCTCGATGCACTCGGCGCTATGGGTCGTCGCCACTAGCTGCACGTTCCATCTGCGCATCCATTGCCGCGCACGAGTCCAGACCTCGTTCAGCCCGGAATAGTGAATTCCGTTTTCCAGCTCATCGACCAGCATTATTCCGTCCCGGCAGGTAAACAAGCTCAACAACAACCGATACAGTCGGATGATCCCGCCCCCGAGATCGTGGAGCGGAAGCTGTACACCGCACTTGGTCAACGCCGACAGGTACGATTCGCCCGTCCTGTCCGTCAAGATCTCCAGATCCTTGACTCTTGGGAGCAGCAGATTGATAGCGTTCGTCAGTTCTTCCTTCTGGTTGGCGCGCACCATGTCTGAATAACGCTGCAAGTATTCACCGGGTGTTTCGAGTTGGAACTTTGTACTCTCAATCACACAGCTTGGCTGCGGCTTTGGAGGCACCGGTGTCTGATGTACCACCACCCCCCATGGAGTCGGCCGCGCGCCTCCGAAGTCTCCCTTGACCAATTGGCCGTCGAGGTAGGTCTCGATCCTTCCCGCAACCGGCAATTGCATCATATTCCGTTCGGTTGCCTCCCTGGCCGTTGCGGGAGTTGCAACTTCGGCTACCTTCTCGAACACGGTCTTCAATTGGTGAGTTGATCCATTCTGCCCTCCATGGAGCTCCAACCCTCCATTCGACAACCTGGAGACAGGATCGAGAACGGGATTGGTGGACCGTTGTACGTTCGCATTCCAGAGCAGCGTGGGGCTGTATCGACCGACAAAGAGCCACATGGCCTCAAGCAGCGCCGTCTTGCCGATGCCGTTCACCCCGGTCACCAGATTCGCTTGGGAAAGATGGGGTAACGACAAGCCATCGATACCCCGATAGCGAACTGCCTTGAAGCTGCTGAGGTGGGTCATCGGTTCGCTCTCCGGTTTCGTCGGGGCCGCCGCCCGAGACTCCCGTTGCGGGCGCTGCGAGCCCCGGACCACGTTCCCCATTCGGGGGAGCTGCCGGCCGCACCGTGCCTGCATGCTTGCTTCCGCGGGCACATTATAGTGAGCGACGAGCCGCCCAGGCGATGCGGACGGATCGTCCGGCACGGGCGCTGGCGGTCGCTGCGGGCGGGAGAGGGCGAGGTGGGTCGGAAACCAGCAATTCTCATTTTGGCGTCCGGGGCCGCGATACGGGGCAGTGTGAGCAGTCTACGGGCGTTGCCTGCGGCCGATTGCCGGTGGTAGCCCCCACCTGAGCCTCGTCTCGAGGCCAAAATGAGAATTGCTGGTCGGAAACGTTCCGGCGGGTGGTGGTGGTGGGCGCGTGATATGCTTTGTTGACAAGTGACAAAATCGAGACCGCTTCCCTCTGCAACGGCGGCACCGAGTCTTGCCGCCGTACTCCGCGAGTCCCACACAGGAGTATCGACGTGAAGACCTCATTCCCAACCCTCCGGAACCTCAAGCGCGCCGGGTTCGGCGCGGTGGCCGCGCTCGCCGTCGCCCTCCCGTCGTTGCCCGCGCTCGCCGGCGCCCTCGACGACGTCAAGGCGCGCGGCGAGTTCACCTACGGCCTCGAAGCGCAGTACCGCCCGTTCGAGTTCCGCGACGAGAACAACGAGATCGTCGGCTACGACATCGACGTCGCGAACGAGATCGCGAGCCGTCTCGGGGTCAAGGCCACCCCGGTCGACACGAACTGGGCCGCGGTCATCCAGTCGCTTTACACCGGCCAGTTCGACCTCATCCTCGGCGGCATGACCGCCACCCCCGAACGCTTCAAGCGGGTGAACTTCTCGTACCCCTACATGGAGGCGAGCTCCGGGCTCCTCGTGCGGGGCGACAGCGGGATCGCGGATGCGAGCGGTCTCGACGGCAAGGTGGTCGGGGCCGGGGCCGGCACCCCGTCCATCAAGATGCTCCAGATGTCCGCCGAAGAGCACGGTCACGAGTTCGACGGCGACATCAAGACCTACGACGACGATGCCGTCGCCTACGAGGCCATGCGGGCCGGTCGGGTCGAAGCCTACGCGTCGTCCATCGTGAGCCTGATGGAGTTCGCGAAGACCACCGATGGGGAGTTCGCGGTCGTTCCCTTCACTTCGAAGCACTGGGGGCAGGAGTTCACCTGCATGGCGTTCCGCAAGGAGGACGAGGATCTCCGCGGAGCGTTCAACGACCTCATCGCGGAGATGAAGGCCGACGGCACCCTCGAGGCACTCCAGATGAAGTGGTTCGGGCAGTCCTTCGTGGACCTGCTGCCCAACGTTCCCCCGGAGTGGTAGGTCGCGTGCCTGACGGCGTCCGCCGCGGCGGCCGGCATGACGGCCTGAGGTGGACTTCGCCTACATGATCGAAGTGGTCCCGAGGCTCCTCCCGGGCCTCTGGACCACCATCGAAGTGAGCGCGATCTCCCTCGCGCTCGCGACCCTGATCGGCATCTGGCTGGGCGTGGTCCGGGCCTTCACGAAGGCCCGGAACCCGCTCAACTGGGTGCTCGATGCGTACGTGTTCTTCGTGCGCGGGACGCCGATCATCGTCCAGATCTTCGTCCTGTTCTTCCTCGCCCCGGAGCTCGGCATCCGGCTCGACCCCTACTGGGTCGGAATCATCGCCCTTGCCTTCAACTCGGCCGGTTACCAGATCGAGATTGGCCGAGCCGCGGTCGGGTCGGTCGGCGCGGCGCAGTTCGACGCGTCGCTCGCCCTCGGGCTCTCGCGCCGGCAGACCATCTGGCTCGTCATCCTGCCCCAGGCCGTGCGCCGCATGATCGCGCCACTCACCAACGAGATGTCGCAGCTCATCAAGGCGTCCTCGGTGCTCTCGGTCATCACCGTGTGGGAGCTCCACAAGGCCGCGAACGCCATTTCGTCCGCGAGCTTCAAGTACGTCGAGCTGCTCGCGCTCCAGGCCGTCTTCTACCTCGCCCTCATCCTCTCCGTCAGCCGCTTCGCCCGCTGGATCGAGACCTCCGTCCTCGGCGCCGGCGAAGGGGCGGCGGACTTCCAGGTGCGCTGACCGGACATGACCGGCGGTCTCGATACCGAGTTCATGCTCGACATCCTCCCGAAGCTCCTTCGGGCGACGTGGATCACGATCCAGATCAGCGTGCTGACGGTGATCCTGAGCTGCGTCTTCGGCGGCCTGCTCTCGGCGTGGCGGATCCTCGGCGGGCGGGTCGTCCGGGCCGTCATCTACGGGTTCGTGGAGTTCACGCGAGGGGTGCCGCCTCTCGTCCAGATCGCCCTCATCTACTTCGCGCTCCCCCGGTTCGGCGTCGTGCTGAACGAGTTCTGGACCGGCGTCGCGGCCCTCACGTTCATCGGGGTGGGCTATACCATCGAGATCGTGCGCTCCCAGGTGGAGTCCCTCGGCCGCGGACAGCGCGACGCATCGCTCGCGCTGGGCCTCAGCCCCTGGCAGACCCTGTTCCTCGTGCTGATGCCGCAGGCTCTCAGGCGGATCCTCCCGCCGCTTACCAACGAGCTCGTCAACGTCATCAAGGCCTCCGCGCTCCTCTCGGTGATCTCCGTCAACGAGCTCACCAAGGTCGCCAATGAGCTGATATACATCCATTTCGTGGTCATCGAGGTGCTGATCGAGCTGACCGTTCTGTACCTCGTCGTGGTCGGAAGCCTGATGTGGCTCTCGCGCTGGCTGGAACGGCGGACCGCAGAGTGAAGGGGAGACGCGACATGAGGTCCATCGTGCGGGGTGACCGCGGGCGAATCGGCTTTCTCCTCCCGGCGGACGGGCTCACCGACGACGAGTACTGGAGTTGCCTGCCGGACGGGGTCGCCCTGCTCGCCGCCCGCTACCTGGTGGCGGGGGGGCTCTCGCTCGACGAGCTCGAGTCCGACACCGACATCGAGCCGATCCTCGGCGCCGTCAATCTCATCCGCCAGGCGAAGGCCGACGTGGCGGCGCTCGCGGACTGCGCGGGGGCGGTCGTCGGCGGGCTCGAATACGAACGCGACTTGGTGGAGCGGGTGGAGGCGAAGCTCGGCCGCCCCGCGACCTCGACCCCGCGCGCGATCGCGGCCGCGCTCCAGGCGCTCGGGGCCCGCCGCATCGTCCTCGCCGCGCCCTATCTGGATGTCGTGGTCGAGCGCTTCGGCGAGTTCCTCACCGGTTTCGGCATCGAGACGGTCGCGTCGAAGGCCATCGCGTTCGCGGCGGAGACCGAGATCGCGGAGCTCGGCCCCGAGCAGTGGCGCGAGATCGCGAGGGATGAGGACCGGCCCGACGCCGACGCGGTTGTGCTCGGCGGGGGCGGGATCCGCGCCGCCGCCGCGCTCGACGCGGCGGAGCGCGACATCGGGAAGCCGGTCGTCGCCGCCCCGGCCGCCCTCATCTGGCACGCGAGCCGCCTAGCCGGGGCGGATGCGACCCGCTCCGGTCTCGGAAGCCTCTTCTCCGCGTGCGGCACTTCCCCCGCCGGACCGGCGGCGGGAACGGGTACCGGCGACGGGACATGACACGATTCGGATCGCCCCCGGAGTCCGCGGGAGGCGACAGGGCACTCTTGCGGCCGTAAGCTGGACTATACTGGACCAGTAATGATTCCCTGAAGGATCGGGCTGCATGAGCGCAACATCCGGACGAGTCTGGACGGTAGCCGACGCCAAGGCGCGGCTGTCCGAGATCCTTCGTCTCGCCGAGGAGGAAGGTCCGCAACGCATCGGGACCAGAAGGCCGTTCGTGGTCGTGCCGGAGCGCGTGTGGGAGGCCCGAGCGCCATCACGCCCCCCTTTCGGCCGATGGCTCGTGGACAACATCCCGAGCGGTGCGAATCTCGACATTCCCGATCGCAGGGACTCCCGGCGGGAGGTTCCGTTTCGGGACAAAGATGCGAAGTGACCGGGTTCCTGCTGGATACGAACGTAGTCTCCGAGCTGACCCGGGATCGGCCCGCTCCGCGGCTGATCTCCTTTCTCTCCGAGCAACC
>JAJDXW010000316.1 GCA_022823045.1 Gammaproteobacteria bacterium
TTCTCGATGCCGAAGATGGTGGCCGGGTCGAGAACCCCGATGTCGGACCCGATCCGGACCCGGAGCTCCGCCGCCGCTGCATCGACCGGCATGCCGCCGCCGATGATGCCCGCGGTGAGGACCGCGCCGGCGGCGAGCGAGAGGAGCCGGCGGCGGGAGACGCGCCCCGCCCGTACCCGGGTGGCAAGGGATGGAGAGTGCTTCATGTTGTTCGTCCTTTCGATGGTGGTGGATTCAGCCGACCGCGCGGGCACGGGCAGGGCCCGCGACACGGGCGAGCCAGGCGAGCACCTCCTCGCTCGTCACCACGTCCGCGTACTTGGCGTCGATGTCGAAGAGGTTCACCTCGTGGGAGAGGGGCACACGGTCGGCCACGCAGTCCTTGGGAACGATGGGCCGAAAACCGTTCGAGATCGCGTCGCACGCGGTGGCCCGGACGCAGCCGCTCGTCGAGTTGCCGACCACGATGGTGGTGTCCACCCCGAGCCCGGTGAGCATGGCGTGCAGATGAGTGCCGTGGAACGCGCTCGGCATCTTCTTGACGAGCAGGTGGTCGGAGTCCTCCACGGGGAGGCGAAGGTCGATCTCCACCCGCTCGGAGCCGTGGACGAGGTCGCGCACGAGGCGCGCCTTGCGGCCGAACATTCCCGCGTCGGCGAGGTCGGGATGGAAGGCCACGGTGGTGAACACGACCGGTGCCCCGGCGGCCCGGGCCGCGGCGAGGATCGCCTGGATCCGCGGGATGTGCTCATCCATGTCGATGAACATGCCGTAGCCCCGCTCGGTGATCCCGCGGCACATGTCGATGACGAGCACCGCCGGCCGCTCGCCGAAGCCGAGCCGCTCGCTGAAGCCGATGCTGTCGTAGTAGTCCTGCTGTCCGTCGATTTCCTTCATGCTCGTCCTACCTCCCTTCATTCAGATAGCCTGGCCGCCGGAGCGTGGCGCCGGCCGGCCGCGCGCCGGGGCGAGCGCGTGCGCCGCGAAGCGCCCGCTCCGGCGGGCGCGTTCGCACCCCGGGGCGGGGGTCACGTCTCGTCCCACACCTTGTCGGTGAGGGGCAAACCCTCGATGTCTTCCGAAGTGAGTGGCGCGTCCGGCTTGAGCCCCGACTGCTCCAGCAGGGAGGCGAGCTGGCGGACGTGCTGGGTCGTGTGCCAGACCGTGCGCTCGAGCATCTCGTGCCGGCTGGTGGTGCCGAAATAGACCTCCATCTCGCGATCGAAGTCCTGATCGACGACCTCCTCCCACCACGCCTGGAACCGAGCCCTCGTCCGTTCGCCGAACTCCGCGATGTCGGCGCTAGAGCGCATGTCGTCGGGGGGCGGGGCGGTCAGGTCCTCGTAGCGCATGGGCGTCCCGGATGCGTCCATGTCGAGGAAGGCGTTCGGGATCTGGAACAGGTGGTGCATCAGCACCCGCCACGAGCGGGGCCGGTTGGGAAGCTCGTTCGCGAGCTCCCCGTCCGGCATCTGCCGGGTGAGGCGGATGGCGGTCTCGAGGACGTGCCGGTAGCGGGTGGCGAGCTCGGCCGGGGAGAGCTCCGGCCGGGTATCGTCGGCGAGGCCGAGGAAGTCCACGACATCCTTGATGACCTGGGCGAAGACGAACTCCTTCCCCCGGGAAACGACCGGCACCGAACGGGCACCAAGCGCTCTCAGGCGTTCGAGCCCGCTTTCGTCTTCCAGTACGTTGACCGATTCGAACTCGATCCCACGGACCGAGAGGTACTCCTTTACCCTGAGACAACTGGTTCAGTGGGGTTGCCAGAACACCGCGATGGCGTCAGCCATGCCGATTCCTCGTGTAGCCGGGACATGGAACGCCCGGGAGTGTAGCCCATCGCTCCATCCGGCGGGCGGGCCCGGCCCGCGGGGCGTGCCATGCCGTCCGGATCCCAGCCGCCCCTTGGAAGCCGGCTTCCCGGTCGCGAATGCGATGCGGCGCTGGCCGCCCGCGAGGCAAAGGACGAGGCGAAGGCGGGAGGCGAGGGGGAACGCGGACGGCCTTCCCTCGTCAGTTCAGGCGAGGATCTCGAAGTGGGCCTCGCGGGGCGGCTGCCCGCCCTCGCCGTTGATGGGGAGGATGTCCTGGGGGCAGGAGGAGAAGACGACAAAGCAGTCCATCTCGGCCCGGAGGACGATGTAGTCGCCGGGAGCGCAGACGGTCGGGCGGAAGTCGAGGGAGTTCCGGTCCTCACCGACCGGGATGTTCATGAAGATGTTCCAGGAGCCCGAGACCTTGAAGGGCGGGGTCACCCCGAGCTCCGAGAGGCCCTCGACCATGTTGTCCTGGCAGTTGCGGTGGTAGCCCTCGCACCCGAGGAGGTCGTAGCGATAGCGGTCGCACGCGGACATGAGGGTGTCGTGGACGCCGGGGCTCGTGTCCTCGACGAGGGTGAGGATCGGGCGGCGCTGGTTGGTGACGAACGCGTCCCCGACCGCCACGTTGATCCGGGCGTTCCAGACCCGGGTCGCCTCCATCGACATGAACTCGCGAAGGTCGTAGGCGTTGAACGCCCAGCCGTCCACCACCTGGGTGCCGTGGGTGTTGACGAGGCGCACGCTCGCGCCCGCCTCGACCCGCGCCGCCTTGCCGTGCCCGGGCGGGATCCGCACCAGCTCGCCCATTTCTCTTCCTCGGTAACGGGGTCGGAACCGCCGGATTCTAGAGTGTGTTCACGACAATTGGCCAAAGGACGCACCAGATTCGAAAGATGCTCGGCGAAGCAGGCAAGTCGGATCGGCGAAGCGTGATGCGACATCATGTGCAAGGGGTGGCCCTTGGCCCACAAGTGTCGGATTACGCTTCGCCAATCCGACCTGCGGCTCTTCGCGCTCGTCGTGGATGGGGTGCGATAGCGGGAACACGCCCCGGCCCGCGCCGCCCCCCGTCGCCCGCCACGGGGACGGAACGGGCGCGGTGCGCCGCCTTCGGACGCCGCCCCGCCAGCGCTCCCCGTCCCGTCCGGGCAGCGGCGCGGGTCCAGGGTTAGAATGAGCCGATTCAACCCTCTCACCGGCGCGGACCATCCCCACGGGCTCCGCTTCGCGCCGCCCCGATGCGGGATCGGAGTCGCGCCGGAATGGCCATGACGCAATCGGATCAATCGGCGGCCAACATGCGCCGCGCGATCATCGTGCTCGCCTGCGCGGGCGTGATCCTGCTCGTCGGAAACGGGATCCGGACGAGCTTCGGCCTCTTCCTCGTGCCCATGACCACCGACCTCGGGTGGAGCCGCGAATCGTACTCCCTCGCGCTCGCCATCCAGAACATCATGTGGGGCCTCTCGCAGCCCATCGCCGGCGCCTACGCCGACAAGTTCGGGGACCGGAAGGTCATCGCGGTGAGCATCGGCCTCTACGCGGCGGGGCTCCTTCTCATCGCGCACACCTCCGACCCGCTCGACTTCGCGGTGAACGGCGGCGTGCTCATCGGTATCGCGATGTCCGGGACGGGCATCCCGATCATGCTCTCGGTGGTCGGACGATCGGCACCGGAGTCACGGCGGAGCCTCTTCCTCGGAGTTGCCGGCGCGGCGGGGGCGCTCGGGCAGGCGACGGTGGTCCACGGGGCCCAGTTCCTCCTCCACAACGGCGGTTGGAGCCTGGCAATGGTCGTGCTCGCGGCCGCGAGCGCCGCGCTCATCCCGCTCGCCGCCGCGTTCGCCGGCCGCATGCACGAGAAGGCCGGCGCGGCGGAGGAGTCCGCCCCCGGCGCCCGGGCGATGGCGCCGCCTCCCGAGGAGCCATCGATGGCGCGGGCGATCCGCGCCGCCGGCCGCAACGACGGATTCTGGTACCTGAACGGGGGGTTCTTCGTCTGCGGCTTCCACGTCATCTTCATCCAGACCCACCTTCCCGCCTACATCGGCGACGCCGGCCTCGGCTCCAACCTCGCCGCGGTCAGCATCTCGGTCATCGCGATCGGCAACATCCTCGGCTCCATCATCGCCGGCATGCTGGGAGAGCGGTACCGCAAGCGGACCGTCCTCTCGGGGCTCTACCTCGGCCGGGCGGTGATCATCGCGGTCTTCGTGCTGAGCCCGGTCAGCGAGGTCAGCGTCATCGTCTTCTCCTTCATGATCGGGCTCGTGTGGCTCTCCACGGTCCCCCTCACCACCGCCCTCGTGGCCCAGCTCTTCGGTATCCGGTACCTCGCGACCCTGTTCGGCCTCGTGTTCGTCGGGCACCAGCTCGGGAGCTTCCTCGGGGCATGGTTGGGGGGCTACGTCTACGACGCGACGGGAAGCTACGACATCGTGTGGTGGGTCGCGGTCGCGCTCGGGGTGGTGGCCGCGGTCCTGCACTGGCCAATACGCGAGCCGCGGCCGCGGCTTCGGTTCGCCACTGCCCAGGCCTGAGCGCGCCGACCCCCGGGAGCCCCCGCCCCTCGCGCGGGCCGAGCCCGCCCGCCTGCAACCCGACTCCCTCCTCGCGCCGGGGGTAAACTCCCCCCCGCCAGTCCCTGGCCGACGACGAGGGAGGGAGGGAGATCCGATGGACGCGACGAGCATGGCCGCCGGGGCGGACCGCGACGACCGGTGCGTCATGCTGACCGGCGAGCGGATCGAGGCCGCGACCACGGCCGGACACTGGCCGGATCGCACCGCCGCCGACTACCTGGACGACGCCCTCCGCCACTACCCGGACAAGGTCTTCGTCACCGACTACAAGGCCGAGGCGGGCACCCGCACCACCCTCTCCTACCGCGACATCGACCGAATCTCGCGCCGCATCGGGGCGGGGCTCGCGGCCCACGGGATCGGCAAGGGGGACGTGGTGGCGTTCCAGCTCCCCAACTGGTGGGAGTTCTCGGCCATCCACCTCGCGTGCGTGCGCATCGGTGCCGTCTCGAACCCCCTCATGCCCATCTTCCGGGCGCGCGAGCTCGAATTCATGCTCTCGTTCGCGGAGACCCGCGCGATCTTCGTTCCGCGCCGCTTCCGCGGGTTCGAGTACGAGCCGATGATCGACGGGCTTCGCGACAAGCTGCCGTGCCTCGAGCACGTCTTCGTGCTGGGGGGCGGCGCCCGCGGGGGCGCAGGCGGGGGCGAGGGCGACAACGTGTTCGAGGCCGTGTTTCTCGAGGAGCGCTGGGAAGACGAGATCGACACCTGCGCCCTCTTCGACGAGCGGCGCGTCGATCCGAACGAGGTCATCGAGGTCTGCTACACCTCGGGCACCACCGGGCAGCCGAAGGGGGTGATGCACACGAGCAACACCCTCGCCGCGTGCGTCGGGATCGGTCCGGCCCGGCTCGCCCTCGGCTCCGACACGGTGGTCCTCATGGCATCGCCCCTCGCCCACCAGACGGGCTACCTCTACGGGTTTCTGATGCCGATCCGGATCGGCGCGCGCACTGTCCTGCAGGACATCTGGGACCCGGCGGTCGCGGCCCGCATCATCCACGACGAGCAGGCCACGTTCACCATCGGGGCGACCCCGTTCCTCGCCGACCTCGCACACTCCGAGGCGCTTGAGCGCTATCCGACCGCGTCGCTCGAGATCTTCGCCACCGCCGGCGCGCCGGTCCCCCGGGTGCTGGTGCAGACCGCGACCGAGCGCCTCGGGGCGAGCGTCGTCGCCGGCTGGGGCATGAGCGAGAACGGGCTCGTCACCTGCACCCTGCCGGGCGACCCCCCGGAGAAGATCTTCGGCACCGACGGGGGGCCGTGGGCCGGGATGGAGGTGCGGGTGGTGGACGAGGACCGGGAGCCCGCGCCGCCGGGAGTGCCGGGGGCGCTCCAGGCGCGGGGGGCCGCGAACTTCGTAGGCTACCTGAAGCGCCCGGAAGCCTACGCCACCGACCGGGACGGCTGGTTCGACACCGGTGACATCGCGACGATGGACGAGAGCGGCTACATCCGCATCACGAGCCGGGCGAAGGACATCATCATCCGGGGCGGGGAGAACGTGCCGGTCGTGGAGGTGGAGGAGCTCCTCTACCGGCACGATGCGGTGCGCGACGCCGCAATCGTCGCGATGCCGGACCCGCGGCTCGGGGAGCGGGGCTGCGTCTTCGTCACCCTCCGGCCCGGCGCATCCCTCGACTTCGCGGCGATGCAGCGCCATCTCGAGGCGGAGCAGCTCGCGAAGCAGTACTGGCCGGAGCGCCTCGAGATCGTCGACGAGATGCCGCGCACCCCGAGCGGGAAGATCCAGAAGTACAAGCTCCGCGAGCTCGCCGCCGCCTTCGGGCCGGACGCAGCGCGCCTGAGCTGAGGTGTAGCCGAGGAAAGTGCCTCAGCCGTCGTCGGGGCGTGCCCGCGCACGCGGACAGAGGTGGTCGAGAGCGATTCCGGCCGCCGCCAGCACAGTGTTCCCGGCCACGTCGCAGGCCGGTGCGACCTGGACCACGTCCATCCCCACCGCCCTCGGTCGCGTGGGAGTCGGTCAGGAAACGGGGTCGCCGGGCGCGCGGGCGGTGGTCGCGGTCTCCGCCCGGGCATTCGAAGCCGGGGCGTAGGGAGGCGGGTCCTCCTCCCGCACCCGGACGCTGGCACGCTGGCGCCGGCGGACGATCCGGGTCACCGCATCCATCCGCTCGGCCGTGGTGAGACTTTGGCGCACGCCCTCCACCGCCTCGCAAACGTCGTCCGGCGTGAGTCCGGGAAGTACCTCGGAGGCGGCGAGGGCCCGGGGGGGACTCCCGGACGCGAGGGCGAGGAAGTCGGCCCGGAGATCCTTCGAGCCCTTGCGGCCGTGCAGCCGCCACAGCTCCCGTACCCCGAGGTCGGCGTAGCGGCCGATCTTCCCTTCGTCGGCGTGGGTGATCTCGACCTCGACCACGATGTCGGGAGCGTTTCCCACGACGTACGCTTCGGCCGTCGCCGGGCTCTCGACGAGGGCATCGCGAAAGCCCTTCGCCCGCTCGCCGACATAGTAGGCCGCGTCGGGCTCCATGCCCGTGCCGGGCGGTTCGCCCGGGCGACGAAGTCGCGTGTGGCGAAGCGCCTTCGATGCGCCGGTGAGGGCGCTTCCCGCGATGTCCACGATGCGATCGAACACATCGGTCAGATCTTCGTGCAGGTTGGAGGGCGCCATCAGGACGATGAGGCCGAGCACCGGGTCGAGGCAGACCCGGCGGAAGTGCCGGTTCCAGTCGATGGCGGCGAGCTCGGCGACAGTGCCGGCGTCGGCGCGAAGGACGTGGATGGTCGAGCCGAGCGGCCCGACGTGCGTGGTGGCGGAATCGGTCACGGGAATGCACCTCCGGTGTGAAGCTCGGCATGAAGCCTGGGGCCGTCCGCCGCACAACCGCCCGCGAGCCCGAAGTCTACACCCGCGCGGGGTGGGCGTGGTGACGGCGACACGTCGCCACGAAAGGCATCGCGTCCGTCCCGAGTGCACCGGCGGCCGTCATCCGTTCCACGGCCGTCGTCGATCAAGCTCACCAGGACGTGGCGTAGCCCTCGAAGGCGGCCGGCAGGCGGCGGAGGTCCTGGATGAGGTCCGGCGGGAGATTCGGGCGCATGTCCATAGAGAGGCTGGAATAGACCGTGTCCGCGGCGCCGCCGAAGCGCTCCGCGACCGCCGCGGCGAGCTCGTCGTGGCGGCCCACCGCGGCGAACAGGCGCACCGTGTCGTCGTCGATCTCCGCCGCGATCCGGTCCCAGGCCCCCTCCTTGGTCATGCGGTTGAGCTTGCGTCCGAGGTCCCCGAGCCCGTGCAAATCGAGCACCGGCCAGTAGCCCGGCGTCGAGCCGTAGAACGCGACCCGGTAACGCACCCACTCGACCGCCTTCGCGACCTCCTCGTCCGTCGCGCCGGTGGCGACGAAGCCTCCGCCGGTGACCTCGAACGACTCGCGCCGGCGCCCGCTGCGGGCCATCCCTTCCTCGATCCGCGGCATGCAGACCTCCTCCAGGTACCGCCGGGTGCAGAAGCCGTGCAGGCGCACCCCGTCCGCGACCTCACCGGCGAGCCGGAGCGAGTGCGGTCCGACCGCTGCGATGGTGACCGGCACCATCGGCTGGCCGGTGGAGGCGGGCGTGAAGTTGGGCGTCATGAGGGTGAAGGTGTAGTGCTCGCCCTCGAAGCGCAGCCGCTCGCCGGTCTCCCAGCTCCGCCAGATTGCGCGGAGGGCCCGGACATACTCGCGAAGGCGCGGCACCGGGGCGGACCACGGGGTCGAGAACCGCTTCTCGATATGGGGGCGGATCTGGGGCCCGATCCCGAGCACGAAGCGGCCCCGGGAGGCGGTCTGAAGGTCCCAGCACGTATTCGCGACCATCATCGGGCTTCGCGGAAAAGCGATCGCGACCGCGGTCCCGAGCTCGATCCGATTCGACGCGGTCGCCGCGACGGCGAGGGCCAGGAAGGGGTCGTGACGGTTCTCCATCGTGATCACACCATCGAAGCCGGCGCTCTCCGCCGCCGCCGCCGCGGCCGGCACGTCGTTGAGGTCGTTCTGAGGCAGGGTGGTCAGGATGCGCATCGACGTTCGTGCCTTCTCGGTGAACGGGGTCGGGCCCCGGAGCCGAAGCCGGGGCGGGAATCGAGCCGGCGCCGGAGCCCGCCGAAAGCCAGGCGACCAGGCGCTTCGACGAAGGGCCGAATCGCCTCAGTCGGGAAACGGCTCGCTCGGGTCGTTCCGGCGAGGCAGGCGCGCGAGGTAGTCCAGCACCTCGGCGGTCGTCACCACGTCGGCGAAACCGCGGTCGAGGTCGAACAGCGAGACCTCGTGCGAGAGCGGGATCCGGTCGAACACCGCCTCGCGCGGGAGGACCGTGAAGTAGTTGAACGACGACGACTCGACGGCGGTCGCACGCACGCAGTTGGCGGTCGAGCCGCCGGTGATGATGAGCGTATCGATCTGCCGGTCGTTGAGGTATGCCTGCAGGGGAGTCCCGAAGAAGCAGCTCGGCTTCTTCTTGTCGATGACGACGTCGCCCGGCTCCGGCGTGATCTCGGCCACGATCTCCGCCCCGTGGGTGCCCGCGAAGTAGACGTTCTCGCCGCGTGCGACGCCGATCTTGCGGTCGAACATCCCGGCGTCCGAGCCGTCCTTCGCGAGCACGAACCGGGTGTAGAACACCGGCACCCCGTTCTCCCGGCAGGCGGCCGCGATCCGCCCGATGTGCTCGACCGCGTCCCAGCCGACGTCGCCGCAGCTCAAGGGATAGTCGCCATGATCCCCTGGCCGGCCGACCATGTAGTTCTGGGCATCGATGACGATGAGCGCGGGCCGCACCCCGAAGCCGGCCCGGCGGCCCCAGCTCCCCTTCTCGAGAATCGCTCGGTCCGCGTCGGAGATCATCGCCTTCCAGTCGCTCATCTCCCGTCCTCCGATGGTGCTGCCGCTCCCCTGCGCCCCCAGCCTATCCCTCGGTCGCGGCAATCAACAGTTCGGCAAGCGCCTCGGGCTTCGAGAACATCGCCTCGTGGGAGGCTTCGAGGTCGATGAGCGGGGTGGGCGACGCGGGCCAGGCCGCGTTCATGTCGGCGACGATCGCATCGCAGGTCGAGTTGACGAGGGTCCGGTCCTGGCTGCAGCGGATGAACGTGCGCTTCAGCCCCTCGTATCCGGGCGCGAACTCGGCCATCTCGCCGTACATGGAAACCGGCGCATCCGGGGTGAAGAGGTGCATCGCGGTCGACCACAGTTCGTCGTCCACGTCCGCGGCGAGGGCCTCCTTCCCGGCGGCCTGAATCGCCTCGTCCTCGGTGCGCGGATCGATGCGAAGGGCGCCGACGACCGCCGGGTCCGCGGCAACGATCGGGCCGAGCTTGCTCTCCTTCTGCTGCGCCTCGAGCCCGAGGTAGGCGCCGGCGGGCTTGCCGGGAGCGGGGGCGAGGGCGGCGAGGTAGATGAGGCCGGTGAACTTCTCCGGTGCCCGGGCGGCGGCGAACGTGATCGGGACTCCCCCCATGGAATGGCCGACCGCGAACACCCGCTCCGCCCCCATCGCCCGGGCGCGGTCCGCGGCCGCAATCACGGTGTCCGCGAACTGACCGACCCCGATCCCGGCGAGGGCGGAGGGCTCGGTCGCGAACGCCTCGGCATCGAGCGGCCGGGCGCGGAACGACTTGGGGGTCACCGCATTCAGGCCGTGGCCCGGGAAGTCGATCGCGATCGACGCGAACCCGGCGAGGTTGAGCCGCGGCTCCACGAGCCCCCAGCACCATGCCCCATGCCAGGAGCCGTGGGCGAGGACGAACGCGGTCTTCCCGTGCGAGCCGGCGAAGGACGGGGCGGCGGTGAAGGTCCCCGCCGCAGTACCCGCCGCCGCGGCGAGCCCGAGCTTGAGTGTGGTGCGCCGCTTCATGGCCGTCTCCGGTGTGGTCGATGATTTCACCCGGAGTATAGGAGCCGGGCCGGGGGCGCGCCATGCGCCGGAGGGGGCAATACAATCCGTCCCCGGAAGCACCTGCGGCGCCGCAACCCGGGGCGGCACGACCGTGGCGGTGCGAGATTCGAGGGAGGGACGAGCGGATGGGATGGCGGATCGGGGTCGACATCGGGGGGACGTTCACGGACGTCGCGGTGCTCGACGAGGCAAGCGGACGGGCGGGGATCGCCAAGGTGTCGACGACGCCGAGCGATTTCGGGGCGGCGGTCATCGAGGGCACCCGCACCGCGATGGACGAGTACCGCATCGCGCCCGACTCGGTCACCCTCCTCTCCCACGCCACCACCATCGTCACCAACGCCCTCCTCGAGTCCAAGGGCGCGAACGTCGCCCTGGTCGCGACCCGCGGGTTCCGCGATCTTCTCGAGATCCGGCGCTCCGCCCGCGCGGACCTCTACGATCTCTTCCAGGACGCCCCCGCGGTGCTCGTCCCCCGCCGGCAACGGCTCGAGGTGACGGAGCGGATCGACGCGCAAGGAGCAGTCGTCACCCCCCTCGACGACACCGAGATCGATGCGCTCGTCGGCGCGCTCCGTGGCCTCGACGGCGTGCAGGCGGTCGCCGTGTGCCTCATGTTCTCCTTCCTCAACGACGTGCACGAACAACGCGTCGGGCAGCGGCTCCGCGCCGCCCTGCCCGGCCTCCCGGTCTTCCTTTCGAGCGAAATCCTCCCCGAGATCCGCGAGTTCGAACGCACCAGCACGACCGCCGTGTGCGCCTACGTCGGACCCGTGCTCACCTCCTACCTCGAACGCCTGGAAGCGGCCCTCGGGGAGCTCGATCTCCCGGCGCTCCATGTCATGGGGTCGAACGGCGGAGTCCTCGACGTCGCCGGAGCCCTCCGGATGCCCGCCGCCGCCGTCGAGTCCGGGCCCGCGGCCGGAGTCATCGCCGCGCAGCGGCTCGGCGACCAGCTCGGACGCGCGAACCTCATCTCCTTCGACATGGGCGGCACCACCGCGAAGGCGAGCCTCATCGAGAACGGCCGCATCGAGACCACCTCGGAGTACGAGGTGGGGGGACAGGGCAACGTCGGGCGCTGGCTGCACGGAACCGGCCACCCGATCCGGGTGCCGGTCATCGATCTGGCGGAGGTGAGCGCGGGAGGCGGCAGCATCGCGTGGCTCGATCCGGGCGGCGCGCTCCGGGTCGGCCCGGCAAGCGCGGGAGCGGAGCCCGGCCCCGCCTGCTACGCGCAGGGCGGCGACCGCCCCACGGTGACCGACGCGAACGTGGTGCTCGGGCTCCTGAGCCGCACCCACCTCCTCGGCGGACGGCTCCCGATCGACGCGGCGGCGGCGGAAGGGGCGGTTCGCGCCCACGTCGCAGACCCCCTCGGCCAGGGAGTGATGGATGCGGCGGCCGGGATCGTCAGCGTCGTCAACCACGGCATGGCGGAGGCCCTTCGCATCGTGTCCGTCGAGCGCGG
This sequence comes from Gammaproteobacteria bacterium, assembly GCA_022823045.1. GTDB lineage: Bacteria > Pseudomonadota > Gammaproteobacteria > HK1 > HK1 > JAJDXW01. The sequence goes on from JAJDXW010000316.1 coordinate 11,784, forward strand.
ACACGATGCGCGCGAATTCAGCCTGGTGGCGTTCGGGGGGGCCGGGCCGGTCCATGCCGCGGCCCTCGCGGAGGAGCTCGACATCCCGGAAGTGATCGTCCCCCCCATCCCGGGCGGGTTCTCCGCCCTCGGGCTCGTCGCGACGGATCTCCGCCGCGACTGGTCGCACACGTTCTACAGCCCGCTCGATTCGCTCGACCTCGGCGCCCTCAACCGGCGGCTCGAGGAGCTCGAGGGCGAGGCCGAAGCCATGCTGCGGGGCACCGGAGTGCCGGAGGCGGACCGCGCGATCGAACGGGCCGCGGACTGCCGCTACACCAAGCAGGCCTACGAGCTCACCGTGCCGCTCGCGAGCGGGACGGTGACCCGCGAGACCCTGGACGCCCTCGCCCGCGAGTTTCACGGCCAGCACCTGCGGACCTATGGCCACGAGAACCCGAGCGAGCCGGTCCAGTTGGTGAACGTGCGGGTGACCGCGACGGGGCGGATGCCCCGGGTCGAGTTCCATGCCGACGCGGCGGGGGCGGGGGTCAGGGCCGGGGCTGGGGCCGGGGCGACGGGCGGGGCCGGGGCAGGCGCGGCGCCCGCGGGCGAAAGCGCGACGGAGATGCGGGAGGTATGGTTCGGCGAGCGGGTCTCGTGCCCGGTCATCGGCCGTCACGACCTTGCCTCCGGACCCCCGGGCGGCCCGGACGGCGGCCGGAGCGGGCCGTTCATCGTGGAAGAGATGGACTGCACGGTCGTGGTCCCGCCCGGCTGGCGCGCCCGGCTCGACGAGCGGGGATTCATCCTGATGACGAGGAGCGGCTGAGATGGGCGAGACCGACGTTCACTCCGGGGTTCACCCCGACCACGGCCGGACCGGCTCCGGAAACGGCCGGGACGGCGGCGCCGCGCCGCCCGCGGTCAGGACGGACGCGGCAACCTTCGAGGTGGTCAAGAACAGCCTCTACGCGGTCGCCGAGGAGATGAAGGTGGTCCTCGCGAAGACCGCCTACTCGCCCATCCTCAAGGTCGCAGGCGACTACTCGTGCGGGGTCTTCGACCCCGAGGGCAGCATGGTCGCGCAGGGGCCGGACCTTCCGATCCACCTCGGCTCGATGCCGGACGCGGTGCGGGCGGTGGTCCGCGCGTGGGACGACATCGAGCCGGGCGATGTCTTCATCCACAACGACCCGTACTTCGGGGGCTCGCACCTTCCGGACGTCAACGTCGTGTCGCCCGCCTTCGTCGACGGCGCCCTCCTCGGGTTCTGCTGCGTGCGCGCGCACTGGCCGGACATCGGTAGCGCCACCCCGGGGAGCTACGGCGCGGTGACCGAGGTCTACGGCGAGGGGCTCCGGCTGCCGCCGGT
>JAJDXW010000388.1 GCA_022823045.1 Gammaproteobacteria bacterium
GGGCGGAATGCGCTGGACCGTCGCCGGCGCCAACGCCATCATCGCCCTGCGCTGCGCCGTCGAGAGCAACCGCTTCGACGACTTCTGGGAGCGTCGCGCCAGTGCAAACGCCTGAATCTCACAAATGAGACGTGCACCCGGGGTGGTGAGCCATTCCCCTTCGTTGTCTCCCCCGTGACTCTGGCTTACGATGCCGGGCGGGGCTTCCGCTCGTTCGGGCAACGGAAGGTCGAGGCAGGAGGATTCGACGGAGGGAGCGGACGAGAGGCACGGTCGGACACAAGAGGAACGCACATGATCCCCGGGAGTTTCGAGTACCACCGTCCGGGCTCGCTCGGCGAAGCGGTCGGCCTCGTCGCCCGGCTCGGCGACGAGAGCCGGGTGATGGCGGGCGGCCACAGCCTCGTTCCGATGATGAAGCTCCGGCTCGCCGTGCCGGAGCACGTGATCGACCTCCAGGATGTGAGCGAGCTCAAGGGCATCTCGATCGACGGCGGCACGGTCACCATCGGGGCCATGGTCACCCAGCGCGAGATCGTCGAGTGCGCGGCGCTCACCGGGGCGTGCTCACTCCTCCGGGAGACCGCGCTCCAGATCGCCGATCCCCAGGTGCGCTACTGCGGCACGGTCGGGGGGAACCTCGCGAACGGCGACGCCGGCAACGACATGCCGGCCGCGATGCAGGCCCTCGATGCCGCCTACGTGCTCGCGGGATCGAACGGCACCCGCCGGGTCAGCTCCCGCACCTTCTACCACGGGCCGTACGCCACCGCCCGCGCGGACGACGAGATCCTGACCGCGATCGAGTTCCCCGTCCCGCCCCGGCGCCACGGGGCAGCGTATTGCAAGCAGAAGCGGAAGATCGGCGACTACGCCACCGCCGCCGCCGCGGTGGTCCTCAGCCTCTCCGGCGAGACTTGCGAGAGCGCGGCGGTATCCCTCACCAACGTCGGCGATACCACCCTCTTCGCCGAGGAGGCCGGGTCAATCCTCGCCGGAAGCTGCCTCGACGCCGGCACGATCGCCCGGGCGGCCGATGCCGCGAAGGCGATCGCGCGCCCGGACGTGGACCCGCGCGGCCCCCCGGACTACCGGCGCCACATCGCCGGGGTGATGGTGCGGCGCGCCGTCGAGGCGTCCCGCGACCAGGCCCTCGCGGTCACCGGCGCCTGAGCCGGACGGGTCCGGTCGCCCGTCCCCCCCGGGACGCACGGGAAAGACAACGTTCGAGGAATCCCGATGGCCAAATCCAGAGTCAGCCTGACGGTGAACGGCCGAGCGCTCGAGTCGCTCGTCGAGCCGCGCACCCTCCTCATCCACTTCCTCCGCGAGGAGCTCGACCTCACCGGGCCCCACATCGGCTGCGACACCAGCCAGTGCGGCGCCTGCACGGTCGACCTCGACGGCATGTCGGTGAAGGCCTGCACGGTGCTCGTCGTCCAGGCGAAGGGGGCCGACATCCTCACCATCGAGGGGATGGCGAACGCGGACGGCACGCCGAGCGTCCTCCAGGAGGCGTTCCGCGAGCACCATGGCCTCCAGTGCGGCTTTTGCACGCCGGGGATGATCACCCGTGCATACCGGTTCCTGAAGGAGAACCCGGACCCGACGGAGGAGGAGATCCGCTTCGGCATCGCGGGCAACCTCTGTCGATGCACCGGCTACCAGAACATCGTCAAGGCGGTGCGCGCGGCCGCCGACGAGCTCAACTCCGCGAAGGAGGCAGCGTGATGTCCGACCCGATCCAGGCGGAAAGCGCCGAAGCGCGGGCCGAGAAGCTGCAGGGCCTCGGCTGTGAACGAAAGCGGGTGGAGGATGCCCGCTTCACCCAGGGCAAGGGCCACTACGTGGACGACATCAAGATGCCGGGCATGCTCTTCGGCGACTTCGTCCGCTCCCCCCACGGCCACGCCCGCATCAAGTCCATCGACGCGGAGGCCGCGAAGGCGCTCCCCGGGGTCGCCGCGGTGCTGACCGCGGAGGACCTGAAGCCCCTCAACCTCCACTACATGCCGACCCTCGCGGGCGACGTGCAGGCGGTGCTCGCGGACGGCAAGGTCCTCTTCCAGGGGCAGGAGGTCGCCTTCGTGGTCGCGGAGGACCGCTACGTCGCGGCCGACGCGGTCGAGCTCGTCGAGGTCGAGTACGAGCCGCTTCCCGCCCTCGTCGACCCGCTCTCGGCCCTCGCCGGCGACGCCCCGACCCTCCGGGAGGACATCGCGGACAAGACCGAGGGCGCGCACGGGGCGCGCCGCCACCCGAACCACATCTTCACCTGGGAGGCGGGCGACGCCGAGGCGGCGGGGAGGGCGATCGACGAGGCCGAGGTAGTGGCGAAGGAGACGATCTCCTACCAGCGCGTCCACCCCTGCCCGCTCGAGACCTGCGGCTGCGTCGCGTCCATGGACAAGGTGAACGGCAAGCTCACCGTGTGGGGCACGTTCCAGGCTCCGCACGCGGTGCGCACCGTCGCCTCCCTCATCTCCGGCATCCCCGAGCACAACATCCGCATCGTGTCGCCCGACATCGGCGGCGGCTTCGGCAACAAGGTCGGCGTCTACCCCGGGTACGTGTGCTCGATCGTCGCCTCGATCGTCACCGGGGTCCCCATCAAGTGGATCGAGGACCGCATCGAGAACCTCATCGCGACCGCCTTCGCTCGCGACTACCACATGGCGGGCGAGATCGCGGCGACCCGCGAGGGGCGGATCACGGGCCTCAAGTGCCACGTCACCGCGGACCACGGCGCCTTCGACGCCTGCGCGGACCCGACCAAGTTCCCGGCCGGGTTCTTCAACATCTGCACCGGGTCCTACGACATCCCGGCCGCCCACGTGGCGGTGGACGGGGTGTACACCAACAAGGCCGCGGGGGGAGTCGCGTACCGCTGCTCGTTCCGGGTGACCGAGGCGTCGTACTTCATCGAGCGGATGATCGACGTGCTCGCCCGGCGCCTCGACCTGGACCCGGCCGAGCTCCGGCTGAAGAACCTCATCGCCAAGGAGCAGTTCCCCTACACCTCGGCGCTCGGCTGGGAGTACGACTCGGGCGACTACCACGCCGCGATGGAGAAGGCGCTTGCGACCGTCGACTACGAGGCCCTCCGGGCCGAGCAGCGGGCCGGCCGCGAGGCGTTCGCGCGCGGCGAGACCCGCAACCTCATGGGCATCGGGGTCGCGTTCTTCACCGAGATCGTGGGGGCGGGGCCGGTCAAGAACTGCGACATCCTCGGGCTCGGGATGTTCGATTCGTGCGAGATCCGGATCCACCCGACGGGGTCGGCGATCGCGCGCCTCGGCACCATCAGCCAGGGGCAGGGGCACGCCACCACGTTCGCCCAGATCCTCGCGACGGAGATCGGGATCCCCGCGGATCAGATTACGGTCGAGGAGGGCGACACCGACACCGCGCCCTACGGGCTCGGGACCTACGGCTCGCGCTCGACCCCGGTCGCGGGCGCCGCGACCGCGATGGCCGGCCGCAAGATCCGCGCGAAGGCGCAGATGATCGCCGCCTGGCTCCTCGAGGTGCACGAGGACGACCTCGAGTGGGAGGTCGACCGCTTCCAGGTCAAGGGCAACCCGGAACGCTTCAAGACGATGACCGAGCTCGCCTTCGCCGCCTACAACCAGGCGGTCCCGGGAATCGAGCCGGGGCTCGAGGCGGTCTCGTACTACGACCCGCCCAACATGACCTACCCCTTCGGAGCCTACGTCTGCATCGTCGACATCGACGTCGATACCGGAGTGACGAACGTCCGGCGTTTCTACGCCCTCGACGACTGCGGGACCCGGATCAACCCGATGATCATCGAGGGACAGGTGCACGGCGGCCTCACCGAGGCCCTCGCCATCGCCATGGGCCAGGAGATCGCCTACGACGAGGTCGGCAACGTGACGGGCGGGAACCTCATCGACTACTTCCTCCCGACCGCGGTCGAGACCCCGGCGTGGGAGACCGACTTCACGGTGACCCCGTCGCCACATCACCCCATCGGCGCGAAGGGGGTCGGGGAGAGCCCGAACGTCGGCGGGGTGTCGGCGTTCTCGAACGCGGTGAACGACGCCTTCGCCCACCTTGGCCTCACCCACACGCAGATGCCGCACGACCACTGGCGCGTATGGAAGACGGCGGAGCGGCTCGGCCTCACGGGCTGACGGACGGGTCGACTCCGGGCGGGACGCTGAAGGTCGAGACGCTCAGGGCACAGCTCGCGTCGGTCGGCTACATCGCCGACGACGCGCTCGCGATGGCGCTCCACCTCGCGCTTCGCCTGCGCCGGCCGCTCCTCGTCGAGGGGGAGGCGGGAGTCGGGAAGACCGAGGTCGCGAAGGCGTTCGCGACGGCGACGGGCGCTCGCCTCATCCGGCTCCAATGCTACGAAGGGCTCGACGCGGCGGCGGCGATCTACGAGTGGAACTACCAGCGCCAGCTCCTCGCCATCAAGGCCCGTGAGGACGACGAGAGCGCGGACGAGACCGAGGAGCGGATCTTCTCCGAGCGCTATCTCCTGCGCCGGCCGCTCCTCGAAGCGATCACCCAGGACGAGGCCCCGGTGCTCCTCATCGACGAGATCGACCGCGCCGACGAGGAGTTCGAGGCATACCTGCTGGAGGTGCTCTCGGACTTCCAGGTGTCGGTGCCGGAGCTCGGCACGATCCGGGCGAAGAGCGTCCCCCACGTCATCCTCACCGCAAACCGCACCCGCGACCTCTCCGACGCGCTCCGGCGCCGTTGCCTCTACGCGTGGGTGGAGTTCCCGGACCCGGAGCGCGAGCTCGCCATCCTGCACGCCCGGGTGCCGGGGGCGGGCGAGCGGCTCGCCGGCCAGGTCGTGCGCTTCATCGACGCGCTCCGGCGCGAGGACCTCGAGAAGAAGCCCGGGATCGCGGAGACCCTCGACTGGGTCGCGGCCCTCCTCGATCTCGAGGTCGAGAGCCTCGCGGGCGATCCCGAGGCGCTTCGCGCGAGCCTCGTCTGCCTCCTCAAGACCGAGTCCGACCGCGCCGCGATCACCCCCGAGGTGCTCGCCCGCATCGCCGACCGCGCCGCCGCCTGACCGTGAGCGGGCCGGCGGAACCGCCCGGAACACAGGGTGCGCTCCACCCGTTTGCGCCGGGAATCGGCGCGGAGGCGTTGGCGGGGCGGGTCGCGGGGTTCGTCGCCCACCTGCGGCGGAACGACTTCGCGCTCGGGCCGGGCGAGTCCGCGGCGGCACTCGACCTCATCGGCGACATCGACGGGTGCGACCCGCGCGCGGTACGGCTCGGCCTCAAGTCCCTCCTCGCCGGCCGCAAGGAGGAATGGGAGCGCTTCGACGACCTCTTCGAGGCGTACTGGCAAGGGCGGGGACGGGTCCGCCGGCGGCCCGCCGCCCCGGCCACCGATCCGCGGTCACGGACCCCGCCCGGTCCGTGGCGAGACCACCTGGCGCCTTCGCCCCCGGCCGGCGGGGCGGAGCGGGCCCGCCCTCCCGGCGCACACGGCCCGGACGACGACGAGCCGCGAGGAACGGGCCGGGTCGTCGCGTCCCGGCGATCGTCGCTCGCGCGGGCGGACCTCCGCCACCTCGCCGACCCCGCGGAGCTCGCCGAAGCGGAGCGCCTCGCGGCCCGGCTCGCACGCGCCATGCGCCACCGGATCTCGCGGCGCTACCGGAACGCGCCCCGGGCGCCGCGCCTCGACCTCCGCCGCACCGTGCGGCGCAACCTCGGCCGCGGGGGCGAGCCCGTCGACCTCGTCCGGCGCCGGCGCCGCGACCGGCCCGTCCGCATCGTCGTCCTCCTCGACGTCTCGGGCTCGATGGAGCCGTACAGCCGCTTCTTCCTCCAGTTCGTGAAGGGGCTTGCCGGAGCCTGGGCCGAATCCGACGCCTTCCTCTTCCATACCAGGCTCGTCCGGGTCACCGAAGCGATGCGCGACCATGATCCGGTGCGCGCGATGTCTCGCCTCGCCCTCCTCGCCCAAGGGTTCGGCGGGGGGACGCGGATCGCCGGTTCCCTCGCGGCGTTCAACGACCGCTACGCGAGAGCGGCCCTCAACCGCCGTTCGGTCGTCATGATCCTCTCCGACGGCTACGACACCGGGGACGCCTCGACCATGGCGTGCGAGATGCAGCGACTCCGGCGCCGGGCGCGGCGCATCGTGTGGCTCAACCCGCTCCTCGAGTGGCGGGGCTACGAGCCGGTCGCCCGCGCGATGGCCGCCGCCCTGCCCTTCGTGGACTGCTTCGCGCCCGCCCACACCCTCGAAGCCCTCGCGGCCATCGAGGGCGAGCTCGCCCGCCTGTAAGGGGGAGAACGCGGGGTCCGTCAGAGGCGGCGGTCCTCGGTAACCGGCACGACCCCGACCGACTGCCCGGAGAGCATGTCCCGGTAGATGACGTCCCGCACCTGGTCGAGGTCCAGGTCGTGGCGCTCGATGAGGTCCCCCGCATCGCGCACGATCGCGTCGACGTCCTGCATGAGCTTCAGGCGCTTGTAGACATCCTCGTGGCGAAGGCCGAGGCTCTCGCCCACGAGCTCCATGAAGTTGAGGATCTCGAAGCTCCGTCCCGACTCGTAGTGACAGATCTCGCGGTGGCAGGCATGGAAGATGGTCGCGAGGGTGTCGACCCCCGCCGCCTCCGCCGCTTCGAACTCGCGCTCGCGGAGCTTCGCCTTGAAGTCGGGGAGCACGGAGAGGCTGTTCGACATCGTCCCCACCCGCTGCACCTCGAGGTCGACGAGGTCGAGGCCCGGAATGGCGCGGAGGATCCGCCGCGCCGCCTCGACCACCCCGGGGAGGACCGGGCGCTCGTGAAGGGCGACCCGCCGCCGCACGGGGTGGGTCATGAGGGGGGCGAGCCGGTCCAGCCGGTCGGCGACGTACTCGATGAACGGCGTGAGCGCGAAGGGGTCGGCCCGGTGCACCTCGGAGAAGGTCGGGAGGGTGACCTCCCCGAGCTGGGTCTGGCAGCTCGGGCACCACGAGAGCACCTCTCCGGTGCCGGCCCCGCCGAGCCGCTCGATGGTGTTGAAGCCGACGCGCCCCGCGCCCTCGCCGTCCCCCGCCCGGTACTGGAATATCCCGCAACAGGCCGACGGCCCGCCCATCACCTCGTAGCGGACCCCGAGGGTGTCGAGGACGTCCAGGCAAAGGAGCGCGATGTGCGGGGTGCGGAGCACGTTGCACCCGGTGTAGAAGACGACGTCGGGGGCCGCCTCCGGAGGCGCGCCGCGCCGCCGGGGCGGATTGATCCGCGCGAGCACGTCCGGCGGAAGCTGCATTCTCGAAAGGACGCGCACCCCCCGGCTCATGCCGGAGAAGACCTCGGCGCCGTCACGGCGCGCCGGCTCTTCTCCCTGCCGGCGGCGCACCGCGGTGCGGGCGAGCCCGAGCATGAACCGCGGGTTGACCCCGTGCGGGCAGGCCGGGATGCAGTAGCCGCTTCCGGTGCACACGTTCGCCCAGGTCGCCGCCTCGCCGGTCCCCTCGCCGCCCGCGAGGAGGTCCGTCACCCCGGAGACGATCCCGGGCGCGTCCGCGGCATCGAGCCCCGCCGGCTCGACCATCGGGCAGACCTCGACGCACTTCCCGCAGCGCGTGCAGGCGTCGAGCACGTCCGCCGTGCGGCCCGCGAGGGAGTCGACGAATGCCTGGCCGTTGCCGTTGTTCACAGGGTGGCGCGTCCTTGGGGCCGGGACCGTTCCCGCTTCGACGATGCCACGGGAAGGGCGCCGATTCAAGGCGAGGGGCCGCCTCCGCCTGCGTGCCTCCTCTTCCGCGCGAGCGCGATTCGGACGATGAAGCGAAGGACGCCACGGCGGGGGCGCCATTCGAGGGCGGCGCGCGGGCGCGCCCGGTCGCCCGCGTCGTCCCAGGGCTCGTTTTTTGTCCTGCAAAGGGCAGCGTGGACATGTTCAGCGGTCCGTTTCGGAGAGCATTTCGTTGTCGACATGCCGGTTTCAGGCTCACGGAGGCGCCATCAACCTCGAGAAC
>JAJDXW010000324.1 GCA_022823045.1 Gammaproteobacteria bacterium
CCCGAAAACCGAACCCTACCCGCCCCCGCGGACCCCATGCAGCCGCCCAGCCAAGCTCGGCCAGGACCTTCATCGGCCCAAGCCTGCCAGCTCTCGGTCATCCCGCCCCCTCAGCCACGACTAAAAAATGTTCCTGCCGAACGAGATGAGCCCGGTGTCGGGGGCGCCGATCCGGGCCGCGGAGACCGCGAGGCCGCTCATGAAGGCGACCGGGAATCCGGCCCGCTCCATGATCCGGGCGCTGATCGCGTCGTGGCAGCCGGGCAGCACCACGAGTCCCGGCTCCGCGAGCAGGCGTCGCAGCCGTTCGGTGCGGGAATTCATCGGTGGGCGGCGTCGGCGCTCGCTCTCGCTCTAGCCGTCGCTCCCGCTCGTGCTCGCGTTCCCTCCATCTCCCCGGCCCGGTTCGCGGCCACGCTCCCTCAGGCCGCGAGCGGCTCGGGGCCGTCCCCGTCCGCGCCCGGATGCCCGATGGTGAAGTCGTTCCGCCCCGAGACGTCCCGGCCGCGGACCTGGATGAGCGGGCGGGTGTGGTGGGCGGAGCCGCGGCTGTCCGGGATCGGGAGATCGTGGTGGTCGAAGTGGCTCGTCGCCGGCATGTAGCGCAGGGCGTACCCAATCCGCGGCGCGCCGGTCGGATTGGGGTTGGAGCCGTGGGCCATGTAGACGTCGAAGACCGCCATCTGGCCCGCTTCGAGCTCGAGGTCCCGGGCCTCGCCCTCGTCGAACTCGTCCTCGTGGAGGGTCTCGGGGATCGTCACCCGATCGCTGTGGTCCCGGAAATGGCGCCCTATCTCCCCCCCGGCGTGCGAGCCGGGAATGACCCGCAGGCACCCGTTCTCCACCGTGCAGTCCGTCACCGCGATCCAGACCGAGGTGGTCGCGAGGGGCTTGATCGGCCAGTAGCGGCCGTCCCGATGCCAGGGCACCCCGCGGTCGAGGCCGGCCGGCTTGTGGAACAGGGTCGTCCCCCAGAGGATGAGGTCGGGTCCGATGAGCTGCTCCACCATGTCGAGGAGCGGCGGGAAGGTCGGGATCTCGATCCAGTCGGGGTCGCTCTTCACTTTCTGCACGCCGGAGCCCGGCACGTGCGGGGAAGCGACGGGCTCGTCGCCCATGTGCGGGTTGTCGGCGATGAGCCGGGCGGCGAGGGACTGGAGGAGCGCGAGCCGGTCCGGCGGCAGCCGGAACTCGGGGACCAGGACCCCCTCCGCGTGAAAGGAGGCGACCTCCGCTTCTGAAAGGATGCTCATGCCTGCTCCATCTCCTGCGCCCGGGACGGAGGGCGACGATAGCATGGCCGGGCGCGGCGGACGGGACCCGACGCTCCGCCTCGAACGAGCCAGGTCCGGAGGAGAGGGGCTGCCGTGCCCCGCGGCGCGTTCCGGGGTGTTATCGTCCCGCCCGGCGTCCTGGGGGCTGGGCTCCTGGCTGAGCCCCGGGAGCCCGGGGCCGGGAGCCGGGGGCGAGAGGGCGGCAGGCTCGCCGGGTGGCGTTGCTCCGGTCCGAGCCGGCCCGGCCGGCCGCACCGAACCGCGCGAGGTGATGACGATGGCGCTCGGCGACGCGATTCGATCGCTGGTGATCAACACCCTGATCCTCCGCGAACGGTGGGGGAGCGGGGCGGCCTACAACCCGCTATCGGCGGAGATGGCCCAGGACCCGTACCCGTCGTACGCGAAGCTCCGCGAGCGGAGCCCGGTGCACCGCAGCCGCCTCATGAACGCATGGGTATTCTCGCGTTACACGGACGTGGACACCGTCCTCCGCGATCATCGGCGCTTCTCGAACGATCCGGTCAAGCGCGACCTCAACCGCCGGCAGCAAGCCACCCTGCCGGCCCCCGACGACTACACCATGCTGTTCCTGGACCCGCCCGACCACACGCGATTGCGGGCCCTCGTCAACAAGGCGTTCACCCGGCGGGCGGTCAACGCCCTCGAGCCCCACATCCGTGGGCTGATGAACACCCTCCTGGACGCGGTGGAGCCGGCCGGATTCGACCTCATGGAGGCGGTGGCGTACCCGCTGCCGGTCATCGTGATCGCCGAGATGCTGGGGGTGCCGGCCGAGGACCGCGACCGGTTCCGGACCTGGTCGAACCGGCGGGCCCGCCTGATCGAGCCGACGATCAGCCCCGAGGAACGCGCGGTGGCGATGGAGGCGGGGGATGCGCTCGACGAGTACTTCACGCCCATCATCCAGGCCCGGCGGGCGGAGCCGGAGAGCGACATCGTGAGCGCTCTCGCGCAGGCGGAGGAGGAGGGGGACGCGCTGACGGAGCGCGAGATGCTGAACATGCTGCGCCTGCTCCTCGTCGCCGGGAACGAGACCACCACCAATCTCATCGGGAACGGCATGCTCGCGCTGCTCCGCAACCCCGGCGAGCTCGAACGCTTGCGCGCCGACCCGAGCCTCGTCCCCGCCGCGGTGGAAGAGCTGCTGCGCTTCGATTCGCCGGTGCAGACGGATTTCCGGGGCGCGCTCGAGGACTGCGAGGTGAACGGGGCGCCGGTGCGGCGCGGCGAGAACATCGTCCTCCTCATCGGCTCGGCCAACCGCGACCCGGCCGCGTTCGAGGAGCCCGACCGCCTCGACGTCGGCCGCGCCGAAGGGAGCCACATCTCGTTCGGCCGCGGCATCCACCACTGCATCGGGGCGCCGCTCGCGCGCCTCGAAGGGCGCATCGTCCTCGAGGTCCTGCTGGAGCGCTTCGCTTCCATCCGGCTCCTCAACGAGCGCCCCGCGTACCGGGGCGGGGTCGTCCTCCGCGGCCTGGGGTCCCTCCCCGTCGCCGCCGTCCCCGCGTAGCGCCCCGCTTCCCGCCTCCCGGCCGCCGCCCCCGACACGGCCGCGGAAGGCCTCAGCCATCTCCGGAACGCTCAGCTCCCGCAGACCTGCTCGGGCTCGAGGCGGTGGTCAAGACAACCGGGCCGCCCGAGCGGGTGCCGCGGGAGGCGGTGGCAGCGAGCGAAGAGGGAACGGCTCGACAAGGATCGAGAGCGGACAACAAAGGCTGGTGGCGAGCGCTCCCGTCCCTGACCCGCCTGCAAAGTGGGCGGAGTCTTCCGGCTCACTCGCGCGGGCAACACCCGTCGAGGACGATCGTTGCGATGGTCTCGGCGGCGTCCGCGAAGTCCTTGCGGGTCAGCCGTTGCTTGCCCAGGGTGTCGGCCGCGAGCGATCCGAAGTCCGCGTAGAACTGGGTCGCCGACCACAACATCAAGAAGAAGTGCCGCGGGTCGACCGGCTCCATCTTCTTCTGCCGGATCCATTCTTCCACCACCCGGGCGCGCTCGCGGGTCACTTCCTGCATGTGCCGGCGGTGCCGGCGGGTCAGGAACCTCGCGCCGCGCAGAATCTCGTTCGCGAAGAACCGTGATTCCGCCTCGTGCCGGCGCGAGTACTCGAGCTTCGCCCGCACGTACGCCTCGATCGCCGCGCGCGGCGCGCGCTCCGGCACGATGTGCTCGAACGCTTGGTCCCATCCGTCGATGACCTGCTCGATGAGGGCGGTGTAGATCCGTTCCTTGGTCGGAAAGTAGTAGTACACGTTGGCCTTGGGGAGGCCGCTCCCCTCCGCGATATCCTTGAACCGGGTGCCGTCGTATCCCTTCGCGGCGAACAGGCCGACTGCGGCGTGCAGGATCTTCGCTTCGTTCCGGGCGCGGATCCGAGTCTCCGCGGCTCCTCTCCCCGCGTTCGGCCGGGCCTTCGTCATCGTCCCGGCCGGCCGCCGGGTGCACTGCCGCGGGAGGACGGCTCCGGCAGGCCGTCTCCCGTCTCGGATCTTGACGATCGGGTCATGTTTCGGCTCCCTGAAAGTTGACTTTCGTGTCAGCTTTTTCCTAAGCTCCGGGCTTGGGTCGGACCTGGATCGGGACTGAGGCGAGACCGATGGCGATCCTGCTGAAGGAAGCGTTCGAGGAGACGTTCGCAGGTTGGCGCGAGGATGTCGAGCCCGCCTGGCGTGGCGTGCTGAACGGGACCGACCTCGGTTTCGATGCGGTGGACCCGGCCCTGACCCTGGAGCCCTGGGAGCCCATCTTTCCGGCCCGGCGGGGGAGGGGGTTTCCGGGCGCCCCCCCGCACGCCCACGTCTTCCGGGCGTTCGACGGCCTTGCCCCGGACAACGTGCGCTGCGTGGTGCTGGGGCAGGACCCCTATCCTTGCCCCGCCTTCGCCACCGGTCGGGCCTTCGAGGCGGGCAACGTCGCGAGCTGGCGCGAGCTCGACAAGATGTTCTCGCCGAGCGTGCGCGCCATCGTTCAGCTCGTCGTCGCGGCGCGCACCGGCGACTCCCGCTACGCGGCGGGGTTCGAGCGCTGGCCGCCCCTCCTCGCCGACGTCGAGGGAGGTCGGGTCCGGCTCGAGGCGCCGGCTGACCTCGCCGGCCGCTGGGTGACTTCGGGAGTGCTGCTCCTCAACTCCGCCCTCACCCTGAGCCGCTTCGACCCCGAGGTCGGCCCCCACCAGGCGCGCGGACACCTGCCTCTCTGGCGCCCGTTGCTCCTCGCGGTGCTCCGCCACTTGGCGGCGCGGCGGACACCGCTCACCTGCATCGGCTTCGGTGATGCGGCGGCCTCGCTCCTCGTCGAGGCGGGTCTCGACGGTGACGAGGGGGCGGGAGCGGACGGCGCCGATCCCCCGCCCGTCATCCTCCGCCCCCATCCGGCGGCGGCCGGCGAGCTGCTCGCCCTCGAGAACCCGTTCTCGCTCTGCAACCGGCATCTGGAGTCGCTGGGCGCCCCGCCCATCGACTGGTAGCCGGGCCATGAAGAGCCGCGTCGAGCCGAGTTGATCCGAGTCGCGACGAGCCGAGCCGAGCCGAGCCGTGCCCACCGCAGAGACCTACGACTACATCATCGTCGGAGCCGGCTCGGCGGGGTGCGTCGTCGCGAATCGGCTCTCCACAGACCCGGATTGCTCGGTGCTCCTCGTCGAAGCCGGCGGGAGGGACCGCAACCCCCTGTTCCGCCTGCCGATGCTGATGGGTCGGCTGTTCCATTCGGGGATCTGCAACTGGAGCTACCACACCGAGCCGGTGCCGGCCCTCGACGGCCGCTCCCTGTACTGGCCCCGCGGCAAGGTGCTGGGGGGAAGCTCCACCATCAACGGCATGGTCTACGTGCGCGGCAGCCGGCACGACTACGACCGCTGGGCGCAGATGGGTCTTCCCGGCTGGTCCTATGACGAGGTTCTCCCCGCATTCCGGCGTTCCGAGGCGCACGTCGAGCGCGATGACGCCTACCACCACCGGGCGGGCGAGCTGACCGTCTGCCGCGCGCGGGGCCGAAACCCGCTGTTCGACCGCTTCGTCGAGGCCGGCGGGCAGGCCGGCCACCCGATCAACGACGATTTCAACGGTGCGGAGCAGGAGGGCTGCGGGCGCTACGACTTCACCATCCGGCGCGGCAAGCGTTGGTCCACCTCCTTCGCGTTCCTGCGCCCGGTCCGCCATCGCCGCAACCTCACCGTCCTCACCGATGCCCTCACCCGACGGGTGCTCGTGGAGAACGGCCGCGCATCCGGGGTCGAGGTCGCGCGAAATGGCCAAGCCCGCAGGGTGGGCGCGGCGCGGGAGGTGATCCTGAGCGCGGGCACGGTCAACTCGCCGCAGCTCCTCCTGCTGTCCGGGATCGGCCCGCCGGGGGAGCTGGAGCGCCACGGCATCGAAGTGGTTCACGACCTTCCGGGGGTCGGGCGGAACCTGCAGGACCACGTCGACTGCGTGCTCTCCTGGGAGTGCCAGGAGCCCATCACCCTGTATCGTGACCTTCGCGCCGACCGGCTGGCCGCGTCCATCGTGCGGGGGATGGTCTTCGGTGAAGGCATCGCCACCACGTTCCCCTACGAGGCGGGCGCGTTCCTCAAGACCCGGCCCGAGCTCGTCGCCCCGGACATCCAGCTCCACTTCATGCCGGCCCTGGAGAGGACCGCCAACCTCCACTTCCCGAACCCGTTCAAGCGGGATCCGGTCGAAGCCAATCACGGCCTAACCGTGCGGGTCGGGCCGATCGTCCCGGAGAGCCGCGGGACGGTGACCCTGCGTTCGGCGGACCCCGCGGTGCCACCGAGGATCCAGCCCAACTACCTGGAGAGTGCCGCCGACCTCCGGACCATGATCGTCGGGGTGCGCATGGTGCGTGACCTCATGGGCCAGCCGGCCTTCGACCGATATCGCGGCCGCGAGCTCGCGCCGGGCGAGGAAGCTCGGACGGACCGGGAGATCGAGACGTGGCTTCGCGCCTCCGCGATGACGACCTTCCATCCGGTGGGGACGTGCAAGATGGGCATCGATCCGATGGCGGTGGTGGACGCGCGTCTCAGGGTCCACGGGCTCGAGGGTCTTCGCATCGCCGACGCCTCCATCATGCCCATCATCACGAGCGGGAACACCAACGCGCCCGCCATCATGATCGGCGAGAAGGCGGCGGAGTTCCTGCGCGGCGGGGAGGAGGCGGCGTGATCCGCACCGGTGCCGTAGCCGCGTCCGTGCCCGCCGTCCGTGGCACCCGTGCCCGAAGCGGTGGTCGCGGCCCGCCGGGCCGCCCTGCGGGCCGGGTCCGCCTGCGCCGCGCCGGCCACCGGCCTTCGCGCCCCCCGCTCCACCGGCGTTCGGCGTTCGCTCGGCCCTTCCCGTTCGAGCGCCGGACGCCGCGTTCATGATCCCGGCGGCAGACGGCCGCCACCACCCAGAAGGGAGCACCGTCATGTCCAGGAATCGAAAGAAGCCGACGAATCACCTGCCTGGCTCGAAGCCGCTCTCGCGGCGCCGCCTCTTGGGAGCCGCGGCCGGAGCCTCGGTGCTGGCCGGGGCGGGCGGCATCCTCCCCGCGCCCGCGCGGGCGAACATGGGCCTCGTCGCCCTCGTCCACACCCAGGCGGCGGGCGACAACGGCCCCATCGACTCCATGATCGGAAAGCTCGGCCAGCTCTCCGAGGAGCGGGGCTTCGAGAAGCGCACCATCTACGCCCAGGACGCGGCGACTTTCGAGACCGTTCTTCGCACCCTCGGCGATGCGGGCGCCACCCACGTCGCGGCCACGTTCCCGGTCATCGCGGAGGCGTTCAAGGCGGTCGCCCCGGCCTATCCGGGGACCCGGTGGATCCACATCTTCGGCGATCCGCTCGACCCACCCATCCCCAACCTGGTGACCGTGTCCTACGACTACTACCTCGGCTGCTATCTCTCCGGGATCTTCGCCGCCAACGTGTCGCAAACGGGCAAGATCGGCTATATCGGCGGGATCAGCATTCCGCCGCTCAACGCGGACTTCAACGCCCTCAAGGCGGGGGTGCACTCGGTCAATCCCGACGCGACCGTCACCGCCGCCTTCGCGGGCTCGTTCCAGGACCCGGCCAAGGGCTACGAGATCGCGGGCCAGATGTTCCTCGACGGGATCGACTACATCCAGACGGATTCGGCGGCCACCGACGGCGGCATCATCCAGGCCGCCAACGAGGCTCCGGGTCGCATGGTGAGCGCCCTGGACCCGGCCCAGTACGCGCTCGGTCCCGCCTCGGTCATCGGCATCGTCAGCCTCGATTTCGGCCAGTCGCTCTACAACGAGCTTGGCGAAGCGCTCGAACCGAATTGGACGGGAGGGCGGCACGTCCCGACCGGCCTCGGCACCGGGGTGATCGACTTCATCCTCTCGCCGCTCTACCAGGAGCAGGGTCCGAGCGAGCTCGCCGCCAGGGCGATGGAAGCCTGGCCGCGGGTGGAGGCCGCGCGGGTTGGCATCCTCGACGGGTCGATCGAGGTGCCGTTCGACACGTCGATCTGAGCTCCTGCCGGGGAAGGGGTCACGCTCGTGCGCGTCTAGCCCGGAAATCTCACCAACTTTCTGCAGCGGACGCCGATCCATGCGCTGTGACTGGCCGTACTCCCTCAAGCCGCTTCGACAGCGCGCAAGCGCTAGTGTCGGCTACGCCTTCAGCAGCGCGCATGCGCTCTTTCGGTCCGTGCGGCCAGCCACAGCGCCGTCTCGACGCCCAGACCCGAAAAGCTCGGAGAGCCTTTCGGGTGAACGCCCGTCTCGAAAAATTCGCAGAATTTTTCGAGTAAGCGACGAAAGTTGGTGAGATTTCCGGGCTAGGGGCGGTGGTACGGAAGCGGATGACCGCATCGCCGCCACCGGCGCTTCGCTGCCGAGGGATCTCCGTCGCCTATGGAGAGGTGAAGGCGCTCGCGGAGGTGGGGCTCGATCTGGAGCCGGGCCGGATTCACGCCTTCGTGGGGCAGAACGGTGCCGGCAAGACGACGTTCGCGCGGGTCGCGGCCGGTCTGGTCCGCCCCGATGCGGGGGCGCTGTCGATCCACGGCCGGGAGCTTCGCTTCGGGCGGGTGGCCGAGGCCCGCGCGGCCGGGGTCGAGCTGGTCCACCAGAACTTCGCGCTGCCGCCCTCCTTCACGGTGGCCGAAGCGATCGAGTTCGGCGCGGGCGGTGGAATCGGCCCCTTCACCCGGCGCCGGCTGCACCGGCGGTGGAGGGCGCACCTGCGGGCTCTGGACCTCGATATCGATCCGCGCTGCCGGATCCGCGACCTGCCTATCGAAAGACAGCAGGGCGTCGAGATCGCGCGCGCCCTCGTTGCTGATGCGAAGGTGCTGATCCTCGACGAGCCGACCGCGGTCCTGCCGCCTCCGGGGATCGAGAGCCTCTTCCGCCGTCTCCGTGGTCTCAAGGCGCGTGGGGTCACCGTGATCCTGATCCTGCACAAGCTCCGGGAGGTCTTCTCCGTTGCCGACACCATCTCCGTCCTGCGCGGCGGCCGGCTGGTCGCGGGGCCGATCAGGCGGGAGCGACTGGAGCCGACCGCGGTCGGCGAGATGATCATCGGTCCTGCCGACGCGGGAGCGCTCCGCCAGGCCGACCGGGAGGCGCTCGTCGGGACGGTGGCCGGCGCGGCGGCACCGGGGCGGACCTTCGACGTTCCACCGCCATCGCCACCGCCACCGGCTCGCGGTTCGCGGGAATCGGCGCTTCGCTTGACCGGGGTGCAGACGGCCGGCGACGCGGCGGGGCCGCCGCTGGACGCCCTCTCGTTCCGGGTCGGAACGGGCGAGATTGTGGGGGTGGCCGGGGTCGAGGGCAACGGCCAGCGCACCCTGGTTCGGGCGATCGCGGGGCTCGCGGAAGTCACCGGCGGGGAGGTCCGGCTCGGCGGGACGGCGGTCACCGCCTCCGGCCTCGCCCGGCGGCGCTCCCTCGGCCTTCGCATCATTCCCTTTGATCGCAATGTCGAAGGGCTGAGCCTGACGAGCGGACTCTGGGAGAACTGGTCGGCCGGGACACTGCTCCGCCGCCACTTGCTGGCTCCGATCAGCCCCTCGCGGCTGCGGGACCGGTGCGCGCGCGCCCTCGATGCCTGGGACGTGCACTTCGCCACGCCGTCCCAGCCTGCCGGGTCGCTGTCCGGAGGGAACGCCCAGAAGGTGATCCTCGCCCGCGAGATCGACGACGAGGCGCTCGTCGTCGTCGCGGCGCAGCCCACGCGCGGGCTCGATATCCGGGCCACCGCGTTCGTCTGGCAGGCTCTGCGGTCGGCCCGGGAGCGTGGCTGCGGGGTCCTGCTCATCTCTTCCGACCTGGATGAGCTGTTCGACGTAGCCGATCGCGTGCTGGTGATGCTGTCGGGGCGGATCGTGGCCGAGCACGTCCCGCCCTACGACCTGGCCGCGGTGGGCCGCGCCATGACCGGCCTCGCCGCGTGATGCCTGTCGCGCAACTCCCGGCGCTCTCCGCTCTCCCCGGCAGCGGCTCCGCGGTCGGAGCGCCGCGGCCGCGAGCGCCGGGGCTGGAGCGCCATGCGGGTTGACGCGGAAACCCCGCCCTCGTTCGCAGCGTGCGAATCGGCGGGCGTGGAAGGAGGCGTCTGAGACATGCGCGCCAGGATCGCGGCCGTCCTTCGCGCCGTGGTCTTCGTCGCGCTGTCGCTCGCCCTCTGCGGGCTCCTCTTCGAGCTCGCCGGCTACTCGTCGCTCGCGATGTTCGAGAGCATTCTCGAGGGTGCGTTCCTTCGTCCCGGCGCCGGGGAGCAGAGCCTGCGCTGGGCCCTGCCCCTGTTCATCACCGCCACCGGCGTGGCCATCTCCTTCCGTTGCGGCTTCTTCAACATCGGCGCCCAGGGCCAGTTCTACATCGGCGCGATCTGTGCCGCGTTCACCGCGGATCGGCTCTCGGGCCTCCCGGGTGCGGTCGTCGTTCCGCTCGGCTTCGCGGCGGCCATGGCGGGGGGAGCGCTCTGGGCGCTCTGGCCCGGGGTGCTGCGCCTTCGTTCGGGCGCGGACGAGGTGATCACCACCCTGATGGGCAACTTCATCGCCGGCCTTATCCTCGTCTGGGTCACGTCAGGCCCGCTCAAGGACCCTTCCGGCTCCGGGCAGCAGGCCTCGAGCCCGATCCTTCCGGCGAGCTACCGGATCAGCGACTCCTACGGGGTGTCCCTCACCATCGTCGCCATCGCCGCGCTCGTGGCCGTGGCCATGTGGCTGCTCGTCAACCGGACCGCGTTCGGGGTGCTGGCGGGGCTCGCCGGCCGCAACCCCGCCATGGCCCGTTTTCAGGGCGCACCTGCGTGGCGGCTCGGACTCACGAGCTTTCTCGTCGGCGGGGCGCTCGCGGGGCTCGCCGGGGCCGTGGAGCTGTTCGGTCCGACGGGGCGGATCGCCACCGGCTTTCTTCCCGCCCACGGCTTCACCGCGATCCTCGTCGCCCTGGTCGCGAACCTGTCGGTGGTAGGGATGGCCGCGGTCAGCCTGTTCTTCGGCGGGCTCGTGTCGGCTGCCATCTACCTGCCGATCCTGGCCGGCCTGCCGGCGTCGGCCATCGACGTCGTCAACGCATCGATCGCGCTCTTCATCACCGCCCGGGCCGGGGTGGTGGAACGCTTCCTTCGTCTCGGGAAGCCGCGCCCATGAGCGAGCTCAACGAGTTCGTGATCGCGATCCTGCGCTCCGCCACCCCCCTCATCTACGTGACCATGGCCGGGGTCATCGCGCAGCGCGCGGGCGTTTGGCACCTGGGGCTCGAGGGGGTCATGATCATCGGCGCCTGCTCGACCGTGGTAGGGATCGTGCTCACCGGCTCGTTTCTCGTGGCACTCCTGATCGCCATTGCCGCATGCGTGCTCGCCTCGGTCCTCCTCTGGTTCGTGATCGACGGGCTCAGGGCCAACCCGATCATCGCCGGCCTCGGTCTTTCGGGCCTCGGCGTGGGAGGCACCGCGCTCGCCGTGGAGTCGATCTTCGGAAGTCTGGCCGCGGTCAGCGCGCCCTTCGGCGTGCCCCGGATCGGCGGGTTCTTCGGCCCGTACGCGGTGTTGTCCGTATTCGTCCTCGCGATGCCGTTCGTGGTCCTCGCCCTGTGGGTGTGGCTCCGCCGAACGCGGTCCGGGCTGCGGCTCGCGGCCGCCGGCGAGCATCCTTTCGCAGCCCGCAGCGTGGGGGCGGACCCGGTGGCGATGCGGCTGGTGGCCCTTGCCGCGGGCGGCGTCCTTTGTGCGATCGGCGGCGCCGAGCTCGCGGCGGGGAGCTTGCAGCTCTTCGCCCAGAACATGACCGCGGGCCGGGGGTTCATGAGCTTCGCCGCCGCCATCTTCGGCGGCGGCCATCCGTTCGGCGGGGCGCTCGCCGCGACCTTCTTCAGTCTCGTCGGGGTGGCCGGGATCCGCCTCCAGCTCCACTTCAGCGCCGTGATCCCGCACGACGTCCTGCTGGCGCTGCCCTATCTCGCGACCGTGCTCGGGGTGTGGATCACCGGCCGGATGCGAGGCGGCGCGGGGGCGGCCGCCCAGGCGTCCGAGCTTCGCGACCAATAGCCGGCGGGCGGACATCCCCGGGAGAACGCGAGGGCCGCGGAAGCGGCGGAAGACGGCGGCGACACGCAGAGCGGATGGACGGCCCTCGGGCCGGCGGCAGGATTGGCTGGCCGTTTCCCGGTCGGACGTGTTTGCCGCGAGAGCACACCGGGCAGGCGTCTCCCGCGGGCGCTGTCTTCTCGACCCGGGACGCTTGTTCACGCGGCAGGGTGGTCGCCCCGTCCATGAACGCTTGGAACCCAGGTCGAATGCGCTGCGCGAGCCCGGTTGAATACATCGTGAGATCGTTGTCGGATACGTTGCAAGGTCCCGGTCGAATGCGTTCCGAAATTCCCATTGAATATTTTGCAGGATTACGGTTGAATGTGTTGCAAAATCCCGGTTAAATGTGTTGCAAGGTCCCGGTTGAGGAAGCTCCGGACGGGGTCGGATCGGATCGGACGGGAGTGATGACTTGGCGGAGCTGTACCGCCCGCGCATCGTCGACGAGGAGCTGGCCGCCCGGCTCGGGTCGGCCGGAGCGGTGCTGATCGAGGGCCCCCGAGCCTGCGGGAAGACGGCCACCGGCCGCCACCATGCCGCGAGCGAAGTCCTGCTCGACGTGGACGCCGGCCTGCGGAGCGCCGCGGAGCTGGAGCCCGGTCTCGTGCTGGAAGGGCCGGCGCCGCGCCTGATCGACGAATGGCAGAGCGTGCCGTCCATCTGGAACCACGTGCGCCGCGCGGCGGACATGGGCGGCGGGTCGGGTCGATTCATCCTGACCGGTTCGGCGGTGCCCCCCGACGACACCACGCGGCATACCGGCGCAGGCCGGGTGTCCAGGCTCGCGATGCGGCCGATGTCGCTCCTCGAGTCCGGGCATTCGACCGGCGAGAGCTCCCTCGGAGCCATGCTGCGTTCGGAGCCGGTGCCGGCCCACCTCGGCGAGACCACGGTTACCGATCTCGTCGCCCTCGTCTGCCGGGGGGGCTGGCCCGGCATGGTCGGCGCCGCAACGAACCAGGCCCAACGGTTCGTCCGCGACTACGTGGAAGAGATTCGCCGCGCCGACCTCCGGCGCGTGGATGGTGTCCGCCGCGATCCGGTGCTGGTCCGGCGGGTGTTGCAGTCGCTGGCCCGGAACGTGGCCACCGAGGCGGCGGTCTCCGTCATCGCGGCCGACGCGGGCGGAAGCTCGGGACCGCTGCACCCGGAGACCGTTCAGAGCTATCTGAACGCGCTGGAGCGGGTCTTCGTGATCGAGGATCAGCCGGCGTGGTCCGCGCATCTTCGTTCCCGCTCCCGGCTGCGCAAGTCGCCGAAGCGTCACTTCGTCGATCCGTCGCTGGCGGTTGCCGCGCTTCGCTCCGGCCCCGATCGCCTGCGAGTCGATCTCGAATCGTTCGGGCTCCTCTTCGAGTCGCTCGCCGTACGAGATCTTCGGGTCTACGCCCAGGCCCACGATGCCGAGGTGTATCACTACCGTGACAACACCGGCCTGGAGGTGGACGCCATCGTCGAGACGGCGGCCGGCGCGTGGATGGGCGTCGAGATCAAGCTCGGGGGCGAGGGGCCGGTCGAGGAAGGGGTGAGGAACCTGCTCAAGCTCCGGGATCGGGTGGACCCGGAGAGAACCGGCCCTCCGGCCGCCCTCGCGGTCATTGTCGGGGTCGGCCACGGCTACACCCGGCCCGACGGGGTGGTGCTGGCGCCGCTCACCGCCCTCGGCCCCTGAGCCTGCCGTCCCGAAGCCCCACCACCATCCCCGCTTCCGGCCGGCCGTCGGCAGGTCGGGGAGTCACCCGAGTCGTGGGTACCGTGGTCATGGTCTTCTTCCCTTTCTGTTCGGATGCGTATCGGCTGCTCTCCCGATCGACAGCGGCAGTTTCGCCGCGTGTCTCGCGCTCCCCCGAGAGCTGGTCCGGTCAGCAATCGCGGCGGTGGAGACGGGTGCGGAAGTCGGTCTCGCTCTCGCACGCGAGGGCGGCGGTGACGATGCGATCCTCGGACGCCCCGGCGAAGGCGGGCACGTTGGCGGGGAAGTCGTCCGAGACCTCGACGCCCCGCGAGAGCAATATGCGGCGAGCCATCCCGGCCCGGGCCTCCATCCGGCCTTGCGCCTTGCCTTCGGTGCGCCCTTCCGCATGGCCTTCCGCGCGCCCCCGGAAACGCCCTCTCTTGAAGCTCTCGCGGCGCTGTGAGCGCAGCCACGGGTCGTCGTCCGGCCCGGTCCCCTCGCGGGCGCCGAGCGCGAGACCGATGCGCTCGAGGATCGCGTAGGTTTGCGCCGAAGCGGTCGTCTCGTTGAGGGCGGCGTGGATGTCTTCCGCGCGCCAGCCGGGAAAGGCCCGGCTCTCGGGGGAGATCTGGTAGGCGCCGTCCTCCGACAGCAGATGGATCGTCAGCCCCGGCCGGCGGCTCCGTGCCCGGCTCCGCGCGCGGCGCTCCGGAACCTCCACCCACACCTCCGGGAAGCCCCACGATTCGTAGAGCCCGAGCTTGCCTCGACGCACGTCGGTGGAGTGGTCCACCTCGAGCACCACGTCGGGGAAGTCGTGCTCGCCGATCACCATCGCCGAGAGTCCGGGCAGGGTCGCCCGTTCCGGGTACAGGTAAACGGACTGGTCCGCCTGCAGGATGCGGCGCGGCCGGCCGTGCTCGCCGCGGAGCCACAGGTCCATCGACCCGAAGCACTTGACGGGCGAGCCGCGCACCGCGGCGATCCGGTCCACGAGCGCCGACAGGGTCTCGACCGGCTGTTCGTGGTAGGGGCTGGTGGGCTCGGCGACCCAGGCGATCTCGGTATCGGCGTCCCAGAACTCGAGCCGTCCTTCGTAGTGCTCGATCGCACCGCGCGGGAGGTGTCGTGGGGTGCAGCCGGGGAACTCGGGTTCCGGCCGGAGGGGAGCGGCCTGCCGCTCGCCGCGGCCGCGCTTTCCGCCGCATCGGGGGGCCGTCCATGGTCCGGGGTCTTCCATGGGAATATTCTACCATCCGGTGCCCGGTGCTCCCTTGCGGGGGTGCATGAGACAGTGCATGAATTCGGTAGCGGCCGCCGGGCCGGGTCGGCTGCCGTTCAAGGCCGAGGATCCCCGAGGCGGAAGGTGATCGTGTCGAGAGGCCGGGCGCCGAGTGGCCGCGCTCGACGCGAAAGCGGGAGGGGCGGCTTGCCGGCTACTTGACCCGCGCGTGTGGGAGATTGGGACTGGCCGGATCGACGGTGAGCTTCCTCCGCGCCGGGTCGACCACGAGATCCATGTCTTCCATCGGAACCACTCCCAGCAACACCTCGTCGCCGAGCACCAGTGCCCCGACGTAACAGAACCTCTTCCCGAACGCGACCTTGACCGGGCCGACGTACGGGACCCGCGTGCTTCTGCCGTCCGCGACCGAGACTTCCCTCATGGATTCAGCTTCCAGATCGAGCTGAACGGCGACATGTTCGGGGATGCACAACATCAGCGCGCCGGTATCGGCCAGCGCTTTCACGGCAAGAGGCGCCAGATCCTCCCGTCTTGGATTGCTCAGCTCCAGCTCCGCGAAAACGTGCCCCATCGCCTGCCTCGTCGATTGGAACGGACCGGACCGCCGGCGCGTCGATCCGATGGCCCGATACTGACACGAAACGTTCCGTTCGGACAGGCGCGAACCTGCGAAGTGCGCCTGCGAAGAGACCTCGAAAATTGACGTGGCGCGGCGGGTTGCGTACCGTTCCGCGGCTATCCCAACGACGCCGAACCTGACCGACATGGCCGAGCCCGCTCTTGCTTTCCGGACGCCCGAAGACGCCGCGCACGCGGCGGACGAGCCCGCGTTCCCCCTTCGCTTCGTCACCGCCGCGAGCCTCTTCGACGGCCACGACGCGGCGATCAACGTCATGCGGCGCCTCCTCCAGGGTTCGGGGGGCGAGGTGGTCCACCTCGGCCACAACCGCGCCGTCGAGGAGGTGGTGACCGCCGCCATCCACGAGGACGTGCACGCGGTCGCGGTCAGCTCCTACCAGGGCGGGCACATCGAGTACTTCCGGTACATGCTCGACATGCTCCGCGAGCGCGGGGCAGGGCACGTGCGGATCTTCGGCGGGGGCGGCGGGGTCATCGTGCCGGAGGAGGTGCGCGCGCTCCACGACTACGGCATCGCCCGCATCTACACCCCCGAGGACGGCCAGCGGATGGGCCTTGAAGGGATGATGGACGACGTGTTCGAGCGCGCCCGCGGTGCCCTCGACGCGCGCGCCCTCCGCGTGCCCTGGGACGACCTTCGCGCCGGCGACTTCGGCGCGCTCGCCCGCGCCATCACGTGCATCGAACGCGGGCTCGTCGACCCCGGAAAGCTCGCGGCCGGGCACCGCCCGGGGCGGGCCGGCACCGCACCGGTTCTCGGCATCACCGGGACGGGGGGCTCCGGCAAGTCGTCGGTGACCGACGAGATCGTGCGCCGGGCACGGCTCGCGTTCGGCGAACGCCTGCGCATCGCCATCGTCGCGGCGGACCCCACCCGCCGCCGCACCGGGGGTGCCCTCCTCGGCGACCGGATCCGCATGAACGCGATCGACCACCCCGGCATCTACATGCGCTCGCTCGCGACGCGCGCCTCCGGGCAGGAGATCCCGGCGCGGCTCCCGGAGGTGCTCGCCGCCGTCCAGCTCGCCGGGTTCGACCTCGTGATCGTCGAGACCTCCGGCATCGGGCAGGGCGACGCGGCCCTCGCCCCCCTCGTCGACGCGAGCCTCTACGTGATGACCCCGGAGTTCGGGGCGGCGAGCCAGCTCGAGAAGATCGACATGCTCGACTTCGCGGACGTCGTCGCCATCAACAAGTTCGACCGCAAGGGGGCGGCGGATGCGCTCCGCGATGTCCGGAAGCAATTCGCCCGCAACCGCGGCATCGCCGGGGTGGCGCCGGAGAGCCTGCCCGTCCACGGCACCATCGCGTCCCGGTTCAATGACGACGGGGTGACCGCGCTCTTCGAGGGGGTCCTCGCCGCGCTGCGGGAGAACGGGTTCGCGGGCGCGGTGGATGGCTGGGGCGAGAGCCGGCTTCCCGCCCCGAAGACGCGGGTTTCGACCCGGGCGGCCGCGATCGTGCCGCCGCAGCGGGTGCGCTATCTCGCGGAGGTCGCGGAGACGGTGCGGGGGTGGCGGGCGCGCGTCGAGGCCCAGTCGATACTCGCGCGCGAGCGCCAGCAGCTTCGCGAGTCGGCGAGGATGCTGGCGTCAGCCTCCGGTTCCGGACCGCAAGCCCCGGGCGCCTCGGCGAAGGAGGCCCTCGAGTCCCTCGCCGCGGAGCGCGAGGCGGCCCTCAAGCACGAGGCGCGCACCCTCCTCGACGGCTGGCCGGCCCTGCGCGAGGCGTACTCCGGCGACGAGCACGACATCCCCGCCGGAGGGCGCACGATCCGCGCTTCGCTCACCCACACCACCCTCTCGGGGAACCGGGTCCCCAAGATCTCGCTCCCCCGCTACCGCGACGAGGGCGACCTCCTCTCCTGGCTCATGCGCGAGAACGTGCCGGGGAGATTCCCGTTCACCGCCGGGGTGTTCCCGTTCAAGCGCGAGGGGGAGGACCCGCTTCGCATGTTCGCGGGCGAGGGCGACGCGGCCCGCACCAACGAGCGCTTTCACTACCTCTCGCAGCACTCCGAGGCGAAGCGGCTCTCGACCGCCTTCGATTCCGTCACCCTCTATGGCTTCGACCCCGACCATCGGCCGGACATCTACGGCAAGGTCGGGAACTCGGGGGTCTCGATCGCGACCCTCGACGACATGAAGGTGCTCTACGGCGGGTTCGATCTCTGCGATCCCGCGACCTCCGTGTCGATGACCATCAACGGTCCCGCTCCGACCATCCTCGCGATGTTCCTCAACACCGCCATCGACCAGCAGGCCGCCGACTTCGAGGCGGAGCACGGGCGCCCGCCCGACGCGGAGGAGGCGGCGGCCCTTCGCGCCTCCACCCTCGAACGGGTGCGGGGGACGGTGCAGGCGGACATCCTCAAGGAGGACCAGGGGCAGAACACCTGCATCTTCTCGACCGAGTTCAGCCTCAAGGTCATGGGCGACATCCAGGAGTACTTCACCCGGAACCGGGTGCGGAACTTCTACTCGGTCTCGATCTCGGGCTACCACATCGCGGAGGCGGGGGCGAACCCCATCAGCCAGCTTGCCTTCACCCTCGCGAACGGCTTCACCTACGTCGAGGCGTACCTCGCCCGGGGGATGGACGTCGACGACTTCGCGCCGAACTTCTCCTTCTTCTTCTCGAACGGCCTCTGCCCCGAGTACTCGGTGCTCGGGCGCGTCGCGCGCCGGATCTGGGCTGTCGCGATGCGCGAGAAATACGGGGCGAGCGAGCGGAGCCAGAAGCTCAAGTACCACATCCAGACCTCGGGGCGGTCACTCCACGCGCAGGAGATCGAGTTCAACGACATCCGCACCACCCTCCAGGCCCTCATCGGGACCTACGACCACTGCAACAGCCTGCACACCAACGCCTACGACGAGGCGATCACCACCCCCACCGAGGACAGCGTGCGGCGGGCGGTCGCGATCCAGCTCGTCATCAACCGGGAATGGGGGCTTGCGAAGACCGAGAACCCGAACCAGGGCTCGTTCGTCATCGAGGAGCTGACGGACCTCGTGGAGGAGGCGGTGCTCGCAGAGTTCGAGCGCCTGTCCGAGCGCGCCGGCGTGCTCGGGGCGATGGAGACGGGGTATCAGCGGGGCAGGATCCAGGACGAGTCGCTCCACTACGAGCAGCGCAAGCACGACGGGAGCCTCCCCATCGTCGGGGTCAACACGTTCCTCAAGCCGGAGGCCCCGGCGGATGGAGTGGCGACCACGATCCCCCTCGCGCGGTCGACGGAGGAGGAGAAGGAAGGCCAGATCGAGCGGCTTCGCGCCTTCCAGGCCCGGCACGCGGACGAGGCTCCGGCGATGCTCGACCGGCTCCGGCAGGCGGTCATTCGTGACGAGAACGTCTTCGAGGTGCTGATGGACGCGGTGAGGTGCTGCTCGCTCGGGCAGATCACCGACGCCCTGTTCGAGGTCGGCGGCCAGTACCGGCGGAACATGTAGTGTGCCTCGTCTTCGTGGGGTGGCGGGCCCACCCCCGCTACCCGCTCGTCGTTGCCGCCAACCGTGACGAGTACCACGTGCGGCCGACCGCGCCGGCCGCCCCGTGGGATGAGTCGGCGAGCGGTGGACCGGCGGGCGGCGGCGGTGCCGGCGCCGACGCGGCGGAGGGCCGCATCCTCGCCGGCCGCGACCTCGTGGCCGGCGGCACCTGGCTCGGGGTGACGGCGGACGGGCGGTTCGCCGCCCTCACGAACGTCGGCGGCTCGACGCCCCCCGGCCCCGGCGCCCCCTCCCGCGGCCGCCTTCCGGTCGACTTCCTTCGCGGAGCCCTCGGCGCGCGCACGTACGCCCGCGAGGTGTCGCGGGAGGCCGAGCGATACAGCGGCTTCAACCTGCTCCTCGCCGACCGGGGCGGGGTCCATTGCGTGACCAACCGCGGCGACGAACGGCTGACGGAGCTTGCCCCCGGCTGCCACGGGCTCGGCAACGACCACCTGAATGCGATGGAGCCGAAGGTGACGGGCGGGGTCGCGGAGTTCGGCCGGCGGCTCGTCGGGGAGCTCGAGACGGATGAGCTCTTCGCCCTGCTTGCCGACGACGAGCCCGCCGCGGAGGCGGAGCCTCGCGGGACGGATCTCGACCGGGTGCGTTCGGCGCGGTTCATCCGCGGGGACGTGTACGGGACCCGTTCGTCGACGGTGCTCACCGTCGAGCGGAGCGGGACGATCACGTTCGAGGAGCGGAGCTTCGACGCGCGGGCGGTCGAGACCGGAAGGGTGGGGTTCGCGCGCCCGGCGGGCGCCGGGGCGGACTTCATGGCGGTCCGCACCCCGGCCCGGGTTCGGGACGCGGCCGCGGACTGACCGGCGCCGGGGAGGCCGGCCGCGGTAGTCTTCCGCGAGTCGATTCGATAGGCTGCACGGCCTTGACGCGGCGGGGAGACTCGACTTGACGGAACACGGCACCCTGGCGGGTCCGAACATCCGGCACGACAGCGAGGAGGCGCAGGCCCTCTGCTTCCTCGCCGGAGCGGGCTCCATCTTCTGCGGAGACCAGCTCCTCACCACCCCGAACCCGAGCTTCGACACGGACATGGCGATGCTGGGCGACCTCGGGCTGGAGCGCCAGGCGATGCCGCGCGGGTCGGCCCAAGCGCCGCCTCCGCCGGCCGGCGAGGTTCGCCCGTGACCGCCGCGGCGCGGCTCGAGGGCATCGGGGCCTGCGTCTTCGACGCCTACGGGACCCTCTTCGACGTCCACTCCGCGGTCGGCCGCCACCGCGCGCGCGTCGGCGCGGCGGCGGACTCCGTCTCCGCGACGTGGCGCTCCAAGCAGCTCCAGTACACCTGGCTCCGGAGCCTCATGCACCGCTGGACCCCCTTCGCGGAGGTGACCGCGGATGCGCTCGACTTCGCCCTCGACGAGGCGGGCATCGAGGACGACGCCCTTCGCCGCGACCTCCTCGACGCCTACCGCTCGCTCGAGTGCTATCCCGAGGTGGTGGGCGTGCTCGACGCCCTGCGGGGCGGCGGCATGCGCACCGCGGTCCTCTCGAACGGGTCGCGGGAGATGCTGGACGCGGCGGTCGCGAGCGCCGGCGTCGGGGCCCGCCTCGACGCGGTTCTTTCGGTGGACGACGTCCGGGTCTACAAGCCGCACCCGGACGTCTACCGCCTCGCGTGCGACCGGCTCGGGGTGGGGCGCGAGGCGGTCTGCTTCCTGTCCTCCAACGCCTGGGACGCGGCGGGGGCGGCGACCTTCGGGTTCCGGGTGGTCTGGGTGAACCGCTTCGGCCAGGTCCGGGAGCGGCTCCCCGACGCCCCCGACGTCGAGGTCGAGACCCTCGACCCGCTCCCCGCCCTCGTGCTCGGCTAGCGCGGGGTCCCGGCCTCGTCCCGTCGAGGGCGGCGCGGAACGAGACGACGCGCGTCGCACCGGGCGGGCCAGCCGGTCGTCGTCGGCAATTCAGGGAGTGCGAGAAATGAACGCGGACCCGGACTGCATCTTCTGCCGCATCGTCGCGGGAGAGATCCCGTCGTTCAAGCTGCTGGAGAACGACCGGGTCCTCTCGTTCATGGACATCAACCCCGCGAACGAGGGGCACTGCCTCGTCATCCCGAAGACGCACGTGCCGAACCTCTTCGAGGCGGACGACGAGTCCCTCGCCGCCGTCGCGACCGCCTGCCGCCGGGTCGCGGACGCGGTGCGCCGGACCCTCGACCCGCCCGGGATCAGCATCGCGCAGGCGAACGGTCCGGCCGCCGGGCAGTCGGTGCTCCACCTCCACTTCCATGTCATCCCCCGCCGCGCGGACGACGACCTCCTGTTCAACTGGGAGCTCCAGCCGGGCGACCTCGACGCGATCGGCCGGCTCGCCGAGCGCATCCGCGCCAACCTCGAATAGCGAGGCGCCCGGTTCCTGATCGCGATCGGGGCTAGCCCTCCGCGCTGCGGTGCAGGACGAAGTCGCAGTCCGGGGAAACGGCTCGGAGCAACTCGCTTAGTTTGTCCAAAGTCGGCGCCGACGCCCCGCGCTCATAGCGAGCGTACGCATTGCGAGACCTCGCACCGAGGCGGTCGGCCGCCTCGGCAAGCGAGAGCCCGCTCCGCTCGCGCTGTCGCCTGAGCAGCAGGCTCACCAAGCCTCTCGTGTCCGGCGAGCTCACCTCGAACGTGTCTCCCTCTCCGGAATGTACCTCAACCGAGAATTCCGGACGATTGGCCAGGCTCATCAGCAGGTCCTCGGCCATTTCGAGGGCCTCTTCTCTCGTGTGCCCCTGAGTCATGGCGTCGAGAACCGGAACCTCGGCAAGCCAGAACTCGCCATCTTCGTAAATTTTGCCCAAGAACCGCATGTCAGCTCCTCCTCGTGGCTCGTCGGATGATCGCCTGTGCCAGTCGCTCGTTTATCTCCGTGTGGCGTGGAATCGCTTCTTCCCGTTCTCCGTCGGTCCATATGTCATGCCTCCTGCCATGACGGAGGAGGACCCATCCGCACCGCCGCAATGCCCTTTCCAGGTCACGCCTCTTCATCGGTCCCGTTGTACACGTATATGTGTACAGTCGCAAGAGGATGGAGTTGACCGGGACGCTGTTCGGTGGGAAGTCGCCGATTCTGCGAGCGCGCCGTCACGGCGGGATGGACACGCCCGGCCGGAAGTGCCAGATTTCCGGTCAAGCATTGGACAAGGGGTCCGGGGAGGAGCGTCGGATGGCGGATGGAACGTTGCGCGTGGGGGTGGTCGGCACGGGGGGCATGGGCGGACGCCACGCCCGCAATCTCGCCCATCGCGTCTCCGGCGCGGAGCTGGTTGCGGTCATGGACGTGGACCAGGCGCGGGCGAACGACCTCGCGGGCGAGTGCGGTGGAGCCGTCGTCTTCGATTCCGGTCGCGCGCTCATCAGCGACCCGAGGGTGGAGGCGGTGCTCATCGCCTCGCCGGATCCCACCCACGCGGACCTCGCCGTCGCGTGCATCGAAGCCGGCAAGCCGGTCCTGTGCGAGAAGCCGCTCGGCGTCGACATCGAGGATGCGAGACGGGTCCTCGACGCCGAGGTGGCAGGGGGCCGGAAGCTCGTCCAGGTGGGCCTCATGCGCACCTTCGATCCGCAGCACACCGCGCTCAAGCGGGCGATCGACGCGGGCGAGATCGGTCGGCCACTCCTCTTTCGCGGCATCCACACCCACTGGCGGGTGGAAGAGGTTCGGACCGCGGTCAACGTCATCGTCAACTCCGCGGTCCACGACATCCACTCCGCACGCTGGCTCATGGGGGACGATGTTGCGTCCGTCTACACGAGTCACATCGTGGACGTGCCGGAGCAGCCGGAGAGCACCCGGCTCGTCCTCCTCCAGCTCACGTTCCGCTGCGGCGGGCTCGCCTCCATCGAGGTGAACCTCGACTCGAACTACGGCTACGAGGTCATCGTGGAGGTCTCCGGCGAGATGGGCACGCTGCGGACCCCGTCGCTCGAGAGCCCCATCCTGCGCAAGGGCGGAGGGGCGACGCGCGCGGTCGAGCCCGACTGGCTGGAACGGTTCGAGGTCGCCTACCGGATCGAGGCCGAGGCGTGGGTGCGCGCTGCGCGGGCGGGCGGTGCGACCGGTCCCACGGTCTGGGACGGCTACGCGGCGATGCGCGTCGCCGAGGCGGCGGAACGCTCGCTCGCGACCGGACGCGCCGAAGCGGTCCCCGACGAGCCGCGTCCCGCCCTTTACGGAAAAACGGGGTCAGGATGAGTTTTCCCGACAGCTCACACTGAACTCAACCTCCGTTCGGGAAAGCTCATCCTGCCCTCATTTTTTCGGAGCCTGTATCCATGACTTGACAGAAGTGCACGGAGCGCTTGTTGTCGGATTGACCGAAGGCGTAATCCGACACCGTGCCGATACGGCCACTTCTCCACTCCGTCTGCACGTTCGTCAACCCATGGATACAGGTCCCATTTTTCCCGTCGGCCCGCAATGGGGAGAGAATGGGCGCCTGCAACAATGAACCGGTGATCGTTCCGGGCTCGCCATGGTGCTCCACCTCCTCAACGTCGAGAAGCATTACGCCGTTTCGGATCAGCGGGTGCCCGCCCTCAACGGGGTTTCCCTGGACCTTGGCGGCGGCGAGTGGCTGGCCGTCGTCGGCCGGAGCGGTTGCGGCAAGACGACGCTCCTCAACCTCGCCGGGGCGGCCGACCTCCCGACGAGCGGCCACGTCGAGATCGAAGGGGTCCGCACCTCCTCCCTGGACGACGACGCGCTGACGGAGCTCCGCCGCCGCCGCATCGGGTTCGTCTTCCAGTTCCTGCAGCTCCTTCCGACCTTGAGCGCGGTCGAGAACGTCGAGCTGCCCCTTCAGCTCGCGGGGGCGCGAAGACCGCGCGGGCGCGCCGTCGACATGCTGGAGATGGTCGGCATCGCGGCCCTCGCGGATCGCCATCCCCACCAGCTCTCGGGGGGCGAGATGCAGCGGGTCGCCATCGCCCGCGCCCTGGTGCACGGGCCGGGGCTGCTCCTCGCCGACGAGCCGACCGGGAGTCTCGACGACGAGGCGGCCGCGTCGGTCATCGGGCTCCTCCGCGACCTGCGCGAGCGGCTCGGTACCAGCATCCTCATGGCGACCCACAGCCCGGAAGCCGCCGCCGCCGCCGACCGGCGCCTCACCCTTCGCGACGGCCGGCTCGCCGCCGACGCCCCCTCGGCCGACACCCCCTCGGCCGGCGGACCCGAATAGGACGCGGTATGGGCATGGCGCGGGCCGTCCTCCTCTTCCGCCTCATCGTGCGCCCCATGGTCCGGGACCGCGCCCGGGCGCTCCTCACCGTGTCCGCGGTCGCCCTCGGGGTCGCGGTGATCGTGGCCGTGACCTCGCGGGAGAAGCCTCGATGGGGTCGTTCCGCTCTTCCCTCGAGTCGCTGCAGGGGAGCGCGAGCTACGAGATCACCCAGGTCGGCGGCATTCCGGAGGCGGTGTACGGCGACCTCGCGCGTCTCGAGGTGCCCCTCGCCTTCTCGCCGCGCATCGAGGGGTTCGCGCTCCTCCCCGGCACCGGCGAGGAAGTCGCGCTGTTCGGCGTCGACCTCGTCGGGGACACGACGCTCGGGGAGACCGGGAGCCGCCCGCGCGGTGACGTTTCCGAGCTGCTCGACGTTCCGTCGGTGTGGGTGACCGCCGCGCTCGGGGTCTCTCCCGGCGGCACCCTTCCCGTCGTCGCCGGCGACCGTCGGATGGATCTCGTGGTGCAGGGCGTCGTCGAGCCCGCGGCCGCCGGCGCCGGGCGCTTCCTCCTCGTGGACATCGCCCTCGCCGAGCGGCTCCTCGCCCGGGCGGGAAGGCTCGATCGGATCTACGTCCACGCCCCGCCCGGCGACGGGCGCGACTGGACGGACCGGCTCGTCCCGCATCTCCCGCCCGCCGCCTCCGTCCTCCCCGCGGGGACCCGGACCGGCGACAACCGCCGGATGCTCCGGGCGTTCCGCTGGAACCTGCGGATGATGAGCTACACCACGATCCTCGTGGGCGCGTTCCTCATCTACAACACGATCACCGCCTACGTGGTGCGCCGGCGCCAGCAGATCGGGATCGCCCGGGCCCTTGGCGCGTCGCGGGCGATGGTGCGGGTCGCGTTCCTCATCGAGGGGGCGGTCTTCGGGGCGATCGGGGCGGTGGCCGGTCTCCTCCTCGGCCGGGTGCTCGCGGTCGGGGCGGTGGAGGCGGTGGGCGGGACGGTGAGCTCGCTCTACGTGAGCAGCACGCCGGGGGAGATCGCGTTGAGCGCGGGCACGGTGGCGACGGGCCTCGTCGCCGGTCTCGGCATGTCGCTCCTCTCCGCCTGGTGGCCGGCGCGGGAGGCGGCCGGAGTGGCGCCGACGGAGGCGATGGCCCGGGCGCAGCTCGACTATCGGGTCCGCGCCGCGAGCCGGCGGTCCGCGGTGCTGGCGGTCGCCCTCGCGGTGCTCGCGGTCGGGTGCTGCTTCGTCCCGCCGGTGGACCGGATCCCGGTCGGGGGCTACCTCGCCCCGATCCTCCTCGCCGCGGCGTGTGCGGCGGTCTCGCCGCGGCTCTGCGCCTCCGCGCTCGCCGCCGCCGGCCGCCTGCTCTCGCCCCCGCTCGGGGTCATCGCGAGCGTCGCGGCGCGGGGCCTCGCCGCCTCCCTCGGCCGCACCTCGGTGATCGTGACCGCGATGGCCGTCGCGATCGGCCTCGTCGTCAGCATGGGGGTCACCGTTGGCAGCTTCCGGGAGACGGTCGCCGACTGGCTGGAGAGCCGGCTCAAGGCGGACTTCTACGTGAGCCCGGTGGCGGATGGGGGCCGCGGGGCGGCGTCCACGATGAGCGAGGATGTGGCCGCGCGGCTCGAGGCGGTACCGGGGGTGGTTGACGTCGGCCGCTTCCGCACCTACGCCGTCCGCCACGAAGGGTCCCCCGCCACCCTCGGCCTCGCCGACGTCGACCTCTATCGCCGGCACTCGGGAATCGACTTCTTCGACGCCCCCGCGCCGGAGACGGTGTGGCGGGCCCTCGAGGCGGGCGAGGGCGTGATCGCGAGCGAGCTCTTCGGCTACCGGCACGGCGTCGGGCCGGGCGACACGATCCGCCTCGCCCTCGGGTCGGGCCCGGTCGATCTCGCGGTCGCCGGGATCTTCTACGACTACTCGGGGGAGCGCGAGCTCCTCATCGCGGACCGCCGGGCGCTCCTCGCCCACCTTCCCGACCCGCGCCTCTCGAGCGCCGGGGTATACCTCGAGCCGGGCGCGGACTTCGAGGCGACCCGCGCCGCGCTCGGGAGGGCCCTCGCCGGGCGCGGGGTCGAGGTGATCCCGACCCGCGCGATCCGGAGCGATGCGATCCGCATCTTCGACCGCACGTTCACGATCACCTACGCCCTGGAGGCGATCGCGATGTTCGTCGCGATCCTCGGCATGGCCGAGGCGCTCCTGAACCTGGTGTACGACCGGCGCTCGGAGCTCGCCCTCCTTCGCATGCACGGAGCGTCCCTCGCCCAGGTCCGGCGTCTCGTGCTCGTCCAGGCGGGGCTCCTCGGCGGGCTCGCGAGCCTCATGGGCCTCGCGCTCGGGGCGGCGTCGTCGCAGGTGCTCCTCCGGGTGATCCACAAGCAGTCCTTCGGCTGGAGCCTCCCGCTCCACTGGCCGGTCGGGTTCCTCGCCGCGGTGCTCGCCGCGGTCGTCGTCGCGAGCGTGGTGGCGGGCCTCTATCCGGCCCGCATCGGTTCTCGGCTCAAGCCGGTCGAAGTCCTGCGGGCGGAGTGATGGACGGGTGGAGGTCGCGGGCCGGGCGGGGGTTCGCACTCGCGCTCGCGGCCGCGCTCGGAGCCGCCGCAGCAGCGGGGGAAGCGGAGGCCGCGGGGGAGGCGGGGCGCGTCCTCCCCGGCTACGCCTACGAGTTCCCGCGGGACCACTTCGCACACCCCGCCTTCGACTCCGAGTGGTGGTACTACACCGGGAACCTCTTCACCGCGGGCGGCCGGCACTTCGGCTTCGAACTCACGTTCTTTCGGCGGGCGAGGGAGATCGAAGCGGCGGAGCCGTCGGCGTGGGACCTCGATCAGGTCTGGCTCGCGCACTTTGCGATCACCGATACCCGGGAGGAGCGTTTCGTGGTCGACGAGCGGATCAACCGCTCCGGCCCCGGAATCGCCGGTGCCGACCTCGGAAAGCGGCGGATCTGGAACGGAAACTGGAGCATCGGGTGGCGGCCGGGCGAGGAGCACCGTCCCACCCAGGTGTTGACCGCGATGAACCGGGAGGCAATCCTTCGCCTCACCCTGACGCCCCGGAAGCCGGTCGTCATCCACGGCCGGGACGGGGTGAGCCGCAAGGTGGCGGACGACCCGCAGGCCGTCTCCCACTACTTCTCGTTCACCCGCCTCGCGGCCGCCGGGACCGTCTCCATCGGGGGAGACGAGTTCGCGGTCACCGGGCTCGCGTGGATGGACCACGAGTTCTTCTCGGACTATCCGCTCAAGGACAAGGTCGGCTGGGACTGGATGAGCATCCAGTTCGAGGACGGCGCCGACCTCATGCTCTTCGGCC
>JAJDXW010000288.1 GCA_022823045.1 Gammaproteobacteria bacterium
CCGGGACGCCGGCGCGTCCGGCGGAGGCCGCCGCCCGCCGCGCGGGTGGAAGCGCCACCGAGGGTGACCAGCCGGCAGCGGACGCGATACGCGTGGCCGGAGCGGACGAGCCCCTGCGTGTCACGCGGCTCACCAGGAACCTTCGCCTGCGTTCGGGAAGGCTGCACTACATCGACCATCCCCTGTTCGGGGTGCTCCTCGTGGTGCGGCGGCTCGACTGACGCCTCCGCGCCGCCCCCTCCACAGCGAGGCGGCGGGTCAGTTGGAGCCGGTCGAGAGGGCGGCGGCGAGGATCCGCCGGACCTCCCGCATGCCGCGCTCGAGGTTCGCGTAGAGGTCCTCCATCGTGATCTCCGCCGGCCCGCGCCCCGCCGCCGCGTTGGAGACGACGGCGCACGCGGCGTACTCCATCCCGAGCTCGCGGGCGAGGACCGCCTCGGGCATCGCGGTCATTCCGACCACCGCGCAACCGTCGCGCTCCATCCGGTCGATCTCCGCCGGGGTCTCGAAGCGCGGCCCCTCCGTGACCCCGTAGACCCCCCCGTCGTGCACCGCGACCCCGGTCGCCTCCGCGGCCCGGAGCAGCCGGTCGCGAAGCGAGGGGGTGTACGGATGGGTCATGTCGACGTGGACCACCCGCCCCTCGTCGAAGAAGGTGTTGACCCGGGACACCGTGTAGTCGATGAGCTGGTCCGGCACCACGACGGCCCCCGGCTCGAGTTCGGGCGCGATCCCCCCTACCGCGGCCACCGCGAAGATCCGCTGGACGCCCGCGTCCCGGAGCGCCCGGATGTTCGCCCGGTAGTTGATCCGGTGGGGAGCGATCCCGTGGTCCGGCCCGTGCCGCGAGAGGAAAGCGACGCTCCGACCGCCGATCTCGCCCAGCACGAGCGGGGCGGACGGCTCTCCGAAGACGGTCGTCGCCCGCCGTTCGCCGGTGACGACGAGGCCCGGATACGACTCGAGACCGGTCCCGCCGATGACCGCGTCGGACGGCATCAGCCCGTCTCCCCGAGTTCCCCTGCGCGGTCAGCGAGTGAAGGGATCGAACCGGCTCGGGCTGCCTCCCATCCGCCCGCGGGCGTCCACCATCGACAGCAGGTACTCGTGGCGGCGGCTCGGCGCGAAGGAGTAGAAGTCGTCCTCGCCTTCCGGCACCTCGCCATCCAGGATCAGATGGTTACGCCGCCGCCGGTAGGATTCCCGGGTGAACACGTAGCTGTCGAGCGCGACCCGGTCCCGGAACTCGATCATCGCGCTCGCGTTGGCCCGGGTGTTCACCAGCCCCACGACCGCCACCGGAATCGCAAGCCCGGAGGCGTCCGCGAGCGCGATGAGGCTCGTCTGCCAGGCGATCGGAACGTTGGTCACGTCCCGCACCGAGTTCGGCCCGAACACGGGCAGATCCAGGTAGGCGACCTCCCCGACCCCCCACACCGCGAGGGTCTGGCCGAAGTCCTCGTCGTGGCGCTCGAGCCCCATGCCGGACGCGATGTCGATGAACCCGACGAGGCCGAACGTCGTGTTGACCACGAACCGCACCGAGTCCTTGAACCCCTGCTCGACCTTGCCCTGCA
Organism: Gammaproteobacteria bacterium; assembly: GCA_022823045.1. Lineage (GTDB taxonomy): Bacteria > Pseudomonadota > Gammaproteobacteria > HK1 > HK1 > JAJDXW01. The sequence goes on from JAJDXW010000288.1 coordinate 1,578, forward strand.
GGAAGTCGTTGAGGATCACGTTGGGATAGGTGAGATTGTCGATGAAGTTCGTCACCCCGGTGCGCACGGGCGACGGGGTGACCCGCACGTACGCCCGCGCGATCGGGCCGAGCACGGCCTTGTCGAGGAAGAGGCCGAACCGATGCGACACCCGATTGGCCCGCTCCAGCGGATCGCCCGGCTCCGGATCCTGTGCGTGCGCCGCAACCCCCGCCAACCCCAGCGCCACCGCGAGAAAACAGGACGCGATCAGGGCCGCCGTGGACCGTGGTGTCGACGTCGCGCGCGTCGGCATCGGATTCCCCCAACTCTGGCTCTTGTCGATGCAAGGATCGTATCGTCCGCGCCGCCCCGCCCGCAATCCTTCCGGGGGGGAATCCGTCCCTTCCCCGGTCTCCCGGTGCGCCCTTCGGACCCGTGTCTTCGGGCCGGGCGTGGCCGGGCGCCGGGGGCGCGGCCGGCCGGACAGGATCTCGCTCACATGTTGTCGATGATCGCGCTCGCGAACCCGCTCGTCGGGACCTCGGTCGCGCCCTCGGTCTGGCGCGCGAAGTCGTACGTCACCACCTTCTCGGCGACGGTCTTCTCGTACGCGGCGGTGATCGTCCGCCCCACCTCGGGCCAGCCGATGTAGTCGAACATCATGACCCCGCTGAACAACAGCGAGCCGGGGTTCACCTTGTCCTGGTTCGCGTACTTGGGGGCGGTCCCGTGGGTCGCCTCGAAGACGGCCACGTGGTCGGCCATGTTCGCGCCCGGGGCGATCCCGACCCCTCCGACCTCCGCCGCCACCGCGTCGGAGAGGTAGTCGCCGTTCAGATTCGAGGTCGCGATCACGTCGAACTCGGCCGGGCGCAGCAGCATCATCTGGAACATGATGTCCGCGATGCGATCCTTGACGACGATCTTGCCCTCGGGCTGCTTGCCGCCGTACCGGTCCCAGAGCTCGTCCTCGGTAATCGTGTGCTCGCCGAACTCGGTCCTCGCGAGCTCGTAGCCCCAGTTGCGGAACGCCCCCTCGGTGAACTTCATGATGTTCCCCTTGTGGACGAAGGTGACGCTCTTGCGATCGTGGTCGACGGCGTACTGGATCGCCTTGCGGACCAGCCGATTGGTGCCGAAGGGACTGATCGGCTTGACGCCGAGACCCGCCCCCTCGAAGAAGCCGGCCCCCATGTCCTCGCGCAGGAACCGGGCGAGCTTCTCGTTCTCGGGGGTGCCCGCCTCGTACTCGATGCCCGCGTACACGTCCTCGGTGTTCTCCCGGAAGATGACGACGTCGACGTCCTGAGGCCGGCGAAGCGGCGACGGCACGCCCGCGTAGTACCGCACGGGGCGGACGCAGGCATAGAGGTCGAGGACCTGCCGCAAGCCGACGTTGAGCGACCGGAACCCGCCGCCGACCGGGGTGGTGAGCGGGCCCTTGATGGAGACGATGAGGTCCTGGAGCGCGTCGCGGGTCTCCTGCGGGAAGTAGTCGCCGTCGAAGAGCCCGGCCGCCTTCTCGCCCATGTAGAGCTCCGCCCAGTGGACCTTGCGCCGGCCGCCGTAGGAGCGTTCGACGGCCGCGTCCCAGATGCGAAGGCAGGCGCGGGTGATGTCGGGTCCGATGCCGTCGCCTTCCACGTAGCCGAGAATCGGCTGATCGGTCACGGCGAGACGGTCTCCGGCGACCCGGATCTTGTCGCCGGTCTCGGGGATTGTGGTGTGCTGGTAGCTCATGGCGCTCTCTTCGGAAGGCCCGTTCGGGATGGGCGGATGGGTTGAAGTCGGGTCGAGGAACGAAGCCGGGCAATATATCGCCCGCGGCTCCCCTGGTACAGTCGTTGCGAGCGCCCGCGTCCGTTGCGCGGGCACGCGGCGCCGTGGTAAGGGTATGGCTCCACAGGCCATCCAACCACTTCATTTCCATCCGACACGGAGACTTCACCATGAAGAGAGCAATCCTTTTCGCCGCCGCCCTGCTGGTATCGGGGGCGGCGAGCGCCGAGCGGTTCGTGATGATCACCCACACCCAGGGGACCGACCCCTTCTGGCCGGTCGTCCAGAAGGGCGGCGAGGACGCCGCGAAGGCGGTCGGCGCCGAGTTCGAGTACAACTTCGCCCCCTCCGGCGACATGGCCGACATGGCGAGGCTCATCGAGGCCGCCACCGCCACCCAGCCGGACGGCATCGTCGTCTCGCTGCCCGATGCGGACGCCCTCGGCGGGGCCATCAAGGCCGCCGCGGACTCCGGGATCCCGGTCATCACCATGAACTCCGGGCTCGAGTCCTCCGCCGCGGTCGGCGCCCTCATGCACGTCGGGCAGCCCGAACGCCTCGCCGGCGAGAAGGCCGGGGAGCGGGCCAAGGCGGAAGGTGCGACGAAGGCCCTGTGCCTCAACCAGGAGTCGTTCAACACCGCGCTCGTCGACCGTTGCGAGGGGTACTTCGATGCGATGGGAGCCGACCTCAACATGATCGACGTGTCGAACGACGTCGCGCAGATCAAGACCCGCACCGCCGCCGCCCTCCAGGCGGACGCCGAGGTCGATGCGGTGCTCGCGGTCGGCCCGCACGTGTGCGTCGCGGCCGCCGAGGCGGTGAAGGAGGTCGGGGCGGAGATCCACCTCGCGTGCTTCGATCTCTCCCCCGAGGTCATCAACCTCATCCAGGCCGGCAACGTCGCGTTCACCATCGACCAGCAGCAACGGCTCCAGGGGTACATGCCGATCATCGTGCTGCACCTCTACAACCAGAACGCGGGGCTGCTCCCGGGCGCGAACATCCCCTCCGGTCCAGGCTTCGTCGACGCGTCGAACGCGGCCGGCGTCGCGGCGCAGGCGGGGGTGAACCGCTGATCGAGCGTTCGACCTGACCCGACAGGTCCGGCCGGTCCGCCCTCCGCGTCCGGGGGGCGGGCCGGCCGGACGGAAGCCCGGCCCGCCGGAGGAGACACGAGCCGATGGCATCAACCGCTGAGAACGGCCCCGGGGCGGGGGGCGCCGGCGGGCGCTCGGAAGCCGATCGCCTGAAGCGCGGGGGGTGGTTCTCCCGCCTCGTCCACCGCCCCGAGATCGGGGCCTTCTCCGGAATGGTCGTGCTCCTCGTGTTCCTCGCCCTCGCGGCCGGGGACGTCGTCTACAACCCCCTCGGGATCAAGAACAACCTCGCGATCATCGCCCAGCTCGGGATCATCGCCACCGGCGCGTGCATGCTGATGATCGCCGGGGAGTTCGACCTGTCCATCGGCTCGATGATCGGGTTCGCCGGCATGTCGATGGCGATCATGCTGAAGTGGGGCCTGCCCTTCGGCCTCGGTCCGGCGTCACCGCTCGCCGCGTTCCTCGTCACCCTTTGCATCACCCTCGCGATCGGCTGGGTCATCGGCACGATCGTGGTGCGGACCCGGCTCTCGTCCTTCATCGTCACCCTGTCGTTCCTGTTCATTCTGCGCGGCGCGACGGAGGTCTGCTTCCGGACCTTCAACGGCTCGACGCAGGTCTCGGGCCTCCCCGACTTCAAGCAGACCGACTTCTTCGCGGCCCTCTTCGGAGGCGAGACCTTTCAATGGTTCTACGACGTTCTCTTCTGGCTCGGCCTCAACTACAACCGGGCCGGCGAGCAATGGGTAACGGGGTTCGACGCGAAGGTCGCGTGGTGGCTCGTGATCGCGGGGGCGGCGTGGTTCGTGCTCTCGCGCACCGAGCTCGGGAACTGGATCTACGCGACCGGCGGCAACGAGGAGGCGGCCCGGGCGAACGGTGTCCCCACCGACAAGGTGAAGGTGTCCCTGTTCATGTTCACCGCGTTCTGCGCCACCATCTTCGCCGCCACCCAGGTCTTCGACACGAACACCGCGGACGCCGCGAAGGGGAACCTGAAGGAGCTCGAGGCGATCGCCGCCTCGGTGGTGGGGGGCGTCATCCTATCCGGAGGGTTCGGCTCCATCCTCGGGGTCGTCTTCGGCG
>JAJDXW010000045.1 GCA_022823045.1 Gammaproteobacteria bacterium
AGGGCGCCATCCGCATCGACGACGGCCACAAGGACGTGATGATGGTGGGCAACGAGCGCGTCCCCTCGCCCTATGCGCCCGACTCCTCGGTGGAGGTCGCCTTCCTGGGCTCCGCCATGCCCGGCGATTGGGCCGTGGGCGATTTCGTGGGGCCGATGCGCGATGAGACCAGACTGTTCCTGGAGCGCGTGACCACCGGCAAGGAGGTGCCGCTTTGCGACGCGGAGACGGGCCGCGCCGTGCTCGAACTCACCCTCGCGATGGAAGAGAGCGCCCGCCGGGGCGGCGAGGTGGTCGAACTGCCGTTTACCGGATGAAAAGCTGAAACGAACGCGGGACTGACCCTCCACTCGGGCGATGCTGCGGCCGGGTTTGCGGCGATAATCTAACTATCTGTTTTTACTGGAATTTTCTGTTGTTTCCCGATCACCCGGCGGCATCATCCCCCTGATTGCAATCCACACTGTCCGGGTAGAATTGCTCGCAATAGCGCCGGAAGGTTCCGATTTCCCCGTCCGAACCGCACAGGCGGGGGCGGGGGATATACTGTTTACGGTCCCATATGACGACGTCCGATAGCACGTCGCGCTTCTGGGCCGCCATGATGATCTTGTTCATGAGCCGGGTGCGGAGACCGGACGGCAGGAAGCGCATGCCGATGATCGCCCGCTTCGGCTCGCGCAACCGCTTCACCTGGCTGACCAGCACCATTTCGAGCAGGTCGCCGTCGACCGGCGTCGCGAGCACCCACAGGCGCGTTTCCATGCCGAGGCCGTGCTCGCGGACCTCGACGTAGGAATAGCCCAGCCCGTGCACGTGGGTGACGGCGGAAACGTCGTATGTGTAGACCTTTACCCCGGCTACTTTCTGGCTTCGCGTGAAGTCGAAGCAACTCTTGAGGTAGGAGCCCTCCACCTCGATGGCGCCGACCCGGTTCACGCTGCCGAAGCCGTGCACGTAGCGCAGGTGTCCGTCGTCGACGGAGTTCTCGGTCGTCTCCTGGGGATGCCCCGTGAACCTGACGCTCCAGGTCTCGAGCTCGCTCCAGTCGTCCCCGGCAGGTTCTTCCGGGAGGCGCCATTGCGGCGGCCGTCCGCCCAGCCCCCGCCAGGCGAAGACGAGACCCAGGATTTCGCGCGTCTCGAACACATTCAGCCTGGCGGTCCTGGGCGCAGGCGCGTAGGGCGTCTTGACGCATTGACCGGTGGCGTCGTACTCGAACCCGTGGAAGGGACAGACGAGGCAGCCGTCCCGCACCACGCCGCCGACGTCGGGGCCCAGTTCCGAACCCAGATGCGGGCAGAGGTCCTCCGCCACGCAGATGCGCCCCTCATCGTCGCACCAGACGACGATTTGCTCGCCCATCCAGATTCTCTGGATCAGTTTTTTCTTCTCTATCGTCTTTCGGGTGGCGATGAAGTACCAGCCTTCCGGAAACGGAAAAAGCGTGGTCGCGCCTTCGGGCTCTGTTCGACCGGCTTTCATCGGCATCCGCCATCCCCTGGTTCAAAGGCCGCCGCTTCGCCCCCGTGCAGGGCGTCGTGCGAGGTCATCGGGTGAGACCTGACGCCTAGAATCGATAGCGTATCCCCAACTCGAAAAGATGAATCTTCAAGTCTGTCGTCGCCCTGACCGACGCACTCCTGTCGGCGCTCGTGGCGGTGAACTCGAACTCGCTGGTTAGCAGGTAGCGGTAGCCCAGCTGAAAGGTAATGGCGTCCGAATACTGGTAGCCTATTCCCAGGCCGAACTGATAGACCACCCCCGAGTCGGCGCCTCTGACGTCGGGTATGGACCCCGGCGGCACGGCGGCCTGGGCCCCCAGAATAGCCTGTTGCCGGGCTTGCTCTATGGCTTGTGGAGGCGTGCCCGGAGGCAGGTTTCCCAACACGGTCGCCACCGCAACCGCCTCGGCAATCGCCAGTGCGGGCCCCCGGGGGTCATACTCCAGGTCGCCCTGATCGACCCGAATGAAGCCGAGGCCGCCGCCGACATAGGGTTTCCAGCGCGAAGCGGTGCGGAAGTCGTACCAGAGGTTCACCGTGGTGCCGAACTGGCTGGCCGGGCCGGAGACCGGGATGTCCCTCGGCGGAACTACGAGGCCCGGCAAAAAGGGACTGGAGATTCCGGTGTACGTCAGGTTGTCGACCTCGGACTTTCCGTAGAACACCTCGCCCTCGACGCGCAGGCCCGAGTCGAATCTTCGGCCCACGGCGCCGCTGATCCGGAACCCCGTATCGTACGAGTTGGTGGCCGTCGAAGTGTAGGGGACTGGTATTGGTGACGGCGCGATAGCAGCTTCGCCGGCCGAGATGCTCACCGAGTCGTCGATGAACATGACCGGCACGTTGAAGCTCATGTACCATTTCGAACCCTGAGCTTTCGCGCCCGAATCCGCGGCGCACGCGTCGGGCGTGAACGCCCCCAGAAGAAACACGGCGGTTGCCGCCGCAACGATCATCTGTTTATAGGTGTTTTTCCGTTTTGAAATCAGTCTCATGTCCTCTCCTCACTTTCAGGTCGCCTCGCACGCATCTCCACAATCGCTCGATGGACAATATAATCCGGTTTCTTCCCCAGAACGGAATAAGGGCGGTAAAGCCTTGCGGAATCTGTATTGCAGATATACTCAAAGACGCTCTCACCTTTGTCAAGTATTTTTCAGGCGGTCAGGACGCGGTGGATCGGGTCTGTTGAGAAAGCCCATCAAGGAGGAAGTGACGCCTGCGCCTCCGCCCGGTGAAAAGTCAAAATGGATTCCGGCTTTCGCCGGAATGACGACGGTGATCAATTCCGACCAAGGCTGACTTTTTCAACAACCCCGAGAAGGGGGCGCAACAACCCTTATGTCCCTCGCGCCGCCCGGGGAACCCGGCGCGAGACAGAAAACTTGAATCCATCGATCCGCTGGGCCATAATGATCTCCTTTGGTTCACTGTTGCGGCGGCCCGGCGTCATGGACTTCCACCGCGCAAGCCGCGTTGCGATGCTCGGGATTCGCAACCGGTTCACAACCGCCCCCGGAACCGGCGGGTTCGCCGCGGCCATGAGCCGCCGTATAGCGAGGCCATGATGTCCGCACCTCTGAACCGCTATATTGCGTTCATGTTGCGCCGCAGATGGCTGGTCCTCGCGGCGAGCGTGGCGGTCATGCTGATTCTGGCGGTCGGCCTCCGCACCATCGTCATCTCCAACGACTGGCGCGACATGCTGGACGAGGGCAATCCCCAACTCGTCGCGTTCGACGCCATGGAGGCCACCTATTCGGCGACCAATGCGGCGGTGATCGCGGTCGCGCCCAAGGGCGGGTCGGTGTTCACCCGCGAGGCGCTCGGCGCCGTCGAGGAGTTGACCGAAGCCGCCTGGCGCGTGCCCAGGGCCACACGGGTCGACTCCATTACGAACTATAACCACACGGAGGCGGAAGAGGACGACTTGATCGTGGAGCGCCTCGTGGACGACGCGGGATCGCTCAGCGATGCGGATCTCAAGCGGATCGAGAAGATTGCGCTGAGCGAGAGCAGCATCGTGGGCCGTCTCGTCTCGGGAGACGGGCGCGTCGCCGGGCTGGTCATCAGTTTCGCCTTGCCCGAGCGTTCGGACGCCGCGGAGATCCGGATTTACAACCATATCCGCGG
>JAJDXW010000399.1 GCA_022823045.1 Gammaproteobacteria bacterium
GCCGGCGCCGGCCTCGACCGCCTCGGCCAGCGCTTCCGGCGAGACGTCGTACGCACGCACCTCGTGTCCGGCCGCGAGCAGGTTGCGGACCATCGGCAGTCCCATGTTGCCGACGCCGATGAATGCGATTCGGGTCATGTCCGTGGGCCCCCCTGCTTCCTCGCCGCTCCGTGTGCCCCTACTTCCTCGCCGCCTCGCCGATGTTGTCCACCCCGCGCCGCTCCAGCAGCCCGTCGAGCCAGTCCGGGTCCATCTCCGGCACCGAGGAGAGCAGGAGGTCGGTGTACTCGTGGTGCGGGGGCCGGAACATCTCGTCCTTCGGACCCGCTTCGACCACCCGGCCCTCTTTCATGACCACCACCTCGTCGGCGATCGCGCGCACCGTCGCGAGATCATGGGTGATGAACATGTAGGCGAGGTTCAGGTCCTCCTGGAGGCGGTCGAGAAGCTTGAGGATCCCCTCGGCCACGAGCTGGTCGAGGGCGCTCGTGACCTCGTCGCAGATGATGAACTCAGGATCGGCCGCGAGCGCGCGGGCGATGCCGACACGCTGCTTCTGCCCCCCGGAGAGCTCCGACGGAACGCGGTGGTAGTACTGCGACGGCTCCAGCTCGATCTGGTCGAGGAGCTCGTCGACCCGCTTCTTCAGGTCCGCGCCGCGCAACCCCCGGTAGAAGGCTACCGGGCGGCCGATGATCTCGCCGATGCGCTTCTTAGGATTCAGCGCGGTGTCGGCCATCTGGTAGATCATCTGCGCCTGGCGGAGCTGGTCCTTCGAGCGGGCCTTGAAGCTCGCCGGCAGGACCTGGCCGTTGTGCCGGATGTCGCCTGCGGTGGGCGGTAGAAGGCCGGTGATGCACCGCGCCGCGGTCGACTTGCCCGAGCCCGACTCCCCCACCACCGCCACCGTGCGGCCGCGGTGGATGTCGAAGGAGACATCTTCCAGGACCTTGACCGGACCGTAGGAAGCGCTGATCCCGTTCACCGAGATTACCGGTGTCTCGCCGGGGCCGGCCGGCGGCTTCTGGGTGCGCTGGAAGCTGCGCACCGCCCACAGCGACTTGGTGTAATCCTCCCTGGGCGCCTCGAGCATCGAGCGGGTGTCGGCCTCCTCGACCTCGTCGCCCTTGAGCAGCACCTTGATGCGGTCCGCCATCTGCGCGACCACCGCCAGATCGTGGGTGATGTAGAGCGCGGCGGTGCTGAACTGATCGACGATGTCGCGGATGGCGGCGAGCACCTCGATCTGGGTCGTCACGTCGAGCGCGGTGGTCGGCTCGTCGAAGATGATGAGGTCGGGCCGGCAGCTCATCGCCATCGCGGTCATCGCGCGCTGGAGCTGTCCGCCCGAGACCTGGTGCGGGTAGCGGAAGCCGATCTCGTCCGGATTGGGCAGGCGCAGGCGCCGGTACAGCTCCATCGCGTCCTCCTGGCTCTCCTTCCGAGTCTTGATCTTGTGCTGCACCGGCGCCGCGGTGTGCTGGTCGATCAGCTTGTGGGCGGGGTTGAACGACGCCGCCGCGGACTGCGCCACGTAGGCGATGCGCGCCCCGCGCAGCATGCGGAGATCCTCCTCCGGCGAGGAGGTGAGCTCCATGCCGTCGAACTCGATGGAGCCGGCCGAGATGCGGCAGCCGTCGCGGGCGAAGCCCATGGCGGCGAGTCCGATGGTGGACTTTCCGGCCCCGGACTCCCCGATGAGGCCCATCACCTCGCCTCTGCGCAGGTCGAGATCGATGCCGTGCACGATCTCGAACCATTTCTCGTCGGCCCGGCCCTCGATGCGCAGACCCCGGATCTTCAGCAACAAACCCTTGTCGTCACTCATGGCTTCACTCCTTCAGTCCGGAGGAGAGGTGGAGCATCCAGTCCACGACGAAGTTGACCGCCACCGTCAGCAGCGCAATGGCCGCGGCCGGAATCAGCGGCGTGATTTCGCCGAACGAGATGAGGGTCGCATTCTCGCGCACCATCGAGCCCCAGTCCGCGGTCGGCGGCTGGATGCCGAGACCGAGGAAGGACAGCGCCGAGATGGCGAGGAACACGAAGCAGAACCGCAGCCCGAACTCCGCCACCAGCGGCGCGGTCGCGTTCGGCAGGATCTCGCTGACGATCAGGTACCAGGTCTTCTCGCCGCGCAGCCGGGCCGCCTCGATGTAGTCCATCACCACGATGTTGCCGGCCACCGCCCGCGCGAGCCGGAACACCAGCGGCGAGTACAGCAGCGCGATCACCAGGATGAGATTGACGACGTTGGTGCCCACGATGGTCAGCAGCAGCAGCGCGAACACGAGCTGCGGAATCGCCATCAGCGTGTCCACGACGCGCCCGCAGGCCTGGTCGACCCAGCCCCCCAGCGTGGCCGCCATGAGGCCCGTCAGCGACCCCACCAGGAACGCGAGGGCGGTGGTCAGCAGCGCGATCCCCACCGTGTTCCGGGCGCCGTAGATGATGCGGCTGAACATGTCGCGCCCGAGCTGGTCGCCCCCGAGGATCATCGCTTCGTCGGGCGGCGCATAGGAGCTGCCCACCACCTCCGCCTCGCCGTAGGGCGCGATCACGGGGGCGAAGATGGCGGCCGCCACGTAGACGACGATGACGAACAGACCGAAGGAGGCGGTCAGCGGAGCGTTGCGCATCACCTTGG
>JAJDXW010000088.1 GCA_022823045.1 Gammaproteobacteria bacterium
GCGCGCTGCTCCGCGGTCAGCACCGAGCCGGCCTCGACGACCGCGTCGAGGGCCCGGCGGCTCTTGCTGTCCACAAGCGCCACGTGCCGCGCCCGCAGGGCCTCAAGCGCCCCGGCATCGAGCGCGGGCCGCTCGAGCTCCGTCAGCCACTCGCGGCGCAGGGCGCGATGCTCGCCGACCGCGCCCGAGAGGTCGTCGAACGCCTCGCCGACGATGGTACGGACCGCCTCTCGCTGCTCGTCGGTCGCATCGACCCGGTCGAGCCAGAAGAGGGCGTGGTCCTCCATGTGCCCCTTCCACTTTGCGGGGCCCCCGTGGTGCCCCATCGGGCCTCCCCAACGGCCCCAGTGGCTCCACGCGTCGGTCGCGGTCACCACCGCGCCGCCGCCGAGCGCGCCGACCGCGAACACCGCGGCGAGCAGGGCGGCGGTGCGCGCCTTCCGGCGCGGCGCCGGGCTCCCCCTTCCGTTCCCGTCGTTGCCGTTTCCTTCGCCGCTCATCGAACTCTCCCCTCGTCGGTGTGTCAGGAGCCCGCATGGTGGGCCTCCCGCCTTGCTCGAATTCTTCGCGAACGTAAAGTCACGTAAAGTCGAAGGGCGGCCGGCCGGCCCGCCGCCGCAGCCAGTTCATGGCGTCGCGCACGACGTGGCTCGCGAGCAACCGGCGTTCGAACCGCCGCTTGCCCGGGAAGTCGATGAGCACGAGGCCGGCGAGGATCGACAACAGCCCCTGCCCGGGAAGGACCAGCATGGCGATCCCGGCAAGCACGAAAATCCATCCGAGCACGTTGCGCACGACGAGGACCACGCCGCTCGTGAGCAGCGAGACGACGCCCGCGTTCGGGATTGCGGCCGGGGCGAGCCTGGTCCTCGAATAGTGGTCGGGGGGCAACTGGACCAGGATCACCGTCACCAGCACCCCGGACAGCACGAGGCTTCCGAGCGAGCCCGCGGCGACCGCCCAGACCACCCACCGGTGCCCCTCGCTCCAGGCCCAGGCGGCGCCGAGGAGCTCAAGCATCGTCCCGGCCTCGCCCTCGCCCTTGGTGACGCCCGGGAACTGTGCTAAACATCGCGCGCCTCAAGGACCATTCGCTTCTTCCATGCCTGTAAACCTCAAGGATCGCAGCCTCCTTCGCGTCGGCGACCTCTCGCCCGCGGAGATCACCCACGTCCTCGATCTCGCCGACCGGCTCAAGCGCGAGAAGCGCGAGCGCAACGAGCACCGGCGCCTCGAGGGGCGCAACATTGCGCTCATCTTCGAGAAGAGCTCCACCCGCACACGCTGCGCGTTCGAAGTCGCGGCGGCGGACCAGGGGGCCCGCACCACCCTCATCGACGGCTCGGGGTCGCACCTCGGCGCGAAGGAGTCCATGCGCGACACCGCCCGGGTGCTCGGGCGGCTCTACGACGGGATCGAGTACCGGGGACACGGGCAGCGGGTGATCGAGGAGCTTGCCCGTCACTCCGGGGTACCGGTGTGGAACGGCCTCACCGACGAGTACCATCCGACCCAGGCCCTCGCCGACCTCATGACCATGCGCGAGCACCACGCGGGAAGCCTCGCGGACGTCCGGCTCGCCTTCCTCGGCGACGCGGCGAACAACACCGCGACCTCGCTCATGATGGCGGCGGCCAAGATGGGGGTCGATGCACGCTTCGCGGCCCCGCGCGCGTGCTGGCCGGACGCGGCCGACCGGGCGGAGGCGGAGGCGGTCGCCGCCGCGGCGGGCGGGCGGATCGCGGTCGGGGAAGGCATCGCGGACGCGGTCGACGGGTGCGACTTCGTCTACACCGACGTCTGGGTTTCGCTCGGAGAACCGGAGGAGGTGTGGGCGGAGCGGATCGAGCGGCTGCGGCCCTACCAGGTCAACGGGCAGATCATGGAGGCGACCGGAAACCCGGAGGCAAGATTTCTCCACTGTCTGCCCGCCTTTCACGATCTCGAGACCGCGGTCGGGCGCGACATCCACGAACGGTTCGGCCTTGCCGCGATGGAGGTGACGGACGAGGTGTTCGACTCCGAGTCTTCGATCGTGTTCGACCAGGCGGAGAACCGCATGCACACCATCAAGGCCCTGATGGTGGCGACCCTGACCGGGGAGTAGCCCGACCACGAAGCAGCGCCGCGCGCGCTCAGAACGGAAGGCGCCGCACGATCGTCTCCTCCCGATCCGGTCCGGTCGAGATGAGGTCGATCGGGGTGTCGAGCAGGGATTCGAGGCGGTCGACGTAGGCGCGCGCGTTCGCGGGAAGGTCGTCCTCCGAGCGGAGCCCGACGGTGGACTCGCTCCACCCCGGGCGGTCCTCGTAGACCGGCTCGCAGCCGGCGAGGCCCTCGGCGCCCACCGGCGGCGTCGCCCGGACCTCGCCGCCCGACCGGTATCCGACGCAGATCCGCACCGTGTCGAGGCCGTCGAGGACGTCGAGCTTGGTGAGGCACAGCCCATCCACCCCGCTCAACTGAAGCGACTTCCGGAGCGCCACCGCGTCCATCCAGCCGCAGCGCCGCGGCCTCCCGGTGGTCGCGCCGAACTCCGCGCCCCGCTCCCCGAGACGCCGGCCGAGGTCGTCGCGGAGCTCGGTCGGGAAGGGACCGGATCCGACCCGCGTCGCGTAGGCCTTGGTGATCCCGAGAACGTGGTCGATCCGGTTCGGACCGGTGCCGCTGCCCGTCGCCGCGACCCCGGCCGTGGTATTGGAGGACGTCACGAAGGGATAGGTCCCGTGGTCGACGTCGAGGAGGCTCCCCTGCGCGCCTTCGAAGAGGATGTTCGCGCCCTCCTTCCCGAGCTGATGGAGCCGCTCGCCGACATCGTCGACGAGGGGCAGGATCACCTCCGCCGCGCCGAGGGCCTCGTCGCAGACCGCCGCGGCGGAGACGGGCTCAGCACCGTAGTAGCCCTTCAGGACGAAATTGTGAAAGTCGAGGACCTCCTCGACCTTGGCGCGGAACCGCGCGGGGTGGAAGAGGTCGCCCACCCGAATCGCCCGCCGCGCCACCTTGTCCTCGTACGCCGGCCCGATGCCGCGGCGGGTGGTTCCGATCGCCCCACCCGCCCGGTGGGATTCCCGCGCCTCGTCGAGCCGGACGTGGTACTCGAGGATGAGCGGGCATGCTTCACTCAGGACCAGCCGCTCGGTCACCGCCACCCCGCGTGCCTCCACCCTCTCGATCTCGCCCACCAGGGCGTCCGGCGACAGCACCACCCCGTTCCCGATGAGACAGACGACCTGCGGGCGGAGGATCCCCGACGGGATGACGTGGAGCACCGTCTTCTCGCCCCCCACGACAAGGGTGTGCCCGGCGTTGTGTCCGCCCTGGAAGCGGACCACCGCCTGCGCCCGCTCCGTCAGCAGGTCGACGATCTTTCCCTTGCCCTCGTCCCCCCACTGGGTTCCGACGACGACGACCGATCTACCCATGTTCACCCTCTCCCGAGGCCGAGTCCGGAATCGGGACGGGGGCGACGACCCAGCGCTCGCCGTCGCGGACGAGCTCGCGATCGCATCCGTGGTCCCTCGCGCCGCCGGACTGCCCGGGCAGTCGGTGCACCACCCGCTCGCCGGCCGACCGAAGCTCCCGCACCGCCCGATCGACCCCGTCCGCATCGCCGGGCCAGGGGGCGAGCACGCCTCCACGCCGTGCCGCCCGCCGCGCCCCCAACTGGTACAGGGTCCGGAGGTCGGCGCTGAAGCCGGTCGCCGGGCGATGGCGTCCGTCCACCGTGTTCATGCCGTCGTAGCGCCCGCCGCGCGCGATCTCGCGCCCGTGTCCGGGGACGAAGGCGGCGAATCCGACGCCCCCGTGGTAGCGGTAGCCGCGGAGCTCGGCGAGGTCGAAGTGCACCATCTCGCCGAGCCGCCGGACCCCCCGGGAGATGGCCCGGAGGTCCCCGAGGGCGGCTTCCACCTCGGCCGGGACCGGCGGGTCGCCCGCAAACCGGGCGGCCGCCTCCTCGAGGGTCTCCGAGCCACCGTTGAGGCCCGCGAGGCACCCGAGCCGCTCGCGCCACGGCGAGCCCACCCCGCGGAGCAGATCCTCGATCTCGGCCTCCGCCTTGCGCTGCAGGGCGGTGAAGAGCGCCGCCTGCTCCGCGTCGCCGAGAGACGCCCCCCGGGAGAGACCCCGGAACACCCCGAGGTGGCCGACGTCGATGTGCGGCCGATCGACCCCCGCGCACCGGAGCATCTCGAGCATCAGATCGATCGCCTCGATGTCGCTCTCGACCCCGGCATGTCCGTAGATCTCCGCCCCCACCTGGATCGGACAACGCGACCCCGATACCCGGTTGGCCCGGGCGTGCAACACCGTGCCCGCGTAGCAGAGTCGGATCGGGACCTCACCCCGGGCGAGCCGATGGGCGTCGATCCGGGCCACTTGCGGCGTCATGTCCGCCCGCACCCCGAGCATCCTTCCCGACGACTGGTCGGTCACCTTGAAGGTCCTGAGGTCGAGATCGGGACCGGTGCCGTGGAGCAGGGAGTCGAGGTACTCGAGGAAGGGAGGCATCACGAACTCGTAGCCCCAGGAGGAGAAGAGATCGATGACCGTCCGGCGGAGCGCCTCGAGCCCCTCGGCGTCAGGCGGAAGCACCTCCTCGACTCCCGCCGGAAGGAGCCACGGTCCGACCCCCGTACGCATCGATCAGCGGCCGAGATACAGGAGAACGACTCCGGCCACCATGCTCGCGAGGCCCGCGACCCGCAGGGCGTTGTCGCCGAATTCGTTCAGGCGCGCGAGCAGTCGGCGGACCGAGGACGGACTGAGAAAGGGCATGATGCCTTCCAGGACGAGCAGGAGCGCGACCGCGTCAAGCAGATTGCCCCACATCTCGCCCGGCGCGGCTATCTCACCGGCGACCCGCGGCCGGGGCCCGTTCGTTCGCGGGTGCCGACCGCCCCCGCCACGAAATCCGGCGCGATGGCCACCCCTCTAACGCTCGCCGCCGCCCCGCGGATCCTTGAAGAAGTCGAAGAAGTCCGCGTCCGGCTGCAGCAGCAGCACGTCGGACTTGGCGCGAAACGATGCCGAGTAGGCGTTGAGGCTGCGGTAGAAGCGGTAGAAGTCCGGATCCCGCGTGTAGGCCCTGGCGTAGATCTCCGTCGCCGCCCCGTCGCCCTCGCCACGGATCCGTTCCGCCTCGCGGGTCGCCTCGGCGAGGAGGACCACCCGCTCCCGATCGGCGACCGCCCGGATTTTCTTCGATTCCTCCTCGCCGCGGGAGCGCCGGTCCTTCGCGACCTCCTTGCGCTCCGCGGCCATGCGCTGGTAGACGGAGTTGCTCACCGCTTCCTCGAGGTCGATGCGCTTGATCCGGACGTCGATGACCTCCATGCCGAGGCCCCGCGCCTTCTCGTTGAGCGATACGGTGAGCTCGCGCATGATCTCGGCCCGATCCTCGGCCACCACCTCGGGAATCGTTCGCCGGCCGAAGGCGTCCTTGAGGTCGGTCTGGTTGAGAGCGTGAAGACGCGACGCGCCCCGGCGCGCGCTGCCTCCGGTGGCCGTGAAGTACCGATTGACGTCGGAGATCCGCCACTTCACGTACGAGTCGACCTTGACGTTCTTCTTCTCCTTGGTGAGATAGAGCTCGGGAGCGGCGTCCAGGGTCTGGATGCGCGCGTCGAACTTCTGCACCTCCTGGAAGAACGGCACCTTGAAGTGGATCCCGGGCCGGTAGTCGTCGCGCACGATCTTTCCGAGCTGGAAGAGGATCGCGCGCTCGCGCTCGTTGACCACGAACACCGTGAAGCTCGCGACGATGGCCGCGACGACGACAACGACGATTCCGATGCGTGCGCTCATTGGCGCGACCTCCCCCGGCCGCGGCCGGTATCGTCGGAAGCAGCCCGGCCGGGCCGGGCGCCCGTGCCGTCGAACGACGAGCTGGAGTCACCGGCGCCGTCGTCCCGACCGCTCCCCGTGAGGAGCTTGTCCAGGGGCACGTAGAGCAGGTTGTTCCCCCCCTCGACATCGAGCAGGACCTTGGTGGAGCTCCCGAGCACGTTCTGCATGGCGTCGAGATAGAGCCGCTGCCGGGTCACTTCCGGCGCCTTGCGGTACTCGTCGAGGACGCTCGTGAACCGCGCCGTGTCGCCCTGCGCCTCGTTGATCACCCGCTGCTTGTAGCCTTCGGCCTGCTGGAGCATGGCGTTCGCGTCGCCCCGCGCCCGCGGCAGGATCTCGGCCGCGTAGGCGCGCGCCTCGTTCTTGTACCGCTCCTCGTCCTCGCGCGCCCTCACCGCATCGGAGAACGCATCCTGCACCTGGTCCGGTGGCTGCGCCTTCTGCATGTTGACGCTCGTCACGAGGAGTCCGGTCTCGTAGCGGTCGAGGATCTCCTGGGTGAGCTCGCGGACCCGCTCCGCGACGACCGCGCGGCCATCCGTCAGCACGAAGTCCATGATGTTGCGCCCCACCACCTCGCGGATTGCGCTCTCGGTCGCCTGGCGCAGGGTGATGTCCGGATCGCGGACCCGGAACAGGTAGTTGCGTGCGTCCTTGATCCGATAGAGCACCGCGAACCCCACGTCCACGATGTTCTCGTCGCGGGTGAGCATGAGCGATTCGGGGGGCACCGACTGGTCCCCCGCTTCGCTCCGATAGCCGATCTCGGCGCGCCGGATCTGCTCCACGTTGACCTTCTCGACCGAGTCGATGAGGTAGGGCGCCCAGTGAGGGCCGGGCCCGGTGGTCTCGTGGTAGCGCCCGAAGCGAAGGACCACGCCCTCCTCGGCCGGCTCGACGATGTAGATGCCGGCGAGCCCCCAGCCCACGAGGATGAGCGCGATGACGATGCCGATCCCGCGGGTGCCGAAGGAGCGCAGGCCCCTGCCCGCGCCGCCCGTACTTCCGCCGCCACCGGAGCCGCCGGGTCCGCCCGGACCTCCCCGTCCCCGGAATAGCCCCCGGAGCCGGCGCTGCAGGTTGCCGAGCAGCTCGTCGAGATCGGGCGGCCCCTGCTGCCCGCCGCGATTGCCCCATGGATCGCGGGGGTCGCGGCCGCTGCCGTTGCCGTCCGGCTGATTCCACGCCATCGAGTCCTGTCCCTCCATCCCCGTCCGCGGGAACCCCCGCGCCCGGAGAACGGCCACAAAACGTGAATTTTGCCTGTCCACGCCCCGGAAAGCCACCGGACGCCCCGAGGCCGCGCGTGGCCCGGAAGGCCGCCGCGGATGCGCCCGGCCGGAGCCCGCGTTTCGCTCGCGCGCGCGGTCAGGACGCCCTGGGCACGGTCCCGAATCGAACCCCGGGCCCGGCTGGGCTCCCCGACGCCGGGCCTTTCACCGTTCGCGCATCTCCCCCTTCCAAGCCCAGGCGGGCAAGGTCGCGATTGGCGATGCGGACTTCGACGATCGAGCCGCCGTCCTCGCACGGATGCTCGCCCTGCACCGTGCCGAGCTCGTAGAGCCGCGCGCGCATCCGGCCATCTCCGGGCGGAAGGCGGATCTCGCGGATCGGACAGGACGTCTCGAAGCGCTCTCCGAGCGCGGCGCCGAGCGCCTCAACGCCCTCGCCGGTCCGCGCGGACAGCCACACCCGACGGACCGCGCCGGTGTCGTCCCGCTCCGGGCCCGGCACCGGTCCGGCCCGCCTGTCGACCTTGTTCATCACTTCGATCTGGGGGAGATCACCGGCATCGATCCCGGCCAGCACCTCGTTCACCCGCTCGGCCCGTTCGCGCCCGTCCGGAGCGCTCCCGTCGACGACGTGCAGCAGGAGATCCGCCTGCCGGGTCTCCTCGAGGGTGGCGCGGAAGGCGGCCACCAGCTCGTGCGGCAGGTCGCCCACGAACCCGACCGTGTCGACGAGGACGAGCGGGCTCCCCGCCGGCAGGGTCAACCGGCGCAGTGTCGGATCGAGGGTTGCGAATAGCTGGTCGGCCGCGTGCACCCCGGCCCCCGTCAGCCGGTTGAAGAGGGTCGACTTGCCGGCGTTGGTATAGCCGACGAGCGAGACCACCGGCACCCCGGACCGCCGCCGGGGCCGGCGGTTGACCTCGCGCCGCCGTTCGACCGCGTCGAGCTGGCGCCCGATTCGCTCGATGCGCTTGCCGACGAGCCGCCGGTCGGTCTCGAGCTGCGTCTCGCCCGGACCGCGAAGGCCGATCCCGCCCCGCTGCCGCTCGAGGTGGGTCCATCCGCGCACGAGCCGGGTCGAGAGGTGACGAAGCTGGGCGAGCTCGACCTGGAGGCGCCCCTCGAAGGTGCTCGCGCGCCGCGCGAAGATGTCGAGGATGAGGCCGATCCGGTCAAGCACCCGGCACTTGAGAAGGGCCTCGAGGTTGCGCTCCTGGGCCGGGGTGAGACGGTGGTTGAAGATGGCGAGCTCGATCGCGTCCGCCTCCACCCGCTCGCGGAGCTCTTCGGCCTTGCCGGCCCCCACGAAGTACCGCGGGTCGCGCCGGCGCGGGCCGGAGACGACGAGGGCCACCGGTTCCGCCCCGGTGGCGCGGACCAGCTCCTCGAACTCCTCGGTGGCCCGTTCGGGATCCTCGCCGCGAGCCCCCGCGTGCACGAGAAGGGCCCGCGTTCCGGAGGAGGGTCGCTCGAACAGATCCGCGACCCCGCGCTTCATTCCGCCTCGCGAGCCTCCGAGCGGCCGAAACGCGGGTGGTCGGACCCGCGCGCGGCGGCGCGGGCTATGAGGCCGCCTCCTCGGAGTCGTCGGGAAGGCGTACGTTTCGCGCCGGCACGATGGAGGAGATCGCGTGCTTGTAGATCATCTGGCTGACCGAGTTCTTGAGCAGGACCGCGAAGCGATCGAAGGACTCGATGGTGCCCTGCAGCTTGATGCCGTTGACGAGGAAGATGGATACGGGAACGCCTTCCAGACGCAAGGTATTCAGGAACGGCTCCTGCAAGGGACGGCCCTCGTTCACTCGATCTTCTCCGCTCTTCGCCACTCCGTCATTGTAAGCGATTGGCGGGCTCGCGCGGCTCGCCGACGACATTACGCAAAATGTAGTCGCGTGCGCGCAACTCGCCGCCAGCCGCCGGATCGAGCCAGCAGACCCCGGACAGGGACCGGAGCCACGTGAGCTGCCGGCGGGCGAGCTGCCGGGTGGCCGCGATCGCCCGCTCCACCATCTCGGCATGGTCGGACCGGCCTTGCAGATGGTCGAAGACCTGGCGGTATCCCACCGCCCGCATCGAGGGGAGGTCCGGACCCACCCCCGGGCGCGCCGCAAGGCCCCGCACCTCGTCCACGAGTCCCCGCCCGACCATCGCCCGGAACCGGGTGTCGATGGCCCGGTGCAGATCCCCCCGCTCGGCGGGGGCCACCGCGAGCCGGACGACCGGACCGGCCGGACCCGCCGGCCGGGGGCCGGACCGATGCCACTCGCTGAAACGCCGTCCCGAGACCTCGAAGACCTCCAGGGCGCGCTGGATGCGCTGCGCATCGTTGGGATGGATCCGCCGCGCCGCCTCCGGATCGACGGCGGCGAGGCGGGCGTGCAGCGCGGGCCATCCGCACCGTTCGGCTTCCGCCTCGAGACGTTCCCGGACTGGCGACGCCGCCCGTGGCAGGGGCGAAAGGCCCCGCTCGAGGGCGCGAAAGTAGAGCAGCGTCCCCCCGACGAGAAGCGGTATCCGTCCGTCGGCCCGGATCGATTCGATCTCGCGCATCGCGTCCCGGCGGAACTCGCCGGCCGAGTAGGTCTCGGTAACGTCGCGAATGTCGATGAGCCGGTGCGGAGCCCGCGCGAGGATCTCGGGCGGCGGCTTTCCCGTCCCGATGTCCATGCCCCGGTAGACCATCGCGGAATCCACGCTCACGAGATCCGCCGGCAGCCGCTCCGCGAGCCGGAGCGCGAGGTCGGTCTTGCCGGCCGCAGTCGGCCCCATGAGGAGGACGACGGGGGTCATCGTCCGAGGAGTCTCTCGGCCTCCCCCTCGCCGATCTCGCGGGCGACGGCCGCTCCGAGAACTTCCTTCGAGGATCCGGAGAGAAGCTCCCCGAGCAGGGCGTCGCGCTCCCCGGGGGCGGCCGGGACCGCGTCCGCGGCGCTCCGGGCGAGGACGTCCACGAGGCCCTCCGCGCGCGCCTCGATGACCGAACGCGCGAGCTCGGCGGGCACGCAATGGCGAAGCGCCCGCGGGACCTCGAGGAGGCTCGCCAGATCCGGACCGACGCGGCGGATGTCGAGACCGAACCGGGCGACCGATTGCGCCTCGAACCGGTCGAGCACCGCCTCCGCGACCTGCGCCCGGCCGGGCACGAGGAGCGGGAACGAAGGCATCGGGCGGTCGTCGCTCGCGCGGGCGCAGGCCGCGCGGACGGCCTCCCCGAGCGCGCGCGGGAAGTCGATCACGTGCACCCGGCCCTCGATGGCGACCACCGCGTAGCGCCCCGCGATCCATCCGATGACGGGCTCCTCGCGCGCCCCGCCGCGCTCGGCGCGCCTCCCCGCCGAGCCGGGGGCGGGAGGGCGCGAAGCGGGCCGCGGGCGATACCCCGGGGCGGCCCCGCCCGATGGACTCCGGGACGCCCCCGCCTCCGCGTCGGGGGCGGGCGCTTCTCCCGTCGCGGGCCCGCGCGAGCCCGCCTCCGGATCGAGCAGGTCGGGAGGAGGTCCGGACCCACGGTACGCGGGCGGTTCCGGCTCCCGGGCGGCGAAGCCGGCGAACCCCCCCGCGAACGCGCGCCGGATCGCGGTGACCAGGAAGTCGTGCACCGCCCTCGGCTGCCGAAACCGCACCTCGTGCTTGCCCGGATGCACGTTGACGTCCACCAGGGCCGGGTCCATGGTGAGGAACAGCACCGAGATCGCGTCGCGACCGGACGGGAATCGGCCGTCCAGGGCAACCCGCACGGCATGTCCGAGCGCCCGGTCGCGGACCCCCCGTCCATTGAGGAAGAAGTACTGCCGGGGGGCGGAGCCCGTCCCGATCCAACCCCGAAGGTGGAGCCCGTCCGCCGCCGCCCCGACCGATGCGGCCGACGCCGCGAACCCCCGGCCGATGACCTCGTCGAGACGCCCCCCCTCGCTCCGCGCCCGAAAGACGGTGCGCCCGCCGTGGACCAGCCGGAACGCGACGTCCGCGCGGGCGAGGGCGAGGCGCCGCACGATGTCCGACACGTGCTGGAGCTCGGTGCGCTCCGCCCGCAGGAAACGCCGCCGGGCCGGCACGTTGTGGAAGAGGTCCTGCACGTCCACCGTCGTCCCCACCGGGTGGCGGGCCGGCTCCGGGTCGCCGCCCTCTCCGCGCACCCGCCAGCCGGAATCATCGCCGGCCGCGCGCGAGGTGAGGGCGAGCCTCGACACTGACGCGATGCTCGCGAGCGCCTCGCCCCGGAACCCGAGACTGGCGACCCGGAAGAGGTCGTCCACGGAGGCGATCTTGCTCGTCGCATGTCGCTCGAGGGCGAGGGCGAGATCCGCGCGCCGGATCCCGCCCCCGTCGTCGGTCACCCGGATCCGCCGGGCGCCGCCCGCCTCGAGCTCGACGGCGACGGTGCGCGCCCCTGCGTCCAGGCTGTTCTCGACGAGCTCCTTCACCACCGACGCGGGCCGTTCGACCACCTCTCCGGCCGCGAGCTGGCTCGCGACCTTCGGCGGCAGCCGCGCGATCGCCGCCGCGACGGCCGGACCCGGGCCGCCGCCGGCGAGACGCACGGCGGGGTCGCCCCCGGACTCCGGGGTTCGCTCGCTCACCCCGCGCCCCGTTCGAGCGTTGCGATGGACTCGACGTGGGAGGTATGCGGGAACATGTCGGCGAGGGCGAACGCCCGCAGCCGATAGCCGAGCCCTCCCACGAGCCAGCCGAGATCGCGGGCGAGGGTCCCCGGATGGCACGATACGTACACGATCCGCTCCGGCCCCGGCCGGGGCAGCGAGCGCAGGACCTCCTCCGCGCCGGTCCGGGGAGGATCGAGGAGGAGCCGGTCCACCCCGCCCGCGACGTGGGGGGCGAGCGCGCCGGGGCGGGCGAGGTCGGCGGCGTGGAACTCGGCGCGCTCGATTCGGTTCCGGCGCGCGTTCTCGCGGGCCCGCTCGACAAGCCTCGGGTCGCCCTCGATTCCGGTCGCCGCCGCTCCGCGGGATGCGATCGCGAGGGTGAAGTTGCCGACACCTGCGAAGAGGTCGAGCACCCGTCCCGCGGGCCGGAGCTCCTCGACCGCCCGCTCAACGAGCGCCGCGTTCACCTGCGCGTTCACCTGAACGAAGTCGAGGGGATGGAATCCGAGCTCGAGCCCGAACTCGCTCAGCCGGTAGGAGAGGTCGAGACCGCCCGCAAGCGGGGTCACCGACTCCGGCCCGCCCGGCTGGAGGGCGACGCCGAGCCCGCTCGCGGCGGCGAAGCGGCGCAGGCGTTCGCGGTCGGCCGGCCCGAGGGGGTCGAGATGGCGGAACACGAGCACCGCGCCTCCGTCGCCGGCCGCGAGCTCGATCTGGGGGATCCGCTCGCGGGCGTCGAGGGAGTCGACGAGCGAGCGCAGCTCGCCCACCCGCGGCCCCACCGCGGGGTGCAGCACCGCGCACGATTCGAGCACGGCCAGCCGGTTGCCGAACTTCTCGCGGAAGCCGACGAGGGCTCCCCCCTTTCCCGGCACGAACCGCACCCCGAGCCGGGCCTTGCGCCGGTACCCGAAGCGGGGCCCACGGATCGGGGGGTCGACACGCGCCGGCTCGACCCCGGCCGCCGCGAGGGCGGCGAGCACCTCCGCCTCCTTGGCCCGGAGGCCGGCGTCCGGGTCGAGATGCTGCCAGTCGCAGCCGCCGCATCCGTAGAAGTGCGGGCAGCGGGGCGCCACCCGATCCGCGGCGGCGGCGAGCACCTCCACCACCTCCCCCTCGTCCTCGCGCTTGCGGCGCCGCCGGTAGCGGACCCGGAGCCGCTCGCCCGCGAGCGCACCCGGCACCCGAATCCGCCGGCCCCCGACCTCCCCGATCCCGCGACCGCGACCGTCCACCGACCGGATGTCGACCTCGATCGGCTCCGCCGGAAGCGGGAGTCGCCTAGCGCGCATATATCACCGATGTTCGTCGCGAGGGCGCCAAGATGCTTGTGGTAGTGGGTCGCACGGACCGAAAGACGCTGAAGGCGTAGTCGACACTACGGTGAAGCGGCTTGAGGGAGTACGCCCTGTCACCGCGAGCGGATCGGCGACCGCAGCAGGAAATCGGCGAAATATGCGGGCTAGCGAGGCCGCGCGGGCTGCGGCCCCGCCACCGTTCCACCCGCGACCGGTCCAAGGAGCGGTTCAGGGAGTGGTCCCCCGGACCCGTTCGGCGAGGCACGCATGATCGCCGCGCAGGGAAGCCTCGGCGCCGGCAACGTCCGGCCGCTCTCCTCCCTGCCCCGGGAGATCCGCGAGGTGGAGCACGCGTGGATCCCGCTCGCGGACGGAACCCGGCTCGCCTGCCGCTGCTGGCGCCCGG
>JAJDXW010000057.1 GCA_022823045.1 Gammaproteobacteria bacterium
ATGATTCGGAACGTCGATACCTCGCTTGTGGTTCAGATGCCTCGCGTCTATGCTTGATTCGCAATCGGGGCCAAGAAACGGACCCTGGGTCGACGAACCGGGAGGAAACGACATGACCAGACGCTTGCCGCGATTCGCGGCAGTCGCCGGCATTACGGCCGGCCTCGCGCTCGGCGCGGCGACCGCCTCGGCCGCTGACCTGACCATCTATTCGACGACCGATGGTGACAACCTCAAGGTGATTGCGGAGGCGGTGAAGAAGGCCCACCCCGACATCAATATCAGTTGGGTTCGCGATTCCACCGGCATCATGGCCGCCAGGGTGCTGGCCGAAAAGGACAATCCCCGTGCCGACGTGCTCTTCGGAATGGCGGCGACGAGCATGCTGACCTTTGACGAGATGGGCATGTTCGTTCCCTATACGCCGAAGGGGGTCGAAGCGCTGGACAAGCGTTATCAGGACGGCAACAACGAGCCGGACCATTGGGTCGGCATCTACGGCTGGGCCGGCGCCATCTGCTTCAACACCATCGAGGCGGAGAAGAACAATCTGCCCAAACCGACCAAGTGGGCCGACCTGGCCGACCCGGTCTACAAGGGTCACATCATCATGCCGAACCCGGCCTCCTCGGGTACCGGGTTCCTCGACGTGTCCAGTTGGATCCAGATCTGGGGCGAAGACGAGGCCTGGGACTACATGGACAAGCTGCACCAGAACATCACGTCCTATACCCACTCCGGTTCCACGCCCTGCAAGCGGGCGGCGTCGGGCGAGACGGTGGTGGGCATCTCGTGGCCGTTCCGCGGCGCGAAGCTCAAGTCCCAGGGCGCGCCGATCGACATCATCGTGCCGGAAGAGGGCATCGGCTGGGAGATGCAGGCCGTGGCCATCATGACCGGGGTGAAGGACCTGGAGGCCGCCCAACGCTTCATCGACTGGTCGGTGACGGAGGAAGCGATGGAGATCTACGCCCATCGCTATTCCGTCGTCGCCATGCCGGTAATGACGAAGAAGTGGGACAACTTCCCTCCGGAGGTGCAGACCCGCATGATCGACAACGACTTCCCGTGGGCGGCGAAGAACCGCGACCGCCTGATCAAGGAGTGGCGCAATCGCTACGAAGGGAAGTCCGAGCCGAAGAACTAGCAGCGAACGGGCGGCAGGGCCGAGCGGGCCTTCCGTCACCGGCCGCGGCCGATGTCCCGGCCGCCGGCCGGATGGCCCTCCGCCCGATGTCGGGCGGGTGGGCCGGCTCCGGGCTCCGCCATCTACATGCATGAACCTGTCCGGCCCGGATTCCCGCTTCCGGGATCGGCAAAGTGATCCCGTCGGCGGAGTGATCGGGAAAGCAACCTGGTCAGGACGTCACGCAACGTGACCGGGCGGCACGAAACCGCACCGGAAAGCACGGCCTCCGCGCCGGAGGAGCCGCCGGCCGGACCGCTTCGCATCAGCATGGTTCACGCTCCGGGCGGCGGCACGCTCGGTCTGGTGCACTGCCCGGGGCGGAGCCAGGCGGACGACCCGGGCCGGCATTGGCGGCGCGATCTCGCCGCCGACGTCGCAGCCATCGCCACGTGGCGCCCGTCGGCGGTTCTCACCCTGCTCGAGGCGCACGAGTTCTCCCGCCTCGGGGTGCCGAATCTCGCCCGCGCGTTGCAAGCGAACGGCCTTGAATGGCATCACCTGCCGATTCCCGACATGGGCACACCCGGCCCGGAGTTCGTCGATGCCTGGGATCGCGCGAAGGGTCGCGTTCTCGGAACTCTCGGGCGCGGCGAGAGGGTTCTCATCCATTGCGCGGCCGGGCTCGGGCGTACGGGCATGGTGGCGGCGAGGCTGCTCACCGAGCTCGGCATGCCGCCGGCCGACGCGATCCGGCGCGTCCGCGCCGCCCGTCCGGGAGCAATCGAAACCGAGGCCCAGGCCGCCTGGGTGTCAAGCGGCCCAACCGTCGGCGACGGCCCGATCTAGCGGGACCCTCCCGACGGGTGGCCGGTGCTTGCGGAGGCGCTTCCAATAGCCGCCGCTTCTCAAGCTGACCGGGAAATACCCTCGGCCAGGGTGGGCGCTTCGGCCGCGTCGGGCGGGCGGTTTCCGATCATCTCGTGGATCCGTTGGTGGTTGAGCCGGTGGATCCGGTCGAGCGGCACCGCGCCGGGGGAGGTATCCGCCCGGCGCGTGCTCCGCCAGCGTTACTCGAGGCGGGCGACGACCTTCCAGTTCTCGCCTTCGACGACGGACAGGATGGTCTTGTCGGACCCCTGGTGGTCGTCGGCCGAGTAGTTGACGTGGTTGTCGCTGAGCTCGTCGTAGTAGTCGAGGCTCTCCATCGCGGTGAGGAAGCTCTCCACGGTGAGGTCGCGTCCCGCCGCCTCCAGAGCCCGCGTGAAGCCAACCGCGCCGAAGTAGCCCAGCATCGCCCCGGTGCTCGGGAACTCCCCGAACTCCTTCATGAAGGCGGCGATGAAGGCGGCCGGCGCCGGCTCGTTCGCCCGCGAGGCGAGGTCGACCCAGCCGGAGGTCGCGAAGAACCCCTCGGTCACGCCCCCCGGCACCTTGGCGAGCACCGTATGGAAGGAGCCGGACGAGCCGAGGAACGTGAAGTGGGCGAGTCCGAGCTTCTTCGCGGTTCCGAGCACGGTGATGACCTGCCGGATCCCGAGCGCGAGACCGATGAGCTCGCATCCCTCGGCGTTCAGCTTCTGGAGCGACCCGACGAAATCGGTCTCGTCGGGCTTGTGGGTGGTCTCGGCGACGTACTCGAGACCGGGGTTCGCTTCGGCTTCCTCGCGCATCGCCTCCTCGATCTCCTTGCCGAAGTCGGAGGGGATGAACATGGTGCAAGCCTTCGATGCGCCGCGATGCTCCGCGAGGTACCGCGCCGCGAGCCGCGTCTGGTCGTAGTACGAGGCGGAACCGACGAAGCGAAGCCGGATCGGCTCCTCCAGCATCTGCCGCGCCGCGGTCAGCGGGACGATGTTCGGAATGTTCTTCGGCATCATCAGCTTCATGCCCGCGATGTTCATCGGCGTCCCGAGCGAGAGCAGCATCGCGAACACCTTGTCGCGATTGATGAGCTTGTTGTACGCCTGCATCGCCTTCGGCATCTGGTAGCCGCTGTCCTCCACCACGAACCGGATCTTCCGCCCGTGGATGCCGCCCGCCGCGTTCACCTCGTCGAAGTGCATCTGCGCGGCGGACATGGCGGGGGCGCCGAACGCGGCGAAGATCCCCGAGAGGTCGCTCACCGAACCGACGACGATCTCGTCGTCGCTGACCCCCTGATCGCCGGAGGCCGGGGACACGGCGAGCGCCGCCGCCGCCGCGAATGTCACCGCGGCAATGTTCTTCTGGAACTTCATGCTTGGTCTCCCTGGCTGCTCAGTACATCTCGTCGATCAGCGCCTTGTGCTTCTCCTCCACGAAGCCGCGCCGGAGCTTCATGGTGGGCGTCAACTCGTCGTCCTCGGGGGTGAGGAGAACGTCGATGAGACGAAAGTCCTTCACCTGCTCCACCTGGGCGAACCTTGTGTTCACCGTCTCCACCTCGGCGCGCAAGAGATCCTGCACCGGAGGGGAGGCGCAGAGCGAGGCGAAGTCCGAGAAGGGCACACGGTTCTCCTGGGCGAACCGCTCCACGTTCTCCTGGTCGATCATGATGAGGGCGGTGAGGAACCTGCGTCGATCCCCGATCACGACAGCGTCCGAAACGTAGGGCGAGAACTTCATCTGGTTCTCCATCTCGGCCGGGGTGATGTTCTTGCCGCCCGCGGTGATGATGATGTCCTTGATGCGCCCCGTGATCCAGACGAAACCCTCGTTGTCGATCCGTCCGACATCGCCGGTGTGCAGCCATCCGTCGCGGATGGTCTCCGCGGTCTTCTCCGGGTTGTTCCAGTAGCCATTGAAGACGAGGGGGCCTCTCGCGAGTATCTCGCCGTCCGGAGCGATCTTCAGCTCCACTCCCGGAACCACGGGACCGACGGAGCCGGCCTTGTTCCGGCCCGGCAGGTTCACCGACAGGACCCCCGAGCTCTCCGTCTGTCCATACCCCTCCAGCATGACGAGCCCGATGGCCCAGTACCACTTCACGAGGTCCGGGGAGATGGGCG
>JAJDXW010000149.1 GCA_022823045.1 Gammaproteobacteria bacterium
ATGTACGGTCGACTCGATTCAGACCCCGGATCCAATCGGCGCGGGAGGGCCGGGCGAATCTGCCGCTTTCGCCATCCTGGCTGCCGGTCGTTGTCGAACCGGGGCCCCCGCTCGAGCTGCCTGCCGGCGAGAGAGCGAATCGCAAGGCCCGCTCGCGGCGCTCGGCTCATCTCCGGACCCCCGGTTCCGGAACTCCATTCGCAGGCGACGAGGCAACGGCGATGGACCCGGTCGCTCACCCGCCCCGGTAGCGGCGGCGAAGGTCGGCCTTCAGGATCTTCCCCATCGCGCTCTTCGGCAGAGCGTCGACGAAGCGATACCGGCGCGGCACCTTGTAGCCTCCGATGCGCTCCCGGCAGTGGGCGACGAGAGCCTCCTCGCCGTCGCCGCCGGCCAAGCGGGAGCCGGGCGCGGCCACGATCACCGCGAGGAGGACCTCGCCCCAGGTCTCGTCCGGCACCCCGATGACCGCCGCCTCGACCACCTCCGGGTGCGCGTAGAGGGCCGCCTCGACCTCCGTCGACCAGACGTTCTCCCCGCCGGTGATGATGACGTCCTTCTTGCGGTCGAAGAGATGGAGGTAGCCCTCGGCGTCGAGACGCCCCACGTCTCCGGTGAAGAACCACCCGTCGCGGAAGACCGCGGCAGTCTCCTCCGGCCGGTCGAGATAGCCGGGGGAGACGTTGGGGGCCCGCACCGCGACCTCCCCCGCATCGCCGGCCGGCACGTCGTCGCCGTCGTCGTCCGTGATGCGAAGCTCGACTCCCACGACGGGCCGCCCGACCGAGCGCAGCCGCTCCCCGCCCTCGAGCCCCTCGATGTGCTGCTCCCAGCCGAGGGTGGTGAGGATGGGCGAGGTCTCGGTGAGACCGTAGGAGTGGATGAGCTCCACGCCCGGGAATGCTTCCATCGTGCGCCGGATCCAGGCCGCGTCCATCGGCGCGGACCCGTAGGTGAGGCGCCGAAGGCTCGAGAGATCGAAGTCGCCCATCCGCCCCTCGCGGATGACGCGGATGATGATCGTCGGGGTGAGCATGGAGAAGGTGGCGCGGCTCGTCTCGACGGCGGCGAGAAAGCCGTCCGGGGTGAAGTCGGGGAGGTAGGCGTGGGCCGCCCCGGTGTGGGAGAACGGCGAGCCGAGGAGGTCCGCGGAATGGAACATCGGGGCGACGTGCAGCATCACGTCGTCCTCGAGGGCGCCGTACGGCCCCACGAGCTGGAGCCCGTTCGCGGCGACGTTCCGGTGGGTGAGCCGGACCCCCTTGGCGCGGCCGGTGGTCCCTCCGGTATAGAGCAGCAGCGCATCGTCGCCCTCGACGCTGGTCCGCCCCGCGTCCTCCGGCGAAGCGTCGCGAAGCGCTTCGTAGACCGGGTCGGAATCACTCCCGCCGCCCTCGCCGATCCGAAGCCGCGGCTCCCCCCGCGCCGCGAGCACGGGATCCGACGCGAGCCCGGCCAGGTGGTCCTCCACCGCGAAGAGACGCGGCGCGGCGCTGTCGAGGATCTCCGCGATCTCGCGCGGCGCGAGCCGGTAGTTGATGGGCACCGCGACCGCGCCCATCCAGTACCCGGCGTGGATTAGCTCGGCCTGGCGCGGGTCGTTGCGGCAGAGGATCGCGAACCGGTCCCCTGCCCGCACCCCGAGCGATCGGAGCGCCCCCGCCGCCCGCCGCACCCGGACCGCGAACTCTGACCAAGCGAGGGGACCGCCCTGCCCGCCGGTCGCCGGCACGATGGCGGGGTTCGCCGGGAAGTGCCGCTCCGCCCGCTCGATGAGTGCCCGCATCGTGATCATGGCGGTGTGCGCTCCGCTCAGGCGGCGGCGCGGAAAGAGTCGACGAAGCGCTTCCCGCCGGACTCGGGAGCCCCCTCGGGGAAGGGGAAGTAGAGCGACACCCGGTCGAGGAGCCCCTCGTAGCGCCGGCGGAGCGCGGCCGGGACCTCGCCCGGCGGGGCAACGACGGCCACCTCCTCGACGAGCGAATCGGGAACGAGGCGCGGCATTGCCTCGAATTCGCCCCCGCGCATGAGCGCGCTCAGCTCCTTCCCGATACCCCCGAGGTCGTGGTACTCGAGGAGGGCGCGGTAGTTCGGGGTCGAGGCGTAGAAGGCGATCTGCCGCCGGACTTCCTGCTCGGCGGCGGAGCGCTCCGTCTCCGTCTCCCCGCTTACCGTGAAGGCCGGCGCGTAGAGCACGATCTTCCCCCCGTCCCGGCCATTCGCCCGCGCCCCCTCGTCGATCGCGGGCCGCACCACGTCCCGGAGATAGCCGACCGAGTGCATGGGATGGACGTGGAACCCGTCCGCGACCTCACCGGCCGCCCGGCACATCCGCTCGTTCACCCCGGCGAGGTAGATGGGGATGTCGGGATGGTCGATGGGGCCGGGATCGAAGAACGGGTTCATCAGACGGAACCGGTAGAACTCGCCCTCCCAGTCGGGGCGGGTGCCGTTCTGGAACGTGTCCCAGATGGCGCGCACGCACCGGATGTAGTCGGTCACCCGAGCGGCCGGCCGGTCGAAGGGCATCGAGAAGCGGCGCTCGACGTGCGCCCGCACCTGGGTGCCGAGCCCGAGGTGGAACCGGCCCCGGCTCCCCCGCTGGAGGTCCCACGCGACCTGGGCCATCGAGAACGGGCTCCGCGCGAACGCGACCGCGATGTTGGTGCCGATCTCGAGCCGGCGGGTGGCGCTCGCCGCCAGGACGAGGGGCAGGAAAGGGTTGTGGCTCGCCTCGAAGGTCCACGCGCAGTCGAAGCCCATGCGTTCGAAGCGAAGCCCCTCCTCCCCCATCCTCTCGAAGGGCACGTCCCGCATCTGGGTGTCGATCTTCATTCCGTTCGCTCTCTTTTCTTGATCCTCCCGGTCTCACGCGGTCCCGAGGGGTTCGATGACGTCGCGGGTGAACTGGTCGAGCCCCCGCCGCAGCCCGTCGACGTCCTGGGCCGGCGGACTCACGACGAAGCGCGTGACGCCGAGGGCGGCAAAGGGCTCGAGGTCCTCCGGCGCCCGGACCCGGCCGCCGCAAATCAGCTCCACCTCCGAGGGGTCGCGCCCGATGCGCTCGCATTCCCCGCGGACGATGTCGAACAGCCCGGAGAGCTCGTGGAGGGTGCCGCGGGCGGGGAAGAAGCCGTCCCCGAGACGGGCCGCCCGGCGCGCGGCGGGTGCGCTGTGCCCGCCGACCACGATGGGCACCCCGCCGGGCTGGACGGGACGCGGGTTCGACTCGACCGCCTCCCACCGGTAGAAGCGGCCCCGGAACGGCTCGGGCTGCGGAGACCAGAGGCTTCGCAGGGCCTGGATGCTCTCGTCGGTACGGGCGCCCCGCTCCTCGAACGGAACCCCGACGGAGGCGAACTCCTCGGCGAGCCAGCCGACCCCGATTCCGGCGATCGCCCGCCCCCCCGAAAGCACGTCGAGGGTCGCGAACTGCTTGGCGACGTAGGCGGGCTGGCGCTGCGGCAGGATGAGCACCCCGGTGGCGAGCTTCAGGGTGGTGGTGACCGCGGCCGCGAACCCGAGCCACACGAGCGGGTCCGGGATTGGCATGTCCTCGGTGCCCGGCATGCGCCCCGTCTTCGAGTAGGGATAGCGCGACCGGTACCCCACCGGCACCACGACGTGCTCCACCGTCCACAGCGACTCGATCCCCGCCGTTTCCGCCGCACTCGCGAGGCCGCGGACCCCGTCCGGCTGCACGAACTCGCCGGTGTTGGCGAACAGGAGTCCGAATTTCACTTTGCAATTCCTTGAATTGTCGATACATTCGGCCAATCGTACATGGCCGGGGCGAGACGCGTAGCCGGGAGCCTCGCCCTCACCCGCGCCCTGGACCATGGTACTCCGCAGAGCAGCCGACCCGGGGGCAGGTCCCTTCTACAGCGGGTTGCACGAGCCGCGGAAGAGAGGGCCATTCCAAGGGGCCGGCGCACCACGGCCACGAACCGATGGGCTCTCCGATGCCCCACGCGGACGTGGGCAGCCTGTCCGCGCTGCCGGGGGAGGACCGGGGGCACGGCTGGCCGGCCGGCCGGTCGGCGGCCCCGCCCGCGCGTGCTCAGGGCTTGCCGAAGGTCGCGATGCGGTCGACGCGGCACTCGAACAGCACCCGCCTCTCGTCGATGGCCGGGTCCCGGAGCCCGTAGGGAGGCTCGGCGCCGGTGTACTTCGTCCAGATCCTGTCGAGCTGGGCGGTGACCCTCGCCCCGTCCGGCCCATCCTCCGACACCTCGTTCACTACCGTGCACTTGATGCTCACCCAGTGATAGGGGTTGTCGGGGTTCACGACGAGGATCGTGAGCTGCGGGTTCTTCCGGATCCAGCCGCACTTCGACCGATGTGAGGCGGTGTTGACGAGGATCTTCTCCCCGTCGTGGTCGAACCACATCGGGGTGAGGCCGGGCCGCCCGTCCGGCCCGATGACCGCCATCGTGACCGTGATCGGCCGGTCGAGAAGCTCCCGGTAGATCGGATCGAGGTCGTCGAGGCGGGTCCCCTGGCGGCGCTCGCCCACTGCGAACTGCCCTTCCTGAAGCCCGTCCGCCACGTGCTTGAAGGTCGCGATCGTGAATCCCTCGGCCATGCTGCGTATCTCCCTTGAATGAACGAGGCTCCGCCAGCCTCGCCCGAATGATAACGCCCTGCGCGCGCGCCCCGCCCGGTCCCGGGGGAGCGGGGGGCGCTTGCCGGGGGGCGCGGCTTCGGCTAGCGTTGAGGATGAGCCCGAACGAGCTGCCCGGAGGCGGCCCACGCGGAGAACGCATCATGCCCATAAAGGTACTGGAGCTGCACCACCACGGGATCCGGATCGACCCCTCGGACGATGCGCAGGAGAGCGCGCGCGAGTTCTACTCCGGCGTGCTCGGGCTCGAGGCGGACTCGGGCCGCCCGAACATTCCCGGGGTACCCGGATTCTGGATGTACATCGGCGACGACGAGCAGCGCACCCAGATCCACCTCATGGGAGCGACCGGAGGGTCACCCGTCGCGCGCAGCTCGGAAGAGGATCCGACCCGCCCCCACGTGGCGCTCGCCGTCGAGGACATCCAGGAGGCCCGGCGCGAGCTCGAAGCCCGGGGGATCCGGCACTGGACGATCCGGGGCCTCGTGGGCGACAACTCGGACCAGGTGTTCGTCCCCGATCCCTTCAACAACATCATCGAGCTCCACCAGATTGGCACCTGCCGCTGCAACCGGGTCACCCTCGAAGCCCAGGGGTAGTCAGGGCCGCTCCCGTCTCCGGCGTCCCGTCTCCGGAGCGAGACGGGACGCCCTCGCCCGATCCATCGCGCCGAAGCGCGGCCCGGCCGCTCCCCGGGGCGGGTCGCCGGGGCGCTCCGGGCGGGTGCGGCGTTTCACACGCATGACACATTCCGGCCATATGTTCCCGGGCCGGACGCGGCCCCCGAATTCGAATCCGGTTCGTGCCCGGTATCGAAACGGGCCCGGCCCCGGACACGGATGCCGATCCGAAGCCCGGCGACCGCGCCGCGTCCCGATCCGGGCCCGTTCCTCCCCGGGCCCGCAACACGGGGGTTCGAAATGGCCGAGAGGCTTCTCAACGTGCTCTTCCTTTGCACCGGCAATTCGGCGCGAAGCATCATGGCCGAAGCGATTCTCAACCGGTCCGGCATCGGCCGCTTCCGCGCCTTCAGCGCGGGGAGCCTCCCGGCGGGCGAGGTCAATCCCCGGACCGCCGAGCTTCTCGAACGCCTCAACTACCCGATCACCGAGATGCGGTCCAAGAGCTGGGACGAGTTCGCGGCCCCCGGTGCCCCGGACCTCGACTTCGTCTTCACCGTCTGCGACAACGCCGCGAACGAGGTGTGCCCGGCCTGGCCGGGGCAGCCGATGACCGCGCACTGGGGGGTCCCCGATCCGGCCGCCGCGACCGGCAACGACGCCGAGGTCGCGGCCGCGTTCGCGGACGCGTACCGGATGCTGAACAACCGCATCGGGATCTTCATCAACCTCCCCTTCGCCTCCCTCGACAAGCTCACCCTCCAGAAGAGGCTCGACGAGATCGGCGAGGACAAGCCGGACGAAACCGCATGAACGCACACGATCTCCCCCGCCGCCTCGCCGCCGAGGCCCTCGGCACCGCGTTCCTCCTCGCGGTCGTCGTCGGAAGCGGCATCATGGGAGAGCGCCTCGCGGGCGGGAACGACGCCATCGCGCTCCTCGGCAACACCATCGCCACGGGAGCCGGGCTGGTGGTGCTCATCCTCGTGTTCGGAGCGATCTCCGGCGCGCACTTCAATCCGGCGGTGACTCTCGCCTTCTCCGTGCGCCGCGAGATCGGCGCACGCGACGCCGTGCTCTACGTGGTCGTGCAGATCGCGGGCGGGCTCGTCGGCGTGATGGCCGCGCACTTCATGTTCGGGGAGCCCCTTCTCGTCGAAGGAGTGAAGGCCCGCACCGGAGCCGGCCAGTGGCTGGGCGAGTTCGTGGCCGCGTTCGGGCTCCTCGCGAGCATCCTCGGGTGCCTGCGGACCCGGCCCGAGGC
Source organism: Gammaproteobacteria bacterium (assembly GCA_022823045.1). Classification (GTDB taxonomy): domain Bacteria; phylum Pseudomonadota; class Gammaproteobacteria; order HK1; family HK1; genus JAJDXW01. The sequence goes on from JAJDXW010000149.1 coordinate 6,509, forward strand.
GGTCCCGTACGCGGTGGGCCTCTTCATCACCGCCGGCTACTGGTTCACCTCGTCGACCTCCTTCGCGAACCCCGCGGTGACCATCGCCCGCTCGTTCACCGACACCTTCGCCGGCATCACCCCCGCCGACGCCCCCGGGTTCATCGCGGCCCAGATCGCGGGCGCTCTCGCCGCGACCGCGGTATTCGCCTGGCTGTGGTCGGAGCGCGGAAGGGAAGCCACCCCGTCGGCGGCCGCGGCCCGCGACACCGCCGACTGAGCTTGCACTCCGCCCGCCGGGTTCATGATGGAGCAGTGGACCGGAGCGCGGCGCCTCCGCCGGGCAAGCGAATGAGCTTCTTTGACGTCCGGACCCCTTTCTTCCGGCCGCTCTGGCGCCGAATTGCCGTCACCGCGGTCTGCCTCGCCTGGGCCCTGGTGGAGCTCGCAACGGGCGCGGTGATGTGGGCGACGCTCTTCGGCGCGGCGAGCGCCTGGCTCGCCTGGCAGTTCTTCGTGGCCTTCCGTCTCCCGGCCGACAACGGCGAAGACCGAACCTGATCGGAGGCGCGGCGCTTTCGCGGCGGGTTGCGTCCCGACCGGCCGGAATCAACCGCGGCCCTGACGGGCGAGGATGGTGCGCGCGACCCGCTTGGCGAGCTGCCGGGAACGACTCGCCGTCTCCCTGCCGGCGCGGTCACCGGCAAGCAGTCCGTCGAGATCGCTCCGATTGACGCCGGGAAGCACGCGACTCTCCTTCGTGGAACGCAGGCCTGACGGCAGCGCCGGGTCCGGAACCCAGATGCGCACCCCGTCGCGACGGCCGAAGGTCCATGCCTCGCGCACCCCCATCCGGAAGTACGGCGCGAGCTTGTGGCTCGATGCGACGCTGCGGTCGATCTCCACCACGAGATCGGGCACGGAGTGGCCCTTGCGGACATCCAGATAGCCATCGTGTTCCCGCAAGTCCGGCTCATCCGGGGGATCGATGAAGAGGCTCGCATCCGGCTCGAACGCGCCGTCGTCGCTCAGCAGCCGGGTCGCGCCGCCAATGAAGAATCCGGGCGCATGACCTGCGTCGGAAAGCGAGTTCTCGACCTGTCGAATGAGTATGGGAATTTCAGCCGCCCGCCACTCGTGTCCAGGCCCCGGTTCGGCGACGAATTCCGCCCGCCCGGTCGCCATGTCGTAGCGGCACCGCGGCGCGTGATCGTGGCCGGTCAGGCGGTCGAAGAGGCCGCGGGGCATCGCCACCTCGTAGCGCACCGGAGCGTCGGGGTTCGAGCTTGCCGGTTTCCCCCTGCCCGACCGCGAGGCCGGGTCGGGGCCGGATTCGGACGACCCCGGTGGTCTGGCCACGGGCGCCGGGACCGGGCGGTCGGGAGGGAAAGGCGACCCCGATCGCGGATCGTCTCGGGGGGAAGGGGGATCGGGAAACGGGTCGCCGGCGCGCACGGACGACGAACCGGCTCGAACCGGAGAAGCCATCGACGACTTCCTTTCGCGTTGACTCGATGCGGGATCCTAACCGGTCAACCCGGGTCGTTCGACCGGTGCAGGACGTCCCGTTCGCTCCAGTCGGCGACCTCCACGGATCGTTCGGTGGTCTCGACCGGCTCGGCGGATTCGACGATCCCTTCCTCGTGCAGAGCGGCGATCTCGGCCTCGGAGAGGCCCAGGACTTCGCGGAGTACCTCGCCGGTGTGCTCGCCGAGGCAGGGCGCGCGCCGCCCCGTGCCGTTGCCCCGCCCGGACCACCGCCAGGGGACCCGGAAGTGAGCCTTGATTCCCACTTCCGGATGCTCGAAGGTGTTGAACGCTTCCCGCGCCGCGAGGTGAGGATCGGTTCTCAGGTCTTCGCTCGAAACGCTTGGGAAGGCGGGAACCCCTGCGGCCTGCAGCAGCTCCGTCACCTCCCACCGGTCCCGGGAAGCGCACCATTGCGCGAGGATGCGATCGATCTCTTCCTCGTGGACCTTGCGGGCCGCCGCGCTCGCGAACCGGGGCCCGGACGCGAGCTCCGGGCGACCGATGGCTCCGCACAGGGCCTCCCACTCCTCCATCGTGGCGGCCGTGACCGCGACCCATCGGTCGTCCCCGGAGCAGGGATAGACGTTGCAGGGCGCGGTCTCCGGGTCGCGGTTGTCCATCGGCGAGTACGGCTTGCCCCCCAGGGCATGGTTCATCCACCCCTCGAAGGCGGTGCACATCATCGCTTCCCACATCGCGACGTCGATGACCTGCCCGGCTTCGCCGTGGAGATCGCGGGCGAGGAGCGACGCAGCGACCGCGATGGCCGCGTGAACCCCTCCGTTCGGGTCGCCGTAGGCCATGTTGACGTCGCGGGGGCGGCCGTCCTCGGCGTAGCCGGTCACCGCGGAGAGCCCCGCGAGCGGCGAGATGAGCGGACCGTAGCCGGTGTAGAGGCGCCACGGACCGTCCTGCCCGAAGGCGGAGATGAGGGCCACGGTGAGGTTCGGGTTCACGGCGAGGAGGTCGTCGGGACCGAGCCCCATGCGCTCGAGGACCCCGGTGCCGAAGTTGGCGACGAAGACGTCGCTCTCGCTCGCGAGACGGCGAACGAGGTCGCGCCCCTCGCCCTTCGAAAGGTCGATCCCGACGCTCTTCTTGTGCTGCCCGAGGTGGTTGAAGTAGCCGTTGCGGTTCGGTCCGGGGGGAAGCTCGCGCGCGTGGACCGATGCGCGGCGGGTGAGGTCGAGCCGTCGCGACGACTCGACCTTGAGCACCTCCGCCCCGAGCGCCCCGAGGATCAGGGTGCAGTGCGGCCCGGCCCAGACCCAGGAGAGGTCGAGCACCCGCACCCCGCGGAGAGGGCCGTCGCCGGGGGTCCCGCCTCCGCCCTCCCCTGAAGCGGGGCGGCCCATTCCGGGTTCCGGCCCTCCCCCGTCCGGACCCCGGGCCGAATCTCGCGGTGCCCGGATGCCGGGTCCGGCGTCGGCGAACGGGGCCCCGGCGGTACCGGAGGGGGACCCCGCCTCGCCGAGCGCGGGGGCGGGCCGGGCGAGCCGCCACCAGGGTCGGCGGAGGCGGTAGGGCGGACCGGGCAGCTCGATGCACCCCGCGCCGGGGTGGTCCACCGGCACGAAGAACTCCCGCGCCCGAAGGTGCTCCTGCTCCGCGAGCCGCGCGTGGTCGAACACCGGCGCCGCCCCGACCCGGACCTCCTGCAGCGCGTGGAACACCTCCTCGGAGGTCCGCGTGCGTGTCCAGGCCGAGACCCGGTCCCGGATCTCGGCCGCGTGCGCCCCCCGTTCGTCACGGGACGCGAACGTCTCGCTCGCCCCCCATTCCGGTGCCCCGATGAGCGATGCCATCCGCTGCCACTGAGCCTGCTCGGGGCAGATGATGAACACCTCGCCGTCGCGGCACGGGTAGAAGCCCATCGGCTCGTAGATGGAACGGTCGCTCCGGTGGTCGATGCGCCCCGCGTACTCGAAGGAGGTGAAGTGCCGGCCGAGGAGAAAGGCGACGGTCTCCTGCACCGACACGTCGAGGTGATCGCCGAGCCCGGTCGCCCGCGCGCCCCGGCAGGCGGCGAGCGCGGCAACGGCCGCGTGAAGCCCGGCCTGGATGAGCGCGTGGTGCCCGAAGGGGCGGATCGGCGGCCACTCCCGCGGCGCGCCCCGGCCGGGAACGATGTAGCCCCAACCGCCCGCGTGCACGAGAGTCAGCTCGTCCCCCCTCCAGCCGCGGCGCGGGCCGGTGAGGCCGAATGGCGTGATGGTCACCACCACGAGGCGAGGGTGGCGTTCGCGCCAAGTGTCCGCGTCCTCGAGCTCCGGGGCACGCCCCTCCCGGACCACGAGATCCGCCCGTCCGAGCAGCCGGTCGAGCTCCGCCCGGCCGGAGGCCGTGGTCCGGTCGAGGACGACGCTTCGCTTGTTGGCGTTGAGGTGGAGAAAGGGTCCGCCGACAGGGGCCCCGCTCCCCGGAACCACACCCCGGCGCCGGAGCGGATCTCCCTCCGGCGGCTCGACCTTGACCACCTCCGCGCCGAGATCCGCGAGCGCCTTCCCGGTGGTCGACGCCGCGAACCCGCCCCCGATCTCGATGACCGCCAGGCCTTCGAGCCCCTTCCCCATTGCCACCCCCTGCCGGTGCACGAAAGCGCGATCATAGCGGCGGGCCGAGGCCGGTCGGGACCGGCCCTCCGGGAGGCGGGCGGACGCGGCCCGGGATACCCACCGCGGCCGGACCTCGCGCCCCGCGAGCGCAGGGCG
>JAJDXW010000167.1 GCA_022823045.1 Gammaproteobacteria bacterium
GCGTCTTTCGGTCCGTGCGGCCCACTACCACAAGCATCTTGGCGCCCTCGCGACGAACATCGGTGAAATATTGCGGCTAGCTGCGCAACCGCACCGCGGGCCGGTTCAGGCCCGTAGCAGGCCGGTCTGCTCCAGGCAGCCCCGCAGGTCGGCCCGGCCGAGGTCGCAAGCCTGCACCACGGCCGGAGTCGGGCGGGGCTACTTCAGGATGGCGGCGGGGAGGGTCGCGTCGAGCACGGCGAGGCCGTGCCCGCCGTTGATGTTGAGCACCTCGCCGGTGATCTTGCGCGAGTCGTCGCTCGCGAGGAAGACGCAGAGGCGGGCAATCTCGTCCGGCTCGATGAGCTCGTGCATCGGGATGGCGTCGACCATCGCGGCGCGCTGCGCCTCGGCGGTGGTGCCGAGCTGAGCCGCCGCCTGCTCGAACCACCGGTCCCGTCGCTCGCCGGCGACGCCCCCGCCGGGGGCCACCGTGTTGACCCGGATGCGGTCCGCTGCGAGCTCGATGGCCATCGTCTTGGTGAGGGCGATGATCCCCCACTTGGAGATCGCGTAGATCCCCCGCTTCGGATGGACCCGCTGCCCGAGCGAGGAGGTGAAGGTGATGATGGCACCGCCCGCGCCCTGCGCGATCATCGTCGGAATGAACGCCTTGCAGGTGAGGTACATCCCCTTCAGGTTGATGTTCATCACCTCGTCCCAGTCCTCTTCCGGGGTCTCGTGAATGAGCCACCAGTTGCCGGGGATCCCCGCGACGGTGGCGAGGATGTCGACCCGTCCGAACTTCTCGAGCACCCCGTCGCGGATCCCCTCGAGCTGGTCGAAGGAGTTGAGGTCGAGCGGCCATCCGGCCGCGGCCCGCCCCATCGCCTCGATCTCGTCGCAGACGGTGCGCGTCGCTTCCGCTTCGAGGGCGGCGACCGCGACGTCGGCGCCGGCCCGCGCGAAGGCGAGGGAGACATGCCGCCCGATCCCGGACGCGCCGCCCGTCACCACCGCCACCTTCCCGGAGAGATCCATCGATTTCACGTCCCGAAGTGTGAGCCCGCGGCACCCTAGCAGGCTGCCCCGGCGCCTTCAACGCGCGGGGCCGGCGGAACGGGCGAGGCAGGCGCGGGCGCGGGTTCGAGCATGATGTCGCGCGGAAACCGGCAGGCGAAGCGGCTGCCGCGGCCGGGCTCGCTCTCGATCTCGAGCCTCCCGTCGTAGTGAACGAGGGCGTGCTTGACGATGGCGAGCCCGAGGCCGGTCCCGCCTTCCTCGCGCGACCGTCCCTCGTCCACCCGGTAGAAGCGCTCGGTAAGGCGTGAGAGGTGCTGGGACTCGATTCCCTCCCCTTCGTCCTCCACCACGAACCACGCCGCCTCCTCGTCCACCCGCCACTCGATGCGGATCCGCCCGCCGGCCGGGGTGTACTGGACGGCGTTGCGCACGAGGTTCGAGAAGACGGCCCGGAACTCCGATACGCTTCCCGAGACCCGGGTGCCGGACTGGACCTCGAGCTCGATGCGGTGCTCGCGTTCCCCGCTCAGGGCCACCGCCTCCTCCTGAACCTGCGCGGCGAGGAGGTCGATCTCGATCTCCTCGCGCGAGTCGGGGTGTCCGAGCGACTCCATCCGCGAGAGGAGAAGCAGATCCTCGACGAGGTGCCGCATGCGGGTCGCCTGGTCGTGCATCGCGTCCACCGGTCTTTTCCACCGGCTCGGCAGGTCGTCCGCCTCCGCCGCGTCCTGCAGAATCTCGAGGTAGCCGCCAAGGACCGTGATGGGGGTCCTGAGCTCGTGCGAGACGTTGCTGAGGAAGTCACGTCGCACCCGGTCGATCCGCACTCTCTCGGTCACGTCCCGGCACACCAGCAGGAATTCTCCGGCGGAGAACGGCACCATGCCGACCATGACGACGTTGTCCGGCGTGGTCGGGGACGGGATCTGGATGAATTGCTCGAGATCCCCCCGCCGCCGGTACTCCGTGAAGTCGGGGTGCCGGAGCAGGTTGTCGATGTGCTGTCCGCGGTCGTCCGGTTCCTGGAGGCCGATCAGTCGCTGTGCCGCGGTGTTGGACCAGCGGATTTGCTGGTTCGCGTCGAGAAGCACGACGCCGTCCGGCAACGCCTGCATGGACCGCTCGTGCTGCTCGACGCGTTCCGCCGCCTCTCGGGCCGCCTCGCGCGCCTCGCGCCGCGCCTGGTAGAACCGGTGACTGACTTCCGCCCAGAGTCCGAACGCATCCGGCGGCGGCCCGTCGAGGCCGCCACCGAGCCACTTGAGCTGGCGCGCCGCGTTGCGAACGTTGAGGGCGGCGTAGAGAGCTCCCGCACCGGTCACCCACCAAAGGAGCCCACCGGTGTAGTACCCGGCCGCCGCCGCGGCGGCGAAAAGGCCGGCGATGATCCAGAGCTCGGCCAGCCAGGCGCGTCGCATGGCCGGTCAGCCGCCGTTCTCAGTCGGCAACCGAGAACCGGTAGCCGAAGCCGCGCACGGTCTGGATGTAGCCGTCCACCTCGTACGGCGCGAGCGCCTTGCGCACGCGTCGGATCTGCACGTCCACGGTGCGTTCCTCGATGAAGACGTCATGGCCCCAGGCATTGTCGAGAAGCTGGGCGCGGCTCCAGACCCGGTCGGGATGGGACGCCAGGAAGTGAAGGAGGCGGAACTCGGTGGGGCCGAGCCCGACCTCCACGCCGCGCGCGAGGACGCGGCAGCTCTCGCGATCGATCACGAGTTCGCCGGCCTCGACCCGCTCCGCGCGGGCGTCCGCCGCCCGCCGAAGCAGGGCCCGGACCCGCGCCCGAAGCTCGCGCGGCGAGAACGGCTTGACCACGTAGTCGTCCGCCCCCGCGTCGAGCCCCCGGATCCGGTCCGGCTCCTCCGCCCGGGCGGTGACGAGGATGACGGGCACCTCGCGCTCGGTGGGGTCGCCCTCCCGGCGCAGCCGCCGCAGGAACTCGTACCCGCTCGCCCCCGGCAGCATCCAGTCGAGGAGCACGAGGTCCACGCGGGAAGCCCGGAGCGACTTCCACGCGCTCGTCACGTCCTCCGCCTCGCGGACCTCGTATCCCGCCTCCCGGAGATTGCCGGCCACCATCTCCCGCATGACCGGTTCGTCCTCGACTATCAACAGACTCGCAACCATGTCGACTCTCTCTCCTGGACCTCGAAGCGGGAAATGGGGTCAGCGTGAGAAAACGGGTCCAGAGCGGGCTATCGGGTCCGGAGTTCGGTTTCGGAGTTGCAGTCCGGTTGGTCGACCGAAACGCGAAAACCCACTCTGACCTCGTTTTCTGCCGATTTCCGACCCGATTACGTACAAGGCTCAGCCCGCTTCGGTGGTCTTGCCAAGGTCGCCGTCTTCCTGGGATCGCGGGCATCCTTGCCCGCGCACGGTGCTCTTGGCGCCGCTCTTTCGAGCTTGCCGCGGGCTGGAAGCCCGCGCTCCCAGGAGGGAGGCCCGCGACCCTGGAAAGCCGCGGGGCTGGGCTTGCGTAATCAGGATTTCCGATTCAGATCAGACCTCGCTCTGTGCCTGGAGCTCCTTGTGCTCCAGGCTCGTGTGCCGGATGTCCTTGCCCTTGACGAGGAACACGATGTACTCCCCGATGTTCTTCGCGTGGTCGGCGATCCGTTCGAGCGCCCGCGCGCACCAGATCATGTCGAGCACCTCGGAGATGCGCCGGGGGTCCTCCATCATGTAGGTCACGAGCTCGCGCATGCACGCGGCGTACTCGAGGTCGACCGTCTTGTCCTCGCGGGCGATGTCCACCGCCGCCTCGACGTCGAGGCGGGCGAATGCATCGAGGGACTGATGGACCATCTGCTGGACGTGCCGGCCGAGGTTGCGCACCCCGGCGTAGCGCATCCGCCTCGGAGCGTTGCCCGCGAGCCGAATCGCGGTCCGTCCGATCTTCTCCGCCTCGTCCCCCATGCGCTCGAGGTCGGTGATCGTCTTGATGATCGCGATGACGAGCCGCAGATCGCTCGCCGCCGGTTGGTGGAGGGCGAGGATCCGCGTGCATTCCTCGTCGATCTGGACCTCGAGGCGGTTGATCCTGTAGTCGTCCCGGACCACCTGCTCGCCGATCTCGCTGTCGAACTCCGCGAGCGCGGCAAGCGCGTTCGTGATCTGCTCTTCGACGAGCCCGCCCATCGCGAGCACCGAGGTGCGGACTTCTTCCAGCTCCTCGTCGTACTTCCGGAAGATGTGCCGGCCGGTCACCGACGACCGTTCGGTTTCCGCGACTGCCATGCTCGACCCCTTCTCTTCTGACCTTCCGGCCCGCGCGCTAGCCCACCCGTCCGGTGATGTAGTCCTCGGTGAGGGTGTGCCGGGGATTGGTGAAGATCTGCGAAGTCTCGCCCACCTCCACCAGGTGCCCGAGATGGAAGTAGGCGGTGCGCTGGGAGACACGCGCGGCCTGCTGCATCGAGTGGGTCACGAGGGCGATCGCGTACTGCTGCCGGAGCTCGTCGATGAGCTCCTCGATGCGGGCCGTCGCGATCGGATCGAGGGCGGAGCACGGCTCGTCCATGAGAATCACCTCCGGGCTCACCGCGATCGCGCGCGCGATGCACAGGCGCTGCTGCTGTCCCCCGGAAAGCCCGGTCCCCGGCTGCTCCAGCCGATCCTTCACCTCCTCCCAGAGGCCGGCCCGCTCGAGGCTGCGCTGCACGATCTCGTCGGTGTCCGCGCGGTTCTCCGCCAGGCCGTGGATGCGCGGCCCGTAGGCGACGTTGTCGTAGATCGACTTCGGGAACGGGTTCGGCTTCTGGAACACCATGCCGACCCGGGCCCGCAGCAGCACCACGTCGAGCTTCGGGTCGAAGATGTCCTCGCCGTCGAGCCGGATGGTGCCGGTCATCCGGCAGTTGTCGATGATGTCGTTCATGCGGTTCAGGCACCGCAGGAACGTCGACTTCCCGCAGCCCGACGGCCCCACCAGGGCGAGCACCTCGTTCGAGCCGATGTCGATGTTGACCTTCTCGATCCCGATCTTCGCCCCGTACCAGACCGTCACGTCGCGCACGGTGATGCGGGCATTCGGCGAATGGATCTCGCCGACCGTCTCGTGGGTCTCGGCGGGAAGCGCGCCATCCGCCCGATCCGGCACGAAGGCCGTCGCCGCGGAGGCTGCAACCGTACTCATGTGGACACCTTCCCTTCCGTCATCCTTCCGATCCTTGCCACCGACCCGTTCGTGGGCGTGCCGCGTCCGCTCCGTCTACCAGCGCCGCTCGAACCGCCTCCGCAGCACGACCGCGAGGCCGTTCATGGCGATGAGGAATCCGAGGAGCACGATGATCGCGGCGGAGGTCCGCTCGACGAAGGCCCGTTCGGGGCTGTCCACCCACAGGAAGATCTGCACGGGGAGTACCGTGGCCGGGTCGAACGGAGTATGCGGGATGTCCACGATGAACGCGACCATCCCGATCATCAGAAGCGGCGCCGTCTCGCCGAGGGCGCGCGCCATGCCGATGATGGTCCCGGTGAGGATCCCGGGCATCGCGAGCGGGAGGACGTGGTGGGTCACCGTCTGCATCCGCGACGCGCCGACGCCGAAGGCGGCTTCGCGGATGGAGGGCGGTACCGAGGCGAGGGCGGCCCGGCCGGCGATGATGATCGTGGGCAGGGTCATGAGGGCGAGCACCATCCCCCCCACCATCGGCACCGAGCGCGGCAGGCCGAAGAAGTTGAGGAAGACGGCGAGCCCGAGCAGCCCGAACACGATGGAGGGAACCGCCGCGAGGTTGTTGATGTTCACCTCGATGAGGTCCGTCAACCGGTTTCGGGGGGCGAACTCCTCGAGGTACAGGGCCGCCCCGACCCCGACCGGGAACGACAGCAGCAGGGTCACGACGAGAGTGAGGGCGGAGCCGATGAGGGCGCCGTGAATTCCGGAGATCTCCGGCTCGCGTGAATCCCCGGCGGTAAAGAAGGCACGGTTGAAACGTTTCTCGATGGCGCCGCGCGCGGCCAGCGTGTCGACGATCTCCAACTGGCGGTCGTTCAGGCGACGGGAGTCCTCGGGAACGTCGCGATCGATGTGCCCCTTGAGGAGCATGTCCACGTCGTCGTCCGCCGGCAGCCACACGGTCCGGGTCTCGCCGACGAGAGACGGGTCCGCGAGGACCATGTCCCGCAGGTAGAACGATGCGCCCGGGCTCACGAGGGCCTGGAGCTTCCGGCGCTCCCGTCGCTTCTTCACCTCCGGAAACGCCTTGCGGAGTGACGCCTTGACGAGCCCGCCGTAGTCCCCGGCGAGGAGCGCATCGTCGCTTCCCGTTCCCTCCGGATCGAGCCGCTCGGGGTCGAAGTGGATGTCGAGAGCAATGAACGTCTGCTGCCAGGCGGTGTACCCGTTGGCGACGATGGTCCCGAGGATGAGCGCGAGGAACGCGCCCCCGAGGGCGAGGGCGATTCGGCCCGTCCACTGAAATCGCCGCTCGCTCGCGTAGCGGCGGCGAAGGCGGGCCTGGAAGCGCGGGTCCGCGACCGTGCTCGTCCCCCTCTGCACGCCATTCGGGCTATTCATACTGCTCCCGATAACGTCGCACAACGTGAAGCGCGATGATGTTGAGCGCGAGGGTGATGAGAAACAGCACGAGGCCGAGGGCGAACGCGGCGAGGGTCTTCGGGCTGTCGAACTCCTGGTCGCCGACGAGGAGGGTGACGATCTGGGCGGTGACGGTGGTGACCGCTTCGAGGGGATTCGCGGTCAGGTTCGCGGCGAGCCCCGCCGCCATCACCACGATCATCGTCTCGCCAATCGCCCGCGAGACGGCGAGGAGGATGCTGCCCACGATTCCGGGAAGGGCGGCCGGGAGCACGACTTGGCGGATCGTCTCGGACTTCGTCGCCCCGAGACCGAGCGAGCCTTCACGAAGCGCCTGGGGCACCGCGTTGATGACGTCGTCGGAGAGCGACGAGACGAAGGGGATGATCATCACCCCCATGACGAGCCCGGCCGCGAGGGCGCTCTGCGAGGCGACCTCGAGCCCGAGGGCGGTTCCCGCGTCGCGGATCGCGGGGGCGACCGTGAGGGCCGCGAAGAAGCCGTACACCACGGTCGGGATTCCGGCGAGGATCTCGAGGAGCGGCTTCGCGATGGAGCGAAGCCGCCGGCTCGCGTACTCCGCGAGGTAGATGGCCGACATGAGCCCCACCGGCACCGCCACCAGCATCGCGACGGCGGAGATGAGGAGCGTGCCCGTGAAGAGGGGGACCATGCCGAACGCCCCCGACGCTCCCACCTGGTCGGAGCGGATCGCGGTCTGCGGGCTCCACTCGACCCCGAAGAGGAAGTCGAAGAAGGGCACGCTCTGGAAGAAGCGGAACGCCTCGAAGAGTACGGAGAGCACGATGCCCGCGGTGGTCAGGATGGCGACCGTGGAGCTCGCGATGATGAAGACGAGGATCGCGCCCTCCACGTGGTTGCGGGCGCGCACCCGGGGCGCGATCCGCCGCCAGGCGAGGGCGAGGCCGAGCAAGGCGACGAGGGGCACGGCGACGGTGGAGACGAGCCTTCCGAGGCCGTCGAAGTTCCGGTAGCGCTCCGCCGCCTCGACGATGACGGGGGAGATGTCGTCTCGGACGAAGTTCCCCTCCACCTGGTTCCGGATGTCGTTGACGACGAGGGCGAGCTCGTTCGCGGGGAGATTGCGAAGCTCCGGAGGCAGGTCGGCGACCACCAGCTCGGTGACCACCGAGCCTCGCAGGACGACCCAGAGGCCGAGGAGCAGCAGGGCCGGGATCGCGCACCAGAGCGCGGTGAGCGCGCCGAAGTACACCGGGCGCGAGTGAAGGGAGGGGGCGTTCGCCGGCCCCCCTGCGACCACGAGCGCGCGCCGGCGCCCGAGCTGCCAGGCGAGCCCGGCGATGGCGAGGATGACGAGGGTGAGGGCGGGGACCGACACGGGCGGAATCTTAAGCCTTTCGGAAGCGGGCGGCAGCCGGGGCAATTCCTTCTCCGGCTGCCGCCGTGTACGCCTGCCTCGTCAGCAAATCCGGATCAACCGCCGCGTCATTCCATTGCGAGTTGAAGCGGGGTCAGGTTCTTCACGTTCGCCGCGAACTGCATCCGCTCCTCGTCCGGCATCGGGATGAGGCCCTTGTCGGTGAGGTAGCCGTCCTCGCCCCACGCCTTCTCGCTCGTGAACTCGGCGAGGAATCCCTCGATCCCCGGGATCTGCCCGATGTGGGCCTTCTTCACGTAGAAGTAGAGCGGTCGCGACACGGGGTAGTCGCCGGACGCGATGGCCTCGAACTCCGGCGCAACGCCGTCGATCAGCGAGCCCTGGAGCTTGTCCAGGTTCTGGTCGAGGAAGCTGAACCCGAAGACCCCGAACGCGTCCGGGTCGGCCTCGAGCTTCTGGACGATGAGGTTGTCGTTCTCGCCCGCCTCGACGTAGGCGCCGTCCTCGCGGATGGAGTGGCAGACCGCCTTGTACGCCTTCTTGTCCTTCTTCTTCATCGCCTTGATGAAGTCGAAGGTCTTGCAGCCGCCCTCCAGGGCGAGCTCGGCGAAGGCGTCACGGGTGCCGGAGGTCGGGGGCGGCCCGAGGACCACGATCTTGCGGTCCGGAAGCGCGTCGTTCACGTCCTTCCAGGTCTGGAAGGGGTTCTCGACCAGCTCCTCGCCGCCGGCGGGATTCGGGACCTCGCGGGCGAGAGCGAGGAAGATGTCGCGGCGGCTGACCTCCATCGCCTCCGTCTTCTTCGAGTTCGCGAGCACGATTCCGTCGTAGCCGACCTTGACCTCGATGATGTCGGTGACGCCGTTCTCGTTGCAACGGTCCACCTCGGACTGCTTGATGCGCCGCGAGGAGTTGGTGATGTCGGGGTGGTCGACGCCGACACCTGAGCAGAAGAGCTTGAGCCCACCGCCCGAGCCGGTGGACTCGATCGTGGGGGTCTTGAACCTGGTGCTCTTTCCGAACTGCTCCGCGACGACGGTGGCGAAGGGATAGACGGTCGAAGAGCCGACGATGCTCACGTAGTCGCGGGCCTGGGCGTGGGCAACCTGTACCGAGGCGGCGAGCGCGAGCGGGGCGACGGCAGCCCCGATGAGGACTCGATTCATGTCCGCGTGTCTCCCATGTGTGGGCGTGTGAAGGAATGGATGGACGACCGACGGGATCAACTCCCGCCGGGCGCCATTTGTAGGCGCGTCGTGTTGCAGGAGTGTGACCGGAGAGCGCCGGGCTCGCCGGCGGGGGTCCTGGTGCCGGTGGTCACCGCGCTCTCAGGTCCGGACCCGCACCCTTCCTCCGGGAGCCGCCGCGCGGAACGTGCCGATCACGGCCGTCGCCCCGCAGCCCGCGGCCGCGAGCGCTCCCGCGCACCCCATCGCCCGGTCGGCGGGGACGGCGGCGAGGAGCCCGCCCGAGGTCTGCGGGTCGATGAGGAGGGCGGCCCGCGGGTCGTCGAGGTCGAGCCCGTGGAGGGCGATGGCGAACGCGGCGTTCGCCTCGTGGAGGGAGCTCCGGAATCCCCGCTCGAAGAGCGCATCGGTCCCCGGCAGCCGCGGGAGGGCGGCGAGGTCGAGCTCCGCGTCCACCCCGCCCGCCCGCAGCATCTCCACGAGGTGCCCGAGGAGACCGAACCCGGTGACGTCGGTGCAGGAAGTCGCTTCGTGCTCGCGGAAGATGCGGGCCGCCGCCTCGTTGGAGCGGAGCATCGAGTCGAGGGCGGCTTCCACCGCTTCGGACGGGGCCTCGGCCCGCATGTCGGCGGCGAAGACGACGCCCGTCCCGAGCGGCTTGGTGAGGAGGAGCCGGTCGCCGTCCGCCGCGCCCGCCTTCAGCATCGGAAGGTCGCAGAGGCCGTTGACGGTGAGGCCGAGCGCGCACTCCGGACCCTCCGCGGTATGTCCGCCGACGAGCACCGCGCCCGCCCCGGCGAGCGCCTCGGTCACCCCGCTCAGGAGGTCGAAGAGGTCCTGCTCCACCTTGTCCGGGGCCGCGAACGGGAGGGTGACCAGGGCTTGCGCGGTGCGGGGCTCGGCCCCCATCGCGAAGAGGTCGCTCAGGCAGTGGTTGGTCGCGATCCTCCCGAAGAGATGAGGGTCGTCGATGAACGTGCGGAAGTGGTCGACGGACTGGACGAGGAGCTTGTCGGGGGGGACGCGGAGCACGGCCGCGTCGTCCCCGCCGTCGAACCCGACGAGCACGTCGGGGTGTGGGGCCGCGGGGAGGCGCCCGAGCACCCGGTGCAGGACCGCGCTCGCGACCTTGGAGCCGCAGCCCCCGCAGCGCATGGCGGCGGCGGAGGCGAGCTCGGCCGCCGGGTCGACCCGGTGCGCGCCGTGAATGCCGCCGCGCCCCCACGCGCGGGCGCGCTCGACCGGGCCGGAACGGATGGTGGCGCCTGCCCCGTCCCCCGCCGCCACCCCCGCCCGCGGCGGCGGAGCCTCGTCCCCCATCGCCGGAAGCTCCTGGTACTTCCGCATCCAGCGCCGGTCGATCCAGTCCTTGACGCCCCACACCCAGCGCCCTTCGAGGGCGAGACGGCCCCAGGACGCGACCGCGTTCCGGTCGCCGCTCGAGATGAGGGCGAGGGTGAGGGGCTGCGGCCGATAGGGCCGGAGGGGGCGCCCGGCCGCGAGCCGCAGGAGGTTCTCGGCGAGCACCGGACCCTGGCGGACCGCGTAGACCCCGGACTTCGGCAGCGCTCGGGCGTCGAACGAGGCGATGTCCCCGGCCGCGAACACCGACGGATCGCTCGTCGACTGCAAGGTCTCCCGAACGCGGATGAACCCCGCGTCGTCGAGGTCGAGCCCGCTCTCGTCGAGCCAGTCGGCGGCACTCGCGTGGGTGACCGCGATCGCGAGGTCGCAATCGATTGCGGCCCGCTCTCCGCCCGCCGTCACCGCGTCGACCCCGTCCGCGCGTACCGCGACCACCCGGTGACCGGCGAGGAGCCGCACCCCGCGCTCGCCGAGGAGGCGGGTCATCCGGCGCCGGACGGCCGGGGCGTGCGACTCGACGACCTCGCGCGTCTCCGCGAGGAGGGTGATCTCGACCCCGTCCGGCAATCCGGCCCGCTCGAGGAGGGTGCGAAGGCGGTACCGGAGGGAGAGCGACAGCTCCGTCCCCCCGGCTCCGCCCCCGATCACCGCGATCCGGAGCCGTCCGCCACGTTGCAGGCAGCCGCGCTCGACCGCCGACCACCGTTCCCGGAAGGCGTCGATCGGCTTGATCCCGAGGGCGTGCTCCTTCGCCCCCTCGTTGTGGTGCTGGGTCGGCTGCGAGCCGTGGTCGATCGAGCCGCGGTCGACGCCGACGGGGGGTCGGCCGGCCGCGAAGACGCGCCGCGCGCCGAGGTCGATCCCGATCGCCGGGGCGTGCAGGATCCGCGCGTTCGCGAACCGCGAGAGCTTCCGTAGGTCGATGTGCGCCTGCTCCGGCGAGTAGTGGCCGGCGACGAGGCCGGG
>JAJDXW010000351.1 GCA_022823045.1 Gammaproteobacteria bacterium
GCCGGCCTCGCCGGCGCCCGCCGGCCCGCCGCGAACACGCCCTCCCACCCGCGCGCGCTCAACGACGCGGCCGCCCGCGCGGATGGGGCGGCGGGGCGGAACTCGGGGTTCGCGATCGACCTCCCGCACACGATCGGCGGCACGTCTGACGAGAACGAGAGCGCGCTCGGCTACATGCGGCTCGCCCGGGGGGCGATCGCGTATCTCAAGCACCAGATCGACGACCACGGCATCGAATGCGACTGGCGCGAACAGGGCAAGTACCAGGCTGCGGTGACGGACCGCGGGGCGGCGGAGTACCTCCATCCCTTTGCCGAGGCGTTGGCGCGGCTCCGCGAGCCTTTCGAGTGGATCGAAGGGCCCGCCCTCGGCGAGAAGCTCGGAACCGGCCACTTCACGCGCGCGGTCTACACCCCGGGCGGGGCGCTCTTGAACCCGGTGGCCCTCGTGCGCGGTCTCGCCGATTCCCTCCCCGCGAACGTCGTGCTCTACGAGCACACCCCGGCCGTCTCCGTGGAGTACGCGAACGGCACGCGAATCGCGACCCCCGAAGGAACGCTCCGCGCCCCGCAGTGCATCCTCGCGGTGAACGGATTCGCGCCGGGCTTCGGCGCGTTCACGAACCGGGTCCTCCCGATGGCGGCCCAGGCGAGCCTCACCCGTCCGCTGACCGAGGCCGAGCAGGCGGCCTACGGGGTGGCGGAGGACTGGGGGATGACCCCCGCCAACAGCTTCGTCGGGATCACGATGCGCTACACCCCGGACCGCCGCATCCTGATTCGGGAGAGGATCCGCTACCGGCCCGGAATGCGGGTCCCGGAAGCGGAGCGCCGGATGGTGACGGAGCGCCACCAGCGGCTCTTCGACGCCCGTTTCCCGATGCTGCGCGGGGTGGAGCTCGCGCACACCTGGAGCGGGTTCGTCGCGCTCACCCGCAATTCCGCCCCCGGATTCGGCCGGGTTCAGGGGGGCGTCCACGCCGCCTGCTTCCAGAACGCAATCGGGATTACCAAGGGCACGATCAGTGGGCTTCTCGCCGCCGATCTCGCCTGCGGAAGGGACAATCCGCTGATCGCGGACATGGAGGCCCTCGGCACTCCTTCGGCGCTTCCGCCGGCGCCGTTCCTGGGGCTCGGGGTCCGGGCGCGCCTCGGGTGGGAGCTGTGGCGCTGGCGCGCCGAGGCGTGACCGACCGTGGCGGCCCGGCCAGAGGGAGCGAACCGGTGCAAGACCGCGTGCCTCAGCGGGCTCGTGGCGTGAGCCGTCCCGTGCGGCGCGGGCCGCGGGCCGCGAGCGCGTTGTGGTGGCGCGTCCCGACGCCCGCGCATCGATTGATTCGCCCGGGGCGGGACAACGGCCGGAATCGGTGCGAAACTACCTTCCGGCGGAACGATCGCCGCCGGACACGACGCAAGGCACCCCGTTGCGCGGGTGCGGGAGGAGAAGAAAATGTCACTGGTGTGGCTCGATCACGTGAATCTTCGCACCACCCGGCTCGAGGAGATGCGAAGGTTCTATGCCGATGTACTGGGGCTCGAGGACGGCCAGCGCCCGGACTTCGGATTCGATGGGGCATGGCTCTACCTCGGCGACAAGGCGTGCGTGCACCTCGTGCCCGCGGAGAAGACGCCCGCCGCGAAGGATCCCGCCATCGAGCACTTCGCCTTCCGCTCGCTCGGGGCGGCGGAGATGATCCGGAAGCTTCAGAAGAACGCCATCGGATTCTGGGTCCTCACGCGGAAGAAGCTCGGGGTGCTCCAGATCAACCTCAGCGATCCGGACGGGAACCACATCGAGCTCGCCTACCCCGGGCGCGAGATCATGAGCCTCCCCAAGAAGTACCAGAGCGAAAGCAAGCCGGTGGCCTACGAACCGCCCCGCCAGCGAGCCGCCTGATCGAGGATTGACCCTTCGCCCCGGAGTCCGGGGCGGACCACCGCGGGGAGACGCGACCCATGCCCATCGACTCGGCGCTCGTCGGGTCCAGCACGAGCGTCCACCGGCACGACGTGGACGCCCGCTGGACCATGGCGTTCAGCGCGGCCCTCGGCGATACCGGGCCGCACTACCTCGACACCACCTCGGAGGTGGTCGCGCATCCCCTGTTCACCATCGCCCCCGAGTGGAACGTGCACCTCGAAGGGCGCGACCTGTTTGCCGCGAACGGGCTCACCCCCGACGAGCGGCTCAAGAGCGTGCACGCCACCCACGATTGCCATGTCCATCGGCTGGTGCGCCCCGGAGACCGGCTCCAGACGCGGGCGACGGCCGTGCTCGCCGAGGAGCGGCGGCCCGGCGCCTACGTGGTGACCCGTCTCGACACCACCGACGCGGAAGGCGAGCCGGTGTGCACGACGTACCAGGCGAGCGTGTACCGGGGAGTCCCGGTCGCGGGCGGGGACCGGGTACACGCGGAGCCGCCCCCGCCCCCCGCCGCCGCGGGCGCGAACGGCGGGTCGGCGCCGCTCGCCGAGATCCCGGTGCCGGTGCCCGCGAACCTCGCGCACGTCTACAGCGAGTGCGCCCGGATCTGGAACCCGATCCACACCGACGTGGAGGTCGCCCGGCGCATGGGGCTCCCCGACATCATCCTCCACGGCAGCGCGACCCTCGCGCTCGCGGTGTCGCGGGTCGTCGACCATGCGGCGGGAGGCGACCCGAGATCGGTCCGGCGCCTCGGCGGCATGTTCCGGGGCATGGTGCTCATGCCGAGCGAGATCCGCCTGCGTCTGTTCGCGGACGAGACGACGGACGAAGGCCGCGTCCTCGCCTGGGACGTCCTCAACGCCGAGGGGAACCCCGCGATCACCAAGGGCTTCGTCGTCCTCGCCCCATAACCCCGGCTCCGTCCGGATTTCCGTAAGGTGATGAGCGCATGAAGAAGGTGAAGGCGTGAAGCGGACCGACCGTCCCCCCGGCTGGGATGCCCAAGTCATCTCAAAGATTGCACAGCGGCGATTTGGCGGCGACTACGAGGTGATGTTCAAGCACCACGGTTGGCCGGAACGTGGTAGCGACATGATGCGCAAAGTCCAGACACGGGTCGCTGAGACCTATGGCTGCATCCGCGCCTTCGAGAAACATTTCTGCAAAGGACGCGGGGCTTGATCGACGGTGTCCGCAGTGTGCTTTTCGCACAGCTCCCGGCTACGCGGGGACGCCCATCGGGCCGCCGAAGGGGACGCGCGGCGGGCCGATCGCGCTCATGTCGATCTCGATGAGCGCAGGCCCCGGGCGAGCGACGGCATCCCGGATGCCGGGGGTGAACTCGCACGGCGCGGAGATCCGCAGGTAGTCCAGGCCGCAGGCGGCCGAGAGGGCGGCGAAGTCGGGGGTTGCGAGGTCGACGAAGCGGCGCCGCCCGCCGTACTCGGCGTCCTGGATGTTGCGGATGACCCCGTAGCCCCGGTCGTTCATCACCACGAGGGCGAGGTCGGCGCCGGTCTCGGCGGCGGTCGTCAGCTCGCCCATGTTGAGCACGAGACCGCCGTCGCCGGTGAGGCAGACGACCTTGCGCTCCGGGGCGGCGACCGCCGCCCCGATCGCGAGGGCGAGCCCCTGCCCGATTCCGCCGCCCGCGGGATGCAGGGCGTTGCGCGGCCCGTGGACCCTGAGGAGGCGGTTGCCCCAGGTGCTGTTCGCGACCGTGATGTCGCGCACCCAGAGCGCATCCCGTCCCATGGCGTCGGCGAGGGCGTCGGCGAGTCCGTCATACGGTGCGATCGCGTTTCGAAGCCGCTCCTCCGCGTCGGCCTTCGCCCGGCGCAGATCGTCCGCGAAGGCCGGGTCCGGCCGGAAGACGCCGTCGAGACGGTCGGCGAGGCCGTCGAGGACGGCGGCGGCATCGCCCCCCACGAAGCCGTCGGTGGGATAGGCGAGCCGCCCCCGGGCGGCGGGATCGACGTCGACCTGCTCGAGGGGGGACGGGAGTGCGAGCCGGTAGGTGCGGGTGTCGTTGCTGCGAAGCCGTGAGCCGACGACGACCATGAGGTCCGAGGTCCCGTAGAACGACTCGACGTCCGGGGACTGGTTGAAGGCGCCGAGAGTCAGGGGATGGTCCTCGGGCACGACCCCCCGTCCGCGCACGCTGGTGACGATGCCGACCCCAATATCGGCGAGCCGCCGCGCGCCCGCGCCCGCGTGCCGGGCGCCGCCCCCGAGCCACAAGAGCGGCCGGCGGGCGGCCGCGAGGCGGGCGGCGAGCCGCTCCAGCGCCGCCTCGTCGGGAGGCGCGGGGTGAAGGGGAAGGGGAGACACGTCGTCCGGAACCACGGCCGCGGCCGCCTGCACGTCGGCCGGGATCTCGACGCTGACGGGCCCGCGCGGCGGGGTGAGGGCGATCGCCGCCGCCTCCCGAAGGACGGCGGCGCACTCGCCCGGATCGCTCACCCGATACGCCGCCTTCGAGACCGCGGCCAGCATCTCGAGCTGCTCCGGCGTCTCGTGGATGAAGCCGTGGCCGCGCCCGAGGTGCGGAGTGTCGACCTGGCCGGTGAGGTGCAGCAGGGGCGTCTCCGCCGACCGCGCCTCGACGAGCGCCCCCGCCGCGTTGCCGCAGCCGGTTCCGGTGCTCGTCACCGCGACGCCGAGGCCGTCCCGGACGCGGGCATGCCCGTCCGCCATGTTGACCGCCCCCGCCTCGCCGCGGGCCGGGACGAAACGGATCCGGCCGCGCCGGTCGATCGCGTCGAGGATTGCCATGTTGTGGACGCTGATGACCCCGAAGGCGGCGGTGACCCCGGCCGAATCCAGCACCGCGGCGACGACGTCTCCGGTCGTGGTGCCCGGCTCAGCCATGGCCGGAAGCTACCCCGTCCGCGGCCGCCGCCCGCCAGCCGAGACTCCGCGGGATGTCGCGCAACGTCTCGCGCCCCGGTTCGACCACCTCGGCGACGAGGCGCGCGCGGTCGAAGAGCTCGAGGAGCCGGAGGCCCCGGGCGAGCCCGGGCGCCACGTAGCGGTCCGAGGCGGCGCCGCTCATCGTGCGGAGAGGAACTCGTGCACCGCCGCGTTGAACGCGACCGGGCGTTCCAGGTAGCTCAAGTGGCCCGCGCCTTCGATCTCGAGGTAGCGGGCATTCGGTGTCGCGGCCGCGAGGGCGCGGCTGCCGGCGGGCGGGGTGACCGAGTCCTCGGCCCCCGAGAGCACGAGGGTGGGTACCGCGACGGCGCCCGCGTCGGCGCGGAGGTCTCCCTGGGCGAGCATCGCGACCGCCTGCCGGTAGCCTTCCGGATGGATCTCCGCCATCGTCTCGCGCGCCCGGGCGACCAGCGCGGGGGTCGCCCGGACGGAAAGGAGCCGGGGGGCGCGCTTCGCGGCGAAGCCCGCCGGGCCGAGGGCCGCGAGGTCGTCGAGCCGGCCTTGCGCGGGCGGCGGCAGGGGGGCCGCGGGGTCCGTGCGGTGACCGAGCGCCGGGTTGGCAAGGATGAGGCGTTCCACGCGCTGCGGCCGGGCGGCGGTGAAGGAGCCGGCGACGAGCGCCCCGAGCGAGTGTCCGAGAAGAACGATGCGATCGAGCCCGAGCCCGTCGAGGAACCGGGCGAGGCGCTCGGCGTAGTCCGCCGCCGTCGGCCGCGGCGGGGCGACCGGGGTCGAGTCGCCGTAGCCCGGCGCATCCCAGGCCACCACCCGCCGGAGGTCCCCGAGACCGGCAAGCTGTTCCGCCCAGGAACGGGCGTTCGAGCCGATTCCGTGCAGCAGCACGAGGGGCGGACCGGCGCCGCCGCCGCCGGCGCTGGGGTCGGCGGCGCAATAGCTGAAGCGCACCCCGCCTGCCTCGAGATGCCGGCGCACCTGGGCGTTGACGACCCGCGCCATCGCGCTCAACCGAGGACGAAGCCGCCGTTGACGGGCAGCACCTGGCCGGTGATGAAGCCGGCCCCCTCGCTCAGCAGGAACACCACCGCTCCGACGACGTCCTCCGGGTACTGCGCGCGCGGGATCGCCCGGCCCGTCTCGTACTGCTCATGGCGCTCGCGCGGAACGTACTCGGTGGCCTCGACCCGCACGAGGCCCGGGGCGACCGCGTTGACCGTGATCCCGTCCGCCCCGAGCTCGCGCGCGAGGGCGCGGGTCATCGCGATCACCGCCCCCTTGCTCGCGACGTAGTGGAGGAGGCGCGGCGCGCCCCACAGGGCGGTGTCGGAGGCGAGGTTGACGATGCGTCCCGCCGCCGAACGCCGAAGCAGCCCGGCGAGGGCGCGCACCACGAGCCAGGTGCCCCGGACGTTGACCTCCATCACCCGGTCCCAGGTCTCGACGTCGATCTCCTCGAACGTCGGGCCGCCGATGCCGGTCGCGAGGGCGGCGTTGTTGACGAGCCCGTCCGCCCGGCCGAAGTCGTGGGCGATCCGTTCGGCGAGGTCCGCAACCGAGGAGGGAGAGGCGATGTCCACCGGCGCGAATTCGGCCCGGTGGCCCGCCTCCACGAGGGCCGCCGCGGTCGCGGCCCCCGTGTCGGTGTCCATCTCCGCGACGACCACCGTCGCCCCCGCCTCGCAGCACGCCGTGGCGAACGCCCGCCCGAGCCCACGCCCCGCGCCGGTGACGACGACGATCCGATCGTCGAGCTGTCCCACCGGACCGGCCGGCTCGCTCGCAGGCTGCGCTACGGCCGCCGGACCTTCGCGAGCGGATGGTCGGGCGGATAGGTCGGGCGCTCCGGGCGGGCGGTCCCCAGCATCACGCACATGAGGGCTTCTTCCATGCCCTCGTTGACGAGCCCGCGGTAGACACCGGGCGGCACGGATACGAGATCGCGCTCCCCGAGCACCGTCTCCCAGCGCTCCTCTCCCGCCTCGAACATCATCCGGATGCGATGGCCGCGCACGATGAAGAAGACCTCCTCGACGTCCCGGTGAACGTGCATCGGCCCTTCGCAGCCGGCCGGGAGGACCATCGTCGAGAAGGTGAAGTGCTCCGCGGGCACGGTGTTGTCGTCCTTCCCGACGCCCGTCCCGCCCGTGCCGACGTAGCGCATCTGCGCCCGGCGGTACTTCGGATCGAAATCCGCCTGGAACTTGAGGGCGTCCCAGTCCAGGGTGCGGGTCTCGTAGCGTGCGATCCGGGTCGTGAGCCAGTCGGCGAGCGATTGATCCCGCGGCACGGCTCCGGTCATGGCCTCGGCGGCTCCGGTGCTCATTTCGGTCTACTCCTCTCTCAGAACTGTTGCCAGGTGGTTCGCGGCAGGTAGTGCAGCACCCGCCGCTCGGCGAGGACGACGGCGACGTAGGCGACGATGCCGATGAAGGTGAGCAAGATGATCGACACGAACACCATGGCCGTGTTGCCCGCTCCCTCGCCGAACACGAGCAGGTAGCCGAGACCCATGTTCCCGCCGACGAGCTCCCCGACCACCACGCCGATGACGGCGAGGGTCGAGCCGATGCGAAGCCCCGAGAACAGGGCCGGCATCGACGCGCGGAACTCGATCTTCCAGAAGATCTGCGCCCGGCTCGCCCGGAACGACCGGGCGAGATTCACGAGGTCGGGGTCCACGGTGCGGAGCGCCCCCAGCACGTTGACCATGATCGGAAAGAACACGATGAGGATCGCGACCAGGATCTTCGGGGTCACCGTGAACCCGAACCACAGGACGAAGAGCGGTGCGAACGCCACCTTCGGCGCGATCTGGAGGGCGAGGATGTAGGGTGAGAGCACGAACTCGGCCGGCGGCGACATCCCGAGGACGTAGCCGACGCTCATGCCGAGCACCGCTCCCAGGAAGAAGCCCGCGGCCACCTCGCCGGCGGTGACCGCGGCATGGAAGAACACCCGGTCCGTTCCCGTCATCCGCAGGAACTCCTCGAGGACCGACGAGGCGGGCGGAAGGATGTAGGCCGGGATCCCGACCGCCTCCGGCCCCCACTCCCAGAGGGCGATGAACACGGCGAGGAGCGCCGCGCTCGCCGCCCCGAGCCTTTGCTGGCGCCGCACCGCCGCTTCGCCGCCTCGCCGGGTGCCCCGGCGGTCCCGCCCCCTTCACCCGTGGCTATTCGACGAAGCGGTTGGTGTAGAGGTCCTCGACGGGGACCCTCTCTCGCACGATGCCCTGGCCCACGTAGAAGTCCTGGAGCGCCGCGAGTCGCTCCGCGTCCATCGCGCCGAGCGTCTCCTGGCCCGGATAGACGTACTGGTTGTAGAGCCGGAACACCGCCTCCATCGCCTTCTCCTTGCCCTCGTGCTGCGGCACCGCCTTCACGTAGTCGCGCGCCGCCTGCTCGGGGTCGGCCATGATGTCCCGCATGCCCTTGAGGGTCGCGCGGACGAGCTTCCCGATGAGCTCCGGCTGCCCGGCGATCACGTCGTCGGCGGCGAGGATCGCCTGCGCCATCGAGCGGAAGTGGGCGTCGGCGGGAAAGAGGTTCATCTTCTTTCCCTGGGCGGCGGCGATCGCGATCCAGTCCGGGACCGCCGCCATCGCGTCCGCTTCGCCCGCGATGAAGAGCTTCCACGTGTTGGCGGGGCCGGCCGCCTGAGCGTCGATGTCGTTGCGGGTGAGGCCGACGCTCGCCATCATCCCGAGCAGCGCGTAGAAGGTCGTGTCCTGGTAGGACATCGTCGTTACCGTGCGGCCCTTGAGGTCCTCGATCCGGTCGATGCCGGCCTCCTGATCGGTGGCGAGGATCATGAGCGAGCCGCCGCCGAGGACGGCCACCGCCTTCACCGGGATCCCGTTGGCGCGCACGATGAGCGGGGTGTCGCCGATCCCGCCCCCGATGACCGCGTTGCCGGCGCCCACCTGTTTCGCGACGTCCACCCCGCCCCTGGCGGTCACGAATTCGACCTCGAGCCCCTCCTCGGCGTAGTAGCCCTTGCCCTGCGCGAGCATCCAGGGGCCGAAGGCGGGGAGG
The DNA here is from genome assembly GCA_022823045.1 of Gammaproteobacteria bacterium. Taxonomy (GTDB): domain Bacteria; phylum Pseudomonadota; class Gammaproteobacteria; order HK1; family HK1; genus JAJDXW01. The sequence goes on from JAJDXW010000351.1 coordinate 8,853, forward strand.
AAGGCGGGGGCCGGCAGGAGATAGGTGACCTTCTCGGCCGCCCCGGCCACCGCCGCGGGGGCAAAGGCGAGGAGTGCCGCGAGCGCGCCTCCGAGCAGGGTCCGGGCGAGGCGAGGGACTGCGTCGATTCTGAACATGGTGGGGGTCCTCCGGTGGGTCGGATATTGAACGGCGCGGTCGGGCGCGGCGCCCGCTCCATGGCGTGCGAGCCCGGGTGCTTGCGCGCGTGGCGCGACCGGCGGCGGGATCACGTCAGGCCGCTTCCACTTCGAGATGTCGGATGTCGAGCGACTCCATGAGGTGGGTCACGTACTCGCTCGCGCGGGGATGCTGGCGCCGGGCGATCGGCGCATCGCGATCCGGGAGATCGACCGCAAGCTCCTCGACGATGCGTCCCGGGCGCCGGCTCATGACCAGCACGCGGTCGGAGAGGGCGATCGCCTCGGTGAGGTCGTGGGTGATGAAGAGGGCCGTCTTCGCATGGGCGGCAAGGCTCCGGGCGAGGTCCTGCTGGAGCACCATCTTGGTCTGGGCGTCGAGGGCGGAGAACGGCTCGTCGAGGAGCAGCACGCGCGGATCGACGGCCAGGGTCCGGGCGAGGGCCGCCCGCTGCCGCATCCCACCCGAGAGCTCGTGCGGATAGCTCTCCGCGAAGTCGGCGATCCGGCACTGGCGCAGGAACGAGTCCGACCGCTTCCGCCGCACCGGGGCGGGAGCACCGCGGATCTCGAGGCCGAGCTCGACGTTGGCCCGGACCGTGCGCCAAGGCAGCAGCAGGTCCTTCTGCAGCATGAAGGCGACGTGGTCGTTCGGCTCGACCACCGGCTCGCCGCCCGCGAAGACCTCGCCGGCGGTCGGCCGGTCGAGACCCGCGCCGAGATTGAGCAGGGTCGACTTGCCGCAGCCGCTCGGCCCGATGAGGGACACCACCTCGCCGTCCGCCACTTCGAGAGAGACGTTCTCGATCGCGGTGACCGGAGGGTTCCGGCCCGAGCCGGCGAACACCTTCGAGACGCCGGCGTACTCGATGACGGGCCGGGTCACGGCGACGCGAGGTCGCGCACGGCGGCGGAGAAGGCTTCCGCGGTCCAGGGGCCGCCCCCCGGGCCGGCGAGGCCGGACTCGTTCAGGCGCCGGGCGATGCCCGGCAGGTCGTGGACCCCGGCCGCGAAGGTCGCCATCAGCTCGTCGGCGAGCCGCGACTCGTGGTCGGTCGGTGCGCGCGCACGATTCTGCCACCGGTAGAGCAGGGGCTCGGCGAAGTCCTCCACGGTGGCGGCGTCACCCTTGCTTCCGCGCGGCTCGGCGAGCCACGGGTTGAACTCGAGCTCGCCGTTCGGGCGCGGATGGAACCGCTGTCTTCGCGCGGAAGACCCCGCGCCCCCGGCGATCCGCGCCTCGTCGACCGGAGGCCGGCCGGAATCCGGGGCCGGGGCCGTCGCCGCGCGAGCGCCGCCTCCGGCGAGGGCGGCCGCCTGGCGCTCCGCCTCCTTCCCCATGAAGCGCCGCACGCGGACGAGCCCGGTGTCGTGCTGGTAGAGGAGCTCGTGCTCGCGGGCGTCGCCGGCCATCGCCTCGAGCACCAGCCGATCTTGCTCGAGCACGTCCCAGTGCAGCGACTCGAGCCGGGTGCGGTACAGGAACCGCCAGAGGTCGCGCTGCCAGCCTTCGACCTCGCGTACCCGCCAGAAGTAGACCTGGCAGGTCTCCCGGTCCACCGGGGTCACGAACCCGACGATGCCGAAGGGCCCGCCCGGGCCGGCCGACTTGCCGTAGGGGATCTCGAGGCGCATCCAGTGGCCGCCGGTGGCGCCGAACTCGACCCAGTCGAAGTTGACGTTGCGCTGGTCCTCCTTCTCGCAGAGGAATCCGGTCTCGGTCGGGACCACTCGCAGTCGCGCACGTCGATTGCCCTGCGCCATCGAGTGCGACTGGGCATGCAGGTAGGTGCCGTGCATCGGGTCCATCACGTTGTCGATGGCGTAGCGATAGTTGCAGCCCCAGGTGGCGACGCAGAGCATGGTCGCGTAGTGATCGTCGGTGAGCTGCTCGGGGAGGGCGAGCTCCGCCGGCTCTTGGTGAAGGTCGTCGCCGAACCAGGCGAAGATCGCTCCCCGCACCTCGCGGCAGGGATAGCGGCGGACCGCGGTCTTCCCCGTCAGGGGGCACGAATCGACGGCGGGGACATCGAGAACCGTTCCCCCGGCGTCGATCTCCACTCCGTGATACCAGCACGCCAGCCGATCGCCGAGATTCCAGCCGAGGGAGAGGCGGGCGCCCCGGTGGGGGCAGCGGTCCTCGAGGGCGTGGACGGCTCCGTCCCGGTCACGCCACACGACGATGCGATCGCCGAGACGGGTGACCCCGAGGGGGTTCTCACCGACCTGCCAGCTCGGAGCGATCGGGTACCAGAGGTTGCGAAGCCCCTGCTCGAGGAGAGTGCCGGCGACGGCCTCGACTGCCGCGTCGTCTGACATCGTCGTCCTCCGCTGTTCGAGGCCCAAGGCGTTGTTTCAAATATGAAACAAGCGTTCGGGTCCCGACCAGTCTAGGATCGCCCGGCCGCGAGCGTCAAGGGTCTCGAGGTCCCGTTGGCCGAGCGCCGGGGCCCCGCGGAGATCATGTCGCACATCGTCTCCCGTCGTGAACGGAAGACTGGCGATGTCGCGCCCCGGACCGAGGAGGCGTGCCGAGCCCTCTCGGGAGCGCGTGCTAGTTGCCCAGGGCGGCCGCTTCCTGCCGGTTCGCGGGCCGGAAGCCCGCGCTACCGGGGGGCCTTGCCGAAGACCTGGCGCAACTGTATAGATGATGGCGCCTAGGGAGCTCCGGGATAGGCACGAGAGCCGGGCGGACACCGCGTCGATCGCGCGAGACCCGGGGCGGAGCGCGTTCGAAGGGGAGGGGACGGGATGATCACGGGGATCGACAAGGTCGTGTACGGCGTCGAGGACGTGGAGAAGTGCGTCCGCTTCTTCACCGACTGGGGCCTCGCCCCGGCCGGCGAGGGCGATGGCGACGTCCGCTTCGAGACCCTGGACGGCGGCGAGGTCGAGCTTCGCCCGGCCGACGACCCCTCGCTTCCCCCCGCCTTCGAGACGGGCTCGACCCTGCGCCGGCTCGTTTGGGGGGTCGCGGACGAGGCGGAGCTCGCGGCGCTCCAGGAGCGGCTCGCCGCCCGGACCGCGCTAGAGTCCGACGAAGACGGTCCGGGCTGCACCGACCCCAACGGGCTCCGACAGGGGTTTCGGGTGACCCGCCGCCGCGATCCGGGGGTCGCCGCGACGCCGGTGAATGTTCCCGGCCGAATCGGCCGGGTCGATCGGCGATCCCCGGTCTACGAGCGGGCGGAGCCGGTCGAAATCGGCCACGTCGTGCTCTTCACCCCGCGTCTCGACGCGTCCCTCGAGTTCTACCGGGACGGGCTCGGCTTCGTCGTCTCGGACTGGTATCCGGATGGGGGGTACTTCCTCCGGACCGCGCCCGAAGGCGGGCACCACGACCTCTTCCTTCTCACCACCCCGGACGGGCGCCGCGGCCTCAACCACGTCGCGTTCACGGTGCGGGACATCCACGAGGTGTTCGGGGGCGGGTTGCACCTTGCCCGCTGCGGCTGGCGCACGGAGGTCGGCCCCGGCCGCCATCCCCTCTCCTCCGCCTACTTCTGGTACGTGCACAACCCGGCGGGCGGCCTCGCCGAGTACTACGCCGACGAGGACTGGTGCACCGCCGCCTGGGAGGCGAGGGCCTGGAAGCGCACCCCCGAGAACTTCGCCGAATGGGCCATCGTGGGCGGCCTCGACGCCACCACCCGCCGCCAGGCCACCCCCAGTACCGAATAGGCGAAAGAGGGGAGTCTGCTATCGTGTCTATGACGTCGCGGTGCTATGGACGACCGTTGAGTCTTCTTTGTCCTACCCAGTTGCCTGAATTTCGACAGACTGATGATCCTGGGGTTAGAGACCCCCGGTCCATCGATACCGTTCGTTCGAGTCTCCACGGCCTAACGGAACGTTTACCCCGGAATCGTTGATCACTTTCACGTCGGAGCGGATGATCACTATCGCCGGAATATGCAGCCGAACATCGTGCCCGCGCGGCTCCTTGCCGGGCCCGGGCCCGTCCCGGCCCTTCGGCCTGTTCGGACATCCCGTCTCGGAACCGGACCGCCAACTGGGGCCGTATGGCTTTTTGGGGCGCCGCGTCGTCACCCGCCGCCTCGCGCTGCGTCGATTCATCGACCCCGCTGCCGCTGGATCTCCACCACCACCGTACCGTCCCGACGCCGTGCTCGGGCGCATCGCCGATTCGCCGCGAGGGCGCATCCGTGCGCACCGCGCGCGAGGAACCGGTCCGCTCATCGGCGGTGATGTGCTTTGGGCTCCGCGCGCCAACTAGCGTGAAGACCGGCTCGGCCATCGTCTCGGCTTGGCAGGGCGTCGGGGATACCGGCGTCCTTCGGCCGCCGCGCGAAGCGAAGCGCGTTGATTGCCATGGTGGCCATGTGGAGCGTCCGGCGTGGAACGCGACGATACCTTGAAGAACTGTCTGCTCGACGGAACCGCTAGCGCCGTGGATCGCCGGTTCAGGGCCGCACGCCGGAGCCTCGGGCGGTCGGGAAATGATCTCGTTCGCAAATTCTGTCGCAGACGGGGGATGAGTCGCAGCCAGAACCCGCCCGATGATAATGTGACCGGTGTGTACGTGAGGATGTGACCGAATGAAATCACTCGCCGCTGTTGCGTTCATAGTGGCCTTGGCTCAATCCGCTAGCGCCAATGAGGATTTGTTCACCGCCTCTGAACGTGGCGACGCCGAGACGATCGGCACCTTGCTCGCTGCCGGCGCCAACCCGAACGAGAGCTTGCAGCACGGCGACACCCCCCTGCACGTCGCTGCATACCACGGTCAAGTCGAGGCGATTGACGCTTTGACCGCTGGCGGTGCCGATCCCAATGTACGGGATAACCGTGGATTGACGCCCTTGCATTTCGCTGCCGTCGCCGGGCAACCTGAGGCCATATACGCTCTGCACGCAAGTGGCGCTGTTCCGACTGTCCGGGCCTTCGGCAGGGGCGGCGGATTGACCCCCTTGCACCTTGCAGCTAGGAAAGGACACGCTGAAGCCATTGCCGCCTTGATCGACGGTGACGAATCGCCAATTGCGCAGGACGAGAACTGGCGTACACCTCTACACGATGCCGCTGCCGGTGGCGATATCAGGTCGATCAATCTCTTGCTTGCTGCTGGAGCCGACCCGATGGCTCCCAGCAAAGATGGTCACACCCCTCTTCACGCCGCCGCACACGCGGGTCACCCCAAGGCCGTTCCTGATTACGTACGAAGCTCACCTTGTGAGCCAGTCGGTCCCATATAGTTGCAAGTAGTTGAAAGATGGGGAGTCGGACATGGCACGCAATCGGGTTCAGTTTCAGAAGGGCTACAGTGTGGTGCAGTTCATGGACG
>JAJDXW010000150.1 GCA_022823045.1 Gammaproteobacteria bacterium
TCTTTCGGCTGGAAGAGCACATCGAACGGCTCTACCGCTCCCTTCGCTACCTTCGCATCCAGCCGCCGGAGAGCCCGGACGAGATGCGGGAGGTGACCGAGGAGGTCGTGCGCCGGAATCTCTCCCGCCTCCCCGAGGGCGAGGACTACTGGGTGTTCCAGAACATCTCGCGCGGCGCGGACTGGGTGGGCGACGAGCCGAACCTGCGCCGGGGGCCGACGGTGGTGGTGCACGTCACGCCGCTCCCCCTCCGGGCGCGGGCGACCCTCTTCCGCGACGGCATCGAGCTCATGACCGCCTCCATCCGCCGCATCGCGCCCGACGCGCAGAGCCCGCGCGCGAAGATGTCGAGCTACATCAACCTCACCCTCGCCGACATGGAGGTGAAGGCGAGCAACCCGAACGCGTGGGCGACCCTGCTCGACGTGAACGGGCGTCTGAACGAGGGCACCGGCCAGAACCTCTTCCTCGTGCGCGGCGGCGAGCTCCTCACCCCGCGCGGCACGATGGTCCTCGAGGGGGTGAGCCGGCAGGTGGTGCTCGAGCTTGCGGAGCGGCTCGGCATTCCTGCCCGGGAGGCGGACCTCGATCTCTACGACGCCTACACTTCGGACGAGGCGTTCCTCTCGTCGACGAGCCTTTGTCTCTGCCCGGTGCGGAGCATCGACCACCGCCCGTTCGCGGAGGCCGCGATCCCCGGGCCGGTCACCCGGCGCCTCATGGACGCCTACAAGGGGGAGCTGGGCGGATTCGACTTCGAGGCGCAGTACCTGCGCATGATCGAGAAGGGGTCTGGGGAGGCGGCCGGGTGAGCCGGCGGAGCGTCCGGACCGGACACGGCGGAAACGGGAGATCACGATGAGCACGGCGGCGGCGGAAATTACGGAACTTCAGATGGGTACGGGTGGAATCGCATCCGAACTGTCGCGGTTCGCGAACGAGCTCCGGTACGACGACATCCCCGGCGAGGTGCGGGTGCGGGCGCGCCATCTCATCCTCGACGCGGTCGGCATCGCGCTCGCCTCGCACCGCTTCGACTTCGCGCGGCCGTCGCTCGCGGGCATCGAGGCGCTCGCGGCGTCCGGAGCCGGGGACCCGGCCGCGAACGGTGGCGGGGTGACCGTCATCGGCCACCCGCGCCGGCTCCCCCTTCGCGACGCGGCGATGGCGAACGGGCTCCTCGTGCACGGCCTCGACTACGACGACACCCACGTGCCCGGGATCATCCACGCGACCGCGAGCGCCTTCCCCTGCACGTTCGCGCTCGGGGAGCGCCTCGGCGCGTCCGGCGCCGACGTGGTCGCCGCGTACGTGGTCGCGGTGGAGGCGGGCGCGCGCATCGGCTCGGTCCCGCGAGGCGGCTTCCACCGCCAGGGTTTCCACCCGACCGGGCTCGTCGGCGCGTTCGGCTGCGCCCTCGGGGCGGGCCGCCTCCTCGGGCTCGACCCGGGAAGGCTCACCATGGCGCAGGGGATCGCGCTCAGCACCGCGTCGGGGAGCATGGAGTTTCTGGAGGACGGCGCCTGGACCAAGCGCCTCCACCCGGGCTGGGCGGCGGTGGCCGGCCTCACCTCGGCCTACCTCGCGCGCGAGGGGTTCGTCGCGCCGGGCCTTCCCTACGAGGGGCGCTTCGGTCTGTACCGGACCCACCTCGGCGCGGGGGCGGACGGCGAGTGCGACTACTCGCTCGCGACCGCCGGGCTCGGCGAGGCCTGGGAGCTCCGGCGGGTCGCGGTCAAGCCGTTTCCCGCCTGTCACTTCCTCCACGGCTGCGCCGACGCGGCCATCGCGATCGCCCGCGACCACGATCTCCGCCCTGAGGAGGTGGAGGAAGTGACCGCCCTCGTTCCGGAGGAGACCATCGCGACCATCTGCGAGCCGGCCGCGAACAAGGTCCGCCCGGTGAGCGACTACGACGCGAAGTTCAGCGTCCAGTACGCGGTGGCCGCGAGCCTCTCGCGCCGCGCCTTCGGCCTCGCGGAGCTCGACGAGGACGCCCGCGCGGACGCTCGTATCCTCGATCTCGCGAAACGGGTACGGTACCGGCCGGACCCTGCCTCCGCCTTTCCCCGCGCCTTCTCCGGCGAGGTGGTGGTCCGCACCCGCGACGGGCGCGAGCTCCGTCACCGCGAGGAGATCAACCGGGGGGCGGACGAGCGGCCGCTCACGAACGGCGAGATCGCCGAGAAGTTCATGGAGAACGCCCGCCTTTCCGTGGACGGACCGAAGGCGATCGCGATCCGGCAGGCGGTGCTCGATCTCGACCGCCACGACGACGTCCGCGCGCTCGGGGACGTGCTCGGCGGCTGACCGCCTTGCGGGTTGGAAGGGGGTGATGTCGAATTGCGCGCCGCCAATCCGATCTGCGGCGGGACTGCCCGGGGACGGCGGCAGGTCGGATTGCAGCCGTCGGATTGGCGAAGCGTAATCCAACACCCGGGGGCCGGTGCGATGGCCGGGAGGTGACGGAAGCGAGTCCCACCAAGGGGCAAGGACAACAAGGCAGCGAGGCAGGAAGGTGGCAGCGGAGATTCCCCACGCGGCAGCCGCGGAGCGGGCCGAAGAAGAGAACATCATCCTCGACGCGGTCGAGAAGTTCCTGGAGAAGGAGGTCGCTCCCTACGCGCACGACCTCGAGAAGGACGACATCTGGCCCGAGGACATCGTGGAGGGGATGAAGGAGCTCGGCCTGTTCGGCGCGATCATCCCCGAGGAGTATGGTGGGCTCGGCCTCGGGGCCGCCACCTACGCCCGCATCGTGGAGCGGATGGCCCGGGTGTGGATGTCGATCACCGGCATCTACAACTCCCACCTCATCATGGCCTCCGCGGTGGCGCGCCACGGCACCGATGCTCAGAAAAGCGAGTGGCTCCCGAAGTTTGCGAGCGGCGAGGTCCGGGGCGGCCTCGCCCTGACCGAGCCGGACGGGGGTACCGACCTCCAGTCCGCGGTCCGCACCACCGCGCGCCGCAACGGATCAGGCTATGTCATCAACGGGACCAAGACCTGGATCTCGAACGGGATCCATGGCCAGTGCTTTGCCCTCCTGGTGAAGACGGACCCCGATGCGATGCCCCGCCATCGGGGGATGAGCCTCTTTCTCGCGGAGAAGGGGGAGGGATTCACGGTGAGCCGCAAGCTCGAGAAGCTCGGCTACAAGGGAATCGACAGCGCGGAGCTCGTCTTCGAGGACTACTACGTCCCGGAGGACCGGCTCATCGGCGGCGAGGAGGGGCGGGGGCTCCAGCACGCTCTCGGGGGGCTCGAGCTCGGCCGCATCAACATCGCCGCACGCGGGGTCGGGGTCGCGCAGGCCTCGCTCGACGAAGCGGTGCGCTACGCCCAGATCCGCAAGTCCTTCGGAAAGCCCATCTGCGAGCACCAGGCGATCCAGATCAAGCTCGCCGACATGGCGACCCAGGTCGAGTCCGCCCGCCTTCTCATCGAGCGGGCGGCGGCCGCCTTCGACCGCGGCGAGCGCTGCGACATGGAGGCGGGGATGGCGAAGCTCGCGGGGAGCGAGGCCGCGATCTTCTGCTCCCTCGAGTCGATGCGGGTGCACGGCGGCTACGGCTACTCCAAGGAGTTCAACGTGGAGCGCTTCTACCGGGACGCGCCGCTCCTCGCGATCGGCGAGGGCACGAACGAGCTCCAGCGCATCCTCATCGCCCGCCAGCTCATCGCCCGCAACCCGGCATGAGGAGGCCGGCGCACATGGCTCCCCTTCCCGGCCCCCTGCGCCGGCGCGAGGGGACGAAGGGAAGCTGACCGGTGCTGCCCCTGTCGGGACTCCGGGTCCTCGCCGTGGAGCAGTACGGAGCGGGTCCGTTCGGCACGACCTATCTCGCGGACCTCGGGGCGGAGGTCATCAAGATCGAGAACCCGGGGGAGGGCGGCGAGCTCGGCCGACGGGTCGGTCCGTTCTTCCTCGGCCCCGGCGACAGCCACTTCTACCAGTGCTTCAACCGCAACAAGCGGAGCCTGAAGCTCGACCTCAAGTCGCCCGGCGGGCGGGAGGTTCTTCGGGACCTCGCCGCGAGTTGCGAGGCGGTGTTCGGAAACCTTCGCGGAGACCAACCGGAAGCCCTCGGCCTCACCTACCGCCACCTCGGAAATCGGAACCCGGCCATCGTCTGCGTCCATCTCTCCGCCTACGGGCGCACCGGGGAGCGAGGGGCGTGGCCGGGGTTCGACTTCCTCATGCAGGCGGAGGCGGGTCACCTCCACCTCACCGGATCCCCGGAGGGTCCGCCGGAGCGCTACGGGATCTCGGTGGTGGACTACATGACCGGGCTCACCGCTGCGTTCGCGCTCGTCGCGGGGGTGCTCGAGGCGCGGGTGAGCGGGCTGGGGCGCGATTTCGACGTGAGCCTGCTCGACGTCGCCCGCTACAACCTCGGCTACCATGCCGCCTGGTATCTCAACGAGGGGTACGTCCCCGCGCGGCTCCCTCGTTCCGCCCACGCCTCGATCGTGCCGTGCCAGCTCTACCGGACCCGGGACGGCTGGATCTTCATCATGTGCAACAAGGAGAAGTTCTGGGGGATCCTCGCGGGCGCGGTCGGGCGCCCGGAGTGGGAGCACGACCCCCGGTTCGCGACGTTCGCGGCCCGCCTCGAGCACCGCGACCTCATCACCGAGATGCTCGACGAGGTGCTCCGCGAGCACGACACCGCGACCTGGCTCGAGCGGTTCGCGGGGGAGGTTCCCGCCGCCCCCGTCAACGGGGTGGGAGCGGCCCTCGACGAGGCCCGGACGGACGGGCGGGTCATCGCGGTCGACCATCCGGAGCGGGAGGGCTTCGAGATGATGGCGAACCCGGTCCGTCCCGACGGCGCGACGCATCCGGCCCGGCCGGCGCCCGCCCTCGGGGCGGACTCGGAGGCGGTCCTCGCCGAGCTCGGCTACGACGACGCCCGCATCGAACGACTTCGCGCCGACGGCGTCATCTGACGGAGCCGGCCGCGAACGCCGGATCCCGGAGCGCGGAAGGAGGGGAGATGAGCGGCAGGGAAGATGGGGCGGGCGGGCGGTTCACGCTGTACGACCTCAGGGTGGAGGTGGTCGCCTCCCGGCGGCCGATGGTGTGCGATCACCGGGAGGGCGAGTACTTCTTGGTCATCGGGGAGAAGATCGTGTTTCCCGAGGAGGGGCGGCGGAGCTTTCCCCTTTATCCGCTCGCGGCCCTGCTCCCCCTCCTTCCCGCGAAGCAGCGCGCGACGGCGGCGAGCGACTGGATGACCACCGACGAGGACGTCGCCTGTCCGGACCCGCACTGCGGCGCCAGGTTCCGCATCACCCGCATCGGGGAGCGTTCCTTCCGCCATGCCGACACCTCCGCCGTCCCCCTCCCGGGCGAGGACGGCGACGCTTCGTGACGCCCCCGCCCGGGGAAGGCGGCACGGTGGAGACGGTCGCGCTTCGCCCGCGCTACCGCATCTCGCGCCTCATCAAGGGCGGCTGGCAGCTCGCGGGCGACCATGGCCAGGTGGTGCCCGAGCGGGCGGTGGCGGACATGGCCGCCTTCGTCGAAGCCGGGATCGTCGCCTTCGACTGCGCCGACATCTACACCGGGGTCGAGGAGATGATTGGCGCCTTTCTCGCCCGGCTCGCCGCTCGGAACGGCGCCGCGAGCGCGGCGGGGATCAAGGTCCACACCAAGTTCGTGCCGGACCTCGAAGCGCTCGCCCGCATCGATCGAGGCGCGGTCGCCCGCGTGATCGACCGCTCCCTCGCGCGCCTCGGGCGCGAGCGCCTCGATCTCGTGCAGTTCCACTGGTGGGACTTCGCCGCGCCGGGGTGGGAGACCTGCGCCGGGCATCTCGCCGACCTCCAGACGGCGGGGAAGATCGACCGCATCGGGGTCACCAACTTCGACGAAGGGCATCTTGCGAAGATCACCGCATCCGGCGTCGACGTAGTCTCCGCTCAGGTGCAGTACTCGCTCCTCGACCGGCGCCCGGAGGGCGGCTTCCTCGAGTGGGCGGGCGAGAACGGTGTCGCCGTCTTCGCGTACGGGGCGCTCGCGGGCGGCTTCCTCACCGACCGGTGGCTCGGGAAGCCCGACCCCGGCTTCTCGTTCGCGAACCGATCGCTCGTCAAGTACCGGCTCATCATCGAGGAGTTCGGGGGCTGGAGTCTGTTCCAGGATCTGCTCCGGGCGCTCCGCCGCATCGCCGACCGGCGGGGCGCGGACATCGCCGCGGTGGCCCTCCGGGCGATGCTCGACGCCCCGGGGACCGCGGCGGTCATCCTCGGCGCCCGCTACGCCGACCGGCTGCCCCGGACCCTCCGGGTCTTCTCCATCGCGCTCGACGATGCCGACCGGGCTTGCATTCGGGCCGTGCAGGCCCGCGCCCGGGGACCCGCCGGCCCGGTCTACGCCCTCGAGCGCGACCGGAACGGCCCCCACGGGCGGATCATGAAGTACGGCCTCCAGGAAGGGGCAGGCGAAGACGCGCCTTCCACCCCGGACGGGAGCCGGGACCGGGATCGGGACCGGGATCGGGATCGGGGCCGGAACAGGACAGGGGCGTGAGCGAGCCGCTTCTCGAGGTGGAGGGACTCACCAAGCGGTTCGGGAGCCTGCGGGCGGTCGACGAGGTGGACTTCACCGTCGAGGCGGGGGCGCTCGACGCGCTGATAGGTCCGAACGGGGCGGGCAAGACGACGCTCTTCAACACCGTCTCGGGTCTGGAACGCCCGGATGGGGGACGGGTCCGGCTCGCCGGGCGCCGGATCGACGGCCTCGCTCCCCACGAGGTGTTCATGGCCGGAGTTGCCCGCACGTTTCAGATCCCGCGCCCGTTCCCGGAGATGACGGTGCTCGAGAACGTGATGCTCGTCCCTCCCCGCCAGAGCGGCGAACGGTTCTGGAACAACTGGCTCGCGCCCCGCACGGTGCGCCGCGAAGAGGTGCGCAACCGCGAACGGGCGCGCGAGATCATCGTGTTCTGCGGCCTCGAACCGGTGATGGGGGACCTCGCCCGCACCCTCTCGGGGGGGCAGCTCAAGCTGCTCGAGCTCGCGCGCGCCCTCATCGCGGAGCCGCGGATCATCCTCCTCGACGAGCCGGCGGCGGGCGTCAATCCGGTCCTGATGGAAACCCTGGTGGATAAGATCCTGGCCCTCAACGCGCGCGGGCATGCCTTCCTCGTCATCGAGCACAACATGGACCTCGTGATGTCGATCTGCCGCCGGATCATGGTGATGGCGGAAGGAAGGCTCATCTATGCCGGGGGCGCCGAGGGCGCGCGCCGCGACCCCGCGGTGCTCGACGCCTATCTCGGGGGCCTCCCCCAGTGAGGAACTCCGGATGAGCGATGCCTTGCTCCGGGCGGAGGGAGTGGTGGCCGGTTACCGGCCGGACTCCCCGATCCTGCACGGGGTCTCCGCCGAGGTGCATCCGGGCGAAGTGGTGACGATCATCGGCCCGAACGGCGCCGGCAAGTCCACCCTCGTCAAGGCCATCGCGGGCCTCGTCACCGTCTCGGCGGGGAGCGTCCGGCTCGC
>JAJDXW010000370.1 GCA_022823045.1 Gammaproteobacteria bacterium
GCTCTGCGCCTTGGCGAAGGTGATCCGCCCCGCCTCGTCGAGCCCGACCACGTCGGTGAACGTGCCGCCGACGTCAACCGCGACGCGGTATCGGGCGCTCGAATCAGGCATGGTGCGGGGGGTTCGCGGTCCGCTCATCGGACGGCGCGGTCTTCCCGGCGCGGGCTCGCCCGGCGGCGCCGGGACACGAAGCCGTCGCGGCGGTCGCGGCGGCGCGCCTCGTCGGGGCGCTCGGCGGGGTCTCCCCATCCGCCGCCTCCCGCCGCGTGGACCTCGAAGACGGTTCCGGGCGGCACGGGGATGCCCTCGTGCTTGGTGTCGAGGACGGCCGGGCGCCGCCCGGGGGCGCGCATGAGGTAGCGGTGGGGGAGCCCCGGCTCGCCCCCCATCATGCCGACCGGGCCGTGGCGCGCGCCGTCCCCCGCGGTGTTGGCGACGCAGGGCTCCGCGGTCTCGACCACAAACTCGAGCTCGCCCCCGGCTCCGCCGACGTAGCGCCCGTCGCCTCCCGAGTCGCGGCGGAACTCGTGGTGGCGGAAGAAGAACGGGAAACGCACCTCGGCCACCTCGACCGATCCGAACTTGAGGCCGCCCGCGGAGTGCCACTCGCCCGAGTTGTGCCAGCCATCGCCCCCCGAGGATGCCCCCGCGCCCGGCCGGGCGTGGAACATGTGCCAGATGAAGTCCCGCCCGTTGCGCGGGTCGCGGCCCTTGAGGGCAATCCGGAGACGCTTGCCCCACGCCGCCATCGTCTGTCCCGGGCATGCCGGGGCGAGGGCGGTGACCACCGCTTCGATGATCTCCTGGCCGCAGTGGGAGGTGGACATGGTGACCGGCGCCCAGTCGTCCGACCACACGATGGTGCCGCGCTTGGCGACGATCTCGACCGGCCGCATGGTGCCGTCGTTCTTGGCCACCTCGGGGTCGAGGAGATAGGTGAGGGCCATCGTCACCGCGGAGCGGGTGTTGGCCCACGAGGAGTTGAGGAAGCTCCGCACCTGGGGATCGGACTTCGAGAGATCGACCCGGAGGTCGCTGCCGGAGACGGTGACCGCGGCCCGGATGGCGATGTCGGGGTTGCCGCGCCCGTCGTCGTCGAGGAGCGCCTCGCCCTCGTAGGTGCCGTCCCGCCAGCCGGCGATGATCGCCCGGGTCTCGGTCTCCGCCGCGTCCAGGATCCGATCGGCGGCAGCGGCGATGGTGTCCGCCCCCAGCTCCCCGACGAACTCGAGGAGGCGGCGCTCCCCGAGGCGTACCGAGCCGATCTGGGCCGACAGGTCGCCGAGGAAGTCCCGGGGATGCCGGACGTTGACCTCGAGGAGCCGCATGACGTCCGCGCGAAGCTCCCCCCGGTCGTAGAGGCGAAGGGGCGGCACCCGGAGACCCTCCTGCCAGATCTCGGTCGCCGAGGCGTTGTAGGCGCCGTAGGTCGCGCCTCCGATGTCGGAGTGGTGCGCCCGGTTGAGGGTCCAGAAGAGGAGCCGGCCGTTCGCGAAGACGGGAAGGCACGCGGTGAGGTCCGGCAGGTGGCTCCCCCCGTGGTAGGGGTCGTTCAGCAGGAAGACGTCGCCCGGGTGGATGTCGTCTCCGAAGGCCTCGAGGGTCGCGAGGGTGGACGAGGGCATCGCCCCCACGTGGACCGGGATGTACTCCGCCTGGGCGACCAGCTCGCCCTTCGCGTCGGTGATCGCGGTCGAGAAGTCGCGGCTCGAGTTCAGGATCTGGGAGAACGAGGTGCGAAGCATCGCCTCTCCCATCTCGTCCACGACGCCGACGAGGCGGTGCTGGACCACGGACACGGTGATCGGATCGGGCGTGTTGCGGGCTGCGGTCACGGGGAGCTCCGGTGGCGGCGGGCAATGGGAGGGCGGGGGGCGGGCGGCTCGACCGCCCGAGCGAACGGCTTTCGCGGGAGGATATCGCATCGCGCCGGAGAAGCGTGCCCCGGTCCCGCCCCCCTTTGGGTGTTCACCGCTCCGTCATGAGCGTGGGATCGAGCACGTCGCGAAGCACGTCGCCCAGCATGTTGAGGCCGAGGACGGTGGCCGCGACGGCGACTCCGGGAACGAGCGCGGTCCACGCCGCGACGTCGAGGTAGTCGCGCGAGGCCTGGATCATGAGTCCCCAGGAGGGGGTGGGAGGCTGGGTTCCGAGGCCGAGGAAGGAGAGGGCGGCCTCGGCGAGGATCGCGAAGGCGACCGAGATGGTCGCCTGCACGATGACCGGGGCCATGATGTTCGGCAGGATGTGCAGCCGGATGATGCGCCAGTTCGACGCCCCCTGGGAGCGCGCCGCCTCGACGTAGGGAAGCGCCGCCACCCGCAGCGTCTCGCCCCGGACGATGCGGGAGAGATAGGGCGAGAACGCGATCCCAATGGCGAGGATCGTGTTGGGGACGCTCGGCCCGAGCACGGCCGAGATGGTGAGCGCGAGGAGCAGCACGGGGAAGCTGAGGAGGGTGTCCACGAACCGCATCAGGGAGTGGTCCGTCCAGCCTCCGAAGTAGCCCGAGGCGACGCCGAGGGGGAGGCCGACGACGAGGCTGAGGGCCACCGCGAGGACCGCGATCACGAGCGAGGTGTGAGCCCCGAGCAATACCCGCCAGACGAGCTCGCGCCCGAGCTGGTCGGTCCCGAGCGGGTGGGCGAGCGACGGCGGCTTCAGCCGTGCGAGCACGTTGATCTTCGTGGTCAGCTCCTCGGGGACGAGGAACGGCGCCCCGATCGCGGCCAGGGTGAAGACGGCCACGAGGGAGAGGCCGATGAGTGCCTTGGGGGTGAGAAGGGCCTGCACCGTCCCTATTCCAGCCGGACCCGCGGGTCGATGAGGGTGTAGAGCACGTCGACGACGAGGTTCGCGAGCATCACGACGGCCGCAATCACGAACACCGTCGACTGGATGAGGGGAACGTCCCGGTTGAGCAGGGCCTGGTACGTGAGCCAGCCCATCCCCGTGTAGTTGAAGAGGCTCTCGATGACGATGATCGAGCCGAACAGGTAGCCGAGCTGGAGGCCGGCGACGGTCACCACCGGCGAGATGGCGTTGCGGAGCGCGTGCCGGAACACCACCGCCCCGTGCCCGAGCCCCTTCGCGCGGCACACCCGGATGAAGTCCTGGCCCAGCACCTCGAGCATGGCGGAGCGGGTCATGCGGGTGAGGTGCGCCATGAGGCTGAGGCCGAGGGCCGTCGCGGGGAGGAGGGCGTGCCGGAACGCGAGCCAGAAGTCCTCCGTCGGCGACGCGTACCCGGACGAGGGAAGCCAGCCGAGTCCTCGAGAGATCAGGAGGATGAGCACGATTCCCCAGAAGAAATCGGGGAGGCTGATGCCGGCGAGGGCGATGCCGGAGCCGGCCGTGTCCTGCCATCGGTCGCGGTAGACCGCGCTCACGACTCCGAGCGGAATCGCGGTCGCGAGCGCGATGAGGAGCGAAAGGACCACGATCATCGCGCTCGCCGTCACCTTCTGGCCGATGAGGGCGGCGATCGGTTCCTTGTACCGCAGGCTCACCCCCCAGTCGCCGGTCAGCATGCCGCCGATCCATCGGCCGTACTGCTCGATGAGAGGGTCGTTGAGCCCGAGCGACTCGCGAAGCCCGGCCAGCGCGGTGGGGTTGCTCTGGGTCCCCATGATCATCATGGCCACGTCACCCGGGAGGATGTGGGTGATCGCGAACGTCACGATGGAGATGAGGAAGAGGGTGAGGACGAAGAGCGCCCCCCGCCGGGCGAGATAGCTCATGGTCGGCTACCGGCGCGCGTGTCCGACGCGCTTCCCACGGATGCGCCCCGGGTCATTCGAGGACGTTCCGCATTCGCGGAACGGCCGGGCGCTCGCAGGGAGCGCCCGGCCGGGAGCGGGCGGAACCTTCCGGTCGATTCGGGAACGTCAGGATTTGAGCCAGACGTTCTTGAACTGGAAGTTCGAGCCGTTCGGGTGCACCAGCCCGTCCAGTCCGCCGACGTTCTGGCGTGCCGCCACCGTGCCGTTCCGGAACCAGAGCACCACGTCGAGGGTCTCGTCCTGCACGCGCTTCTGGACCGCCTTGTAGATCTCGGCCCGTTCGAGCGGGTCGACGACCCGCCGGGCCGCCTCCGTCAGCTCGTCGACCTTCGGGTCCTTGATGTTGCGGTAGTTGAACGCGCCGGTCGAGTGCCACAGGGAGTAGTAGAGGAAGTCGGGCTCCCAGAGGGTGAAGAAGTTCATCATCGTGACCTGGTAGTCGCGATCGACCCAGCACTGGCTCAGCCAGTCCGACCAGGTGAGCTGCTGCACCGATGCCTTGACCCCGCCCTGGCGGAACCACTCGACGAGGATCTGGGTCGCCTCGACGTGCCAGGGGTAGTTGGTGGTGGTCTTGAAGACGAACTCGAGCTCGCCCGGGCCGAAGCCGGCCTCCGCGAGCAACGCCTTCGCCGCGTCGAAGTCCTGCGCGCGGGGAGTGAGCGCGTCGTTGAACGTGGGGGAAGTGGGGAAGCTCGGCGACGCGGTGACCACCCCCTGTCCCCAGAGCGCCCCCTGCACCAGGGTCTCCTTGTCCACCATGAGGTCGAGGGCCTTGCGTACCCGGGCGTCGTTGAAGGGCTCGACCGAGTGGTTGAAGTTGAGGAACGCCCACGAGAGGGGGAACCAGGTGAGCACCTGGAGGTCCGGGTCCTGCTTGAGCGCGTCGACCCGGTCGAGGGGAATGTCGTTGATGAGGTGCATTTCGCCGGTCTGAATTCCGGTCAGGCGAACCGTCGGCTCGGTCACCTCGCGGCTCAGGATGCCGTCGAGGTAAGGGGCGCCGCCCCAGTAGTCGTCGAAGCGGACAATCTCGACCTCGTTCCCGAACTCGCGGCGCACGAACTTGAACGGCCCGGCGCCGGTCGGGGTCGTGCCCTGGGTGTCGCCGGAGTCCTCGGGAATGATGACCCCCGCGCCGTTCTCGGCGAGGCGGCTGAGGAACGGCGCGTTCACCTGGGTCATGCGAATGACGACGGTGAGATCGTCCGGCGTCTCGATCGCCGCCACGTCGTTGAATACCTCGAAGTTGACCGCGCCCGTCGCGGGGTCCTTCACCCGCTCGAAGGAGTACTTGACGTCCGCCGAGGTCATCGGGGAACCATCGTGGAACTTGACCCCCGGGCGGAGATGGAACGTGTAGGTGAGTCCGTCGGGGGATTCCTCGAATCGCTCCGCAAGGCTCGGGATCACCGTGAAGTTCTCGTCGACGGTGACGATCGCATCGTGGACGTTCTGAAGGAGTCGAACCGTGGAAGCGGTGCCGGTCTTGTGGATGTCGAGGTTCTGGGTCGTCTCCGAGTGCCCCCAGATGAGAGTGCCGCCACGCACCGGCCCGTCGGCCGCGTGCGCCGCGATGGAGTGGAGCCCGGGCCCGAGCACCGCGCCGCCCATCAGGGCGCCCGAAGTCGCCAGGAATTCTCGTCGTTTCATGGATTCGCTCCTCGTCGCTTGAGATGGATCGCTCGACCGCCGATATTAGTCGACTCGCGCGCCGCCGTCCTCCCGGCACTTCGGTCCGCCGCGGATAGGCCGTTGCCGGCACCAGGCGGCGTTGCGACCGGGCGCGTCCTCGACACGGGCGCGCCGGACACCCGGAGGGCCGCCGTCACGACGAACCGCTCGAAACCGCCGCCTTCGCCGCCATCCGGGCCGGAGGCGGACGCCGCAATCCTCCGCGTCGAGAACCTGCGCGTGCGCTTCCACGTGCCCGATGGGGTGGTCCGGGCCGTCAACGGCGTCTCGTTCGATGTCCACCGAGGCGAGACCCTCGCCGTCGTCGGCGAGTCAGGGAGCGGCAAGAGCGTCACCGCGCTCTCGATCCTCGGTCTGCTGCCCGCGCCGCCGGCACGGGTCGAGTCGGGTCGCATCCGGTTCGGGGAGCGCGACCTCCTCACCCTGCCCGAAGCCGCGATGCGCGACGTCCGCGGCAACTCCATCTCCATGATCTTCCAGGAGCCGATGACGTCCCTCGACCCGCTGATGACGGTGGGGCGCCAGATCGCGGAGACGATCGAGATCCACCAGGGCCTCTCTCGGTCCGATGCGCTCGCGGCGGCCGTCGCGGCCCTCGACCTCGTGCGGGTGCCGGAGCCTGCCCGGCGCGCGCGACAGTATCCGTTCCAGCTTTCGGGCGGGCTCCGCCAGCGGGTGATGATCGCGATGGCAATGGCCTGCAACCCGCGGCTCCTGATCGCGGACGAGCCGACCACCGCCCTCGACGTCACCGTCCAGGCCCAAATCCTCAACTTGATGGACGAGCTCAAGGAACGCACGGGAGCGTCGATCATCCTCATCACCCACGACCTCGGGGTGGTCGCGGAGATGGCGCAACAGGTCGTCGTCATGTATGCCGGCCAAGTCGTGGAACGGGGCGGGGTGCATGCGCTCTTCGAGCGTCCCCTGCACCCGTACACCCTTGGTCTGCTCGGCTCCGTGCCGCGGCTCTACTCCTCGCTCGCGACGGAGCCGGGGGACGACGGGGAAGACCTGCGGGAGATTCCGGGGATCGTTCCCTCGATGCGCGATGCGATTCCGGGGTGCGCGTTCGCGCCGCGCTGCCCGCTCGCGACGGAGCGCTGCCGGCGCGAGGCGCCTCCGCTCGAGCTGAAGCGCTCCGGCCAGGCCGCGGCCTGCTGGGAGAGCGGGCGCCTCGGGATGGAACATGCGGCCTGAAGCGGGCGGTGGCGCCGGCCCCGGCAGCGGTGCGGACGCCGCGCCGGTCCTCGAGGTCACGGACCTCGACAAGCGCTTTCCGGTCCGGGCGGGTCTCTTCGGGCGCGGCGCGGGCTGGGTGAACGCGGTCAACGGGGTCAGCTTCGAGGTTCGGGCGGGGGAAACCCTCGGGGTGGTGGGCGAGAGCGGCTGCGGCAAGACGACGCTCGGCAAGACGGTGATGCGCCTCCTCCGGCCCGACGGCGGGCGGATCGTCCTCCACGGGCGCGACATCACCACCGCGAGCGATGCGGAGCTCCGGGAAGGCCGTCGCGACATCCAGATGGTGTTCCAGGACCCGTTCTCGTCGCTGAATCCGCGCCTCACGTGCCGCCGGATCGTGGCCGAGCCGCTCGAGATCCACGGCCTCGGGGCCGGGAACGAGAAGGAGGACCGGGTCGCGGAGATGTTCGAGCGCACCGGTCTTCGCCTCGAGCACCTCGATCGCTACCCTCACCAGCTTTCCGGCGGCCAGCGCCAACGTCTCGGGATTGCCCGCGCCCTCGCGCTCGAGCCGTCGGTGATCGTGGCCGACGAGCCGGTCTCGGCCCTCGACGTGTCGGTGCAGGCCCAGGTGCTGAACCTGCTGCGCTCGCTCCAGCGGGGCTCGCGGCTCGCCTATCTCTTCATCTCGCATGACCTTGCGGTGGTCGAGCACATCGCGCACCGCATCGCCGTCATGTATCTCGGCAAGGTCGTCGAGCTCGCGGAGAAGCGGTCCCTGTTCTCCGCGCCCCGGCATCCCTATACCGAGGCCCTGCTCGCCGCGGTGCCGGTCCCGAAACCCGGACGAAGGCGCGAACGGGTCATCCTGCACGGCGAGGTGCCGAGCCCGGTGGACCTCCCGCCCGGGTGCGCCTTCCACACCCGCTGCCCCATTGCCGAGGACCTCTGCCGGCGGGAGGCGCCGCCGCTTCGCCCGGTAGGAGCGAGCCATCAGGTCGCGTGCCACCTGCGCGGAGGAGACGCGCCCGCGTAGACGCCGCGCAAGCACCGGACCCGCCGGCCGCGCGACCGGAGCGGGAATGGGGTCAGGGCGAGACTTCCCGCTCGTCCTTCGGTGCGCTCCATCGCATGGGGAATTTCGTTCCGATCTCGTTCTCGCGGCGCGCCGGCGCCGGGGCCGGCGGCGTCAATCCGGTGGCGTGAGGTCCGGCCGCCGGGCCGCGCTCCCGAGCTCGGCCTCGAGCGCCATCCCGAGGTTGAGGAGTCGCCCCTCGTCGAAGAGCGGCCCCCAGAGCGAGATCCCCTGCGGAACCTCGTGCGGATTCGTGTCGTCGCCCGCCGATCCGATGTCGAGCTTGCCGCCCTCGAGCGACGGGTCGCCGCGGGTCGGGGAGTCGAGGAAGCCCGCCCGGAGGTGCAGGCAGGGGTGGCCGGTGAAGTTGGTGGCTACGAGCATCGGCCCGGTGGCCCACGGGCCGATCATCGCGTCGATCCCCCGGAATGCCCCGTCGAGCGCCTCCATGACCCGGTAGCGCAGGCGATCGAGCTGCACGTGGTCGACCGCGGACAGGAACCTCGCCTGGCGGAACGCGTTCGGCCACGCGCCCTTGTCCTGGCGGACGAGCTCGTCGTCCCGGTCGGTCAGGGTGAGCTCCTCGAACGCCGCCGCTGCCTCGGCGAAGAGCATGCTCATGAGACTCTGGTAGGGGAGGTCCGGCAGGGCTATCTCGACCACCTCGACTCCGAGCCGGCGTGCGGCCTCGAGGGCGGCCCGGTCGACGTCGGTCGCGCCTTCGTCCTCGAACGTGGCCGGAACGTAGCCGAGGCGAAGTCCGTCGGGTTTCCTCGTCCCGTCGAAGTTGAACGACGCCCCGATTGATCCCCGGTCGGCGGGGTCCGGCCCGTTGATGGCGGCGAGGACGAGGGCGCAGTCCTCGACGCTTCGGCAGATGGGTCCCACCTTGTCGAGCGACCAGCAAAGGGCCATGCCTCCCGCGCGGGAGACGCGCCCGAAGGTCGGGCGCAACCCGGTCGTTCCGCATCGCTGGGAGGGCGCGGTGATGGAGCCGAGAGTCTCGGTGCCGATGGAGAAGGCGCAGAGCCCCGCCGCGGTGGCGGACGCGGAGCCCGCGCTCGATCCGCTCGATCCTTCGTCGGGATTCCAGGGGTTGCGCGTCTTTCCCCCGAACCAGACTTCGCCGTAGGCGAGGGCGCCGAGGGTCGTCTTGCCGAG
The DNA here is from genome assembly GCA_022823045.1 of Gammaproteobacteria bacterium. Taxonomy (GTDB): domain Bacteria; phylum Pseudomonadota; class Gammaproteobacteria; order HK1; family HK1; genus JAJDXW01. The sequence goes on from JAJDXW010000370.1 coordinate 8,896, forward strand.
GAGGACCGCCCCCGCCCCGCGCAGGAGTTCGACGACCCGCGCGTCGCCGTCCGGGGTGCGATCGCGGTAGGGCGTGGCTCCCCAGGTGGTCAGGATGCCCGCCGTGTCGAAGAGATCCTTGAGCCCGTAGGGAATTCCGTGGAGGGGCCCGAGCCGGGTCCCGGCCCTCAGGAGGGCGTCCGCGGCGTCCGCCTGGGCGCGGGCGAGCTCCGGGGTGACGGTGACGAAGCACTCGAGCCGCCCGGCGTGCGCCTCGATGCGCGCGAGGTAGATCTCGGTGAGGCGCCGGCTCGTGAGATCGCCGCGCTCGATCCACCGCGAGAGCGAGGTAACGGGCGCGTAGGCGATGTCCTCGTCGGAGTCGGGCAGCCGCCCCGGGTCGGCGGCGGACCCGCGGATCGGCGCCTGCGGGGGCGGCGGCCGGAAACCGGGCAGGCGGGGATCGAAACGCGAGGCGGGCGGGACGCGGTTCTCGAAGGTGAGCGCCCGGCGGGCGCGGGCCGCCTCGATCTGGCCATCGAGGTTGTCGAGCATGAGCTCGCGCTCCTCGCGGGTGTAGCTGACGCCGACGAGGCGCTCCGCGGCCTCGATGACCTCGAGGGTGATGCCGGTGTTCTCCATGCCTTCCTGCTCGCCTGCGAAGCCGGGGCCGGTCGTCGACGGCCGGTTTCGCACCATGAAACTGCGTTCCAATATGAACGCGCGCTCCGCGCCCGTCCATACGTGCGCCGTTCCGATGCCGGTCGCGACTTGGACCCCGTCGTTCCGGCCCGATCCCCGCGCCGCGGACTGGCCCGCTTTCCCCGGTGGCGCGCGGTGGGCGGTCGGGGCCGCGTCGGGTATAGTCCTCGCGGCGCGAGGGCCCGGCGCGTCCGGCGAGACCTCGCTCCCGAACGGAGGACCGCGGATGACCTTTTCGCTCGTGGGCATGTGCCGGCGGACCGGCATGTTTGGCGCCGCGGTCACCACGTCGAGCATCAACGTCGGCGCGCGCTGCCCCTGGGCGAGAGCCGGGGTCGGGGCGGTGCTCACCCAGCACCGCACCGACGCGCGTCTCGGCCCTCGCGGCCTCAACCGGCTGGAGGCGGGCGCGACGGCCGCGGAGGCAATCGCGTCGCTCACCTCGGACGATCCCACCATCGGCTGGCGGCAGCTCGCGGTCGTCGACGGCGCGGGCGGCACCGCCTGGTACCACGGAGACCGCATCGCCTCCATCCACGCGGCGGCCGAGGGCGACGGCTGCTGCGCGATCGGCAACATCATCCGCACCGAGGGGGTTCCGGCCGCGATGGTCGAGGCATTCGGCGCGGCGGTCGACGAGCATCTCGCCGAGCGCCTGCTCCTCGCCCTCGAGGCGGGACTCGCCGCCGGAGGCGAGCCGAAACAGGTCAAGTCCGCCGCGTTGCTGGTGGTGGACGACCAGCCGTTTCCGCTCGTGGATCTCAGGGTCGAGCTCGACCGCGCGCCGCTCGCCGAGCTCCGCTTTCTCTGGGAGGTCTACCGCCCACGGATGGAGGTGTTCGTGACCCGCGCCGTCGACCCCGACCGCGTTCCGTTTCCGGAGGACTGAACGACCGAGCTGCCGCTCGTCCGCGGGACGGTGGCGGGGGCGGTGAAGGGCGGAGCGGGGTCGAGGGCGAGCCGGGCCGGTCGGCCTCCGGGCCCGAGAACGGAACTGATGCAAGGGGGAACACGCATGAGCACTCTGTACCGCGGGGGACGGGTCTTCGACGGCGAGCGGATGGTCGACGGTCACGCAGTGTTCGTAGAGGACGGCCGTATCGCGCGCGTCGCGCCCGCGGGGGAGTTCGACGGCTTTGCCGGCGAGGCGGTCGACTGCGGCGGCGGGACCGTGATGCCGGGTCTCATCGACTGCCACGTGCACATCCTCTTCCGGGGCGAGCCGGACCCGATGGCGGCGCTCGACAAGCTCGACGCGGCGCACGCGGTGGTGCGGGCGCTCGAGAACGCCTCGGATACCCTTCGCGGCGGAACGACCTCCATCCGCGACTGCGGGGGGCGCGAGTACCAGGAGTTCGCGGTGCGCAACGCCTGCAACGAGGGACGGTTCCTCGGGCCGACGATCCGTGCCGCGGGCAAGATGATCTGCATGACCGGCGGACACGGCAACCGCATGGGCCGGGTCGCGGACGGTGTCGAGGAGGTGGTGAAGGCGGTCCGCGAGCAGATCCACGCGGGTGCCGACCTCGTCAAGATCATGGCGACGGGCGGGGTGATGACTCCGGGAGTCAACCCCGAGGACGCTCACTACTCGGTGCAGGAGATGGCGGTCGGGATCGCGGAGGCGAACCGCTTCCACCGAACCACCGCGAGCCACGCGCAGGGGGCGGAGGGCATCCTGAACGCGACCCGGGGCGGGGTCACCTCCATCGAGCACGGCATCTTCATGAACGATGAGTGTTGCCGCGAGATGGTGGAGCACGGCACCTTCCTCGTGCCGACCCTCGCCGCGCTTCGCAACATTCTCGACCACGCCGAGGAGGGCATTCCCGACTACGTGGTCGAGAAGGCGCGGCGGTGCGCCGAGGCCCACGAGCGCTCGGTGCGCACGTTCCACCAGGCGGGCGGACGCATCGCCCTCGGGACGGACGCGGGGACGCCCTTCAACCTGCACGGGAGCAACGCGGACGAGCTCCGGTTCATGGTGGAGGTCGGACTCTCGAACCTTGACGCCTTGCGCGCCGGGACGCGAAACGCGGCGGAACTCATGCGCCTCGAGGATCGCGGCCGCATCGCGGAAGGAGCCGCGGCGGATCTCCTGGTGGTCGATGGCGACCCGTCGGTGGACATCGCGGCCGCGGCGGACCGGGAACGTCATCGCGAAGTGGTCAAGGATGGGGTCGTGGTCGATCGGAAGGATGGTCGCGCCGAGGTGATGCCGGGCATCCGACGGGCCGCCTGAGGAGAGCGCGGCGGCCGCGCCGCGGCGCTACCGCCCGCGCCCCCCCTCCCCGCGTGGGGGCGGCCCCGGAAGATGGGGTCAAGGGGCGATTTCCGGCGCGCGAAATTCCAGGCTGACCCCGCTTCCCCTTCCACCGGCCAGCCGGGAACGGCGCCTCCGCGGCGCGCGGTCCTGCGTGCCCTGAATCTTGATCCTGGTCAATGAGGCGGGTCGCCCCCGGTTGCTAACCTCTTGGCCGGCCGGAATCCGGACCGGCCTTCTCCCGGAGGCGGATGGAATGTCGCTTCGCCACGCAGTCGGACTGCTCTCCCGGCCGAAGGCGGAGTGGGGGGCGATCCGCGAGCGGCGCTACCGCGCGGCGCGCTCGTTCGTCACCCATACCGCCGTCCTCGCCCTCATTCCGGCGATCGCGGGCTATGTCGGCACCACCCGCACCGGATGGCGGATCGGCGCCGGCGCGGCCGTGCGCCTGACCGAGGAGAGCGCGTCGCGCATCGCGGTCCTCTCCTACCTCGCGATGCTCGCAGCGACCTTCGCGGTCGCGTGGGCCATCCACTGGATGAGCCGCACCTACGGCGCCCGCCAGCCGTACGGACAGTGCTACGCGCTCGCGACCTGGACCGCCACCCCGCTCTTCCTCGTCGGCGTGATCCAGCTTCAGCCGATCCTCTGGATGAACCTCATCGTCGGCCTTCCCGTGCTCGCCTACACGATCTACCTCTTCTATCTCGGGGTGCCGGTGATGATGGAGATCCCCGAGGAGCGGGGCTTCCTCTTCTCCTCCGCGGTGCTCGCCTTCGGCCTCGTCGCCCTGGTCGCCCTCCTTGCGCTGACCGTGCTGCTCTGGAGCTCCGGCTTCGGGCCGAGCTTCACCTACTGAGCCCGGGAGGAGCACGGCCCGATGTCCGGGACCTACAACTACACCGTCGTCCGCCAGTTCGCGGTGATGACCATCGTGTGGGGTCTCGTCGGCATGCTGGTCGGCGTCGTCATCGCCGCGCAGCTCACCTGGCCCGCGCTCAACTTCGACGTGCCCTGGCTCTCCTACGGCCGGCTCCGGCCCCTGCACACCAACGCGGTGATCTTCGCGTTCGGCGGATCGGCCCTCTTCGCGACCTCGTACTACGTCGTCCAGCGCACCTGCCACGTGCGCCTTTTCGGCGACCGCCTCGCCGCCTTCACCTTCTGGGGCTGGCAGACGGTGATCGTGCTCGCCGCGGTGACTCTCCCGCTCGGCATCACCCAGGGCAAGGAGTACGCGGAGCTCGAGTGGCCCATCGACCTCCTCATCGCGGTGGTGTGGATCGCGTACGCGGTCGTCTTCATCGGCACCATCGCGCGGCGCCGGGTGCGCCACATCTACGTCGCGAACTGGTTCTTCGCCGCCTTCATCCTCGCCGTCGCCCTCCTGCACGTCGTCAACAGCGCGGTCATCCCGGTGGGCCTGTGGAAGTCGTACCCCCTCTACGCGGGGGTGCAGGACGCGATGGTGCAGTGGTGGTACGGCCACAACGCGGTCGGCTTCTTCCTCACCGCCGGCTTCCTCGGGATCATGTACTACTTCGTGCCCAAGCAGGCGGGGCGACCGATCTACTCCTACCGCCTCTCCGTCGTGCACTTCTGGTCGCTCGTCTTCACCTACATGTGGGCCGGCCCCCACCACCTACACTACACCGCGCTTCCGGACTGGGCGCAGTCGCTCGGGATGGTGATGTCGGTCATCCTCCTCGCCCCCTCCTGGGGCGGGATGATCAACGGCATCATGACCCTGTCCGGGGCGTGGGAGAAGCTTCGCACCGACCCGGTACTGCGCTTCCTGATCGTGTCGGTGTCCTTCTACGGGATGGCCACCTTCGAGGGGCCGATGATGTCGATCAAGACGGTGAACGCCCTGTCGCACTACACCGACTGGACCATCGGCCACGTGCATTCCGGTGCCCTCGGGTGGGTCGCGTTCGTCTCGATCGGGGCGATGTACTACCTCGTTCCGCGCCTGTTCGGGCGCGAGCTCCACAGCCTCAAGCTCGTGGAGGTCCACTTCTGGATCTCCACCGTCGGTATCGTGCTCTACATCACGTCGATGTGGGTGGCGGGGATCATGCAGGGGCTGATGTGGCGGGCGGTGAACGACGACGGGACCCTCACCTACAGCTTCATCGAGTCGGTGGAGGCGATGCACCCCTTCTACATCATCCGGTTCCTCGGCGGGGCGCTCTTCCTCGCCGGGATGGCGGTGATGGCCTGGAACCTGTGGAAGTCGGTACGGGGGGCGCGGACCTCGGAGGCGGCGATCCCCGCGCCGGCCCACTGACGGGCAGGTCGACGGGAAGGGAAAGGGGACGGGAGCGGAACGTGGCGGAAGGACACGAACGGGTCGAGACCAACATCGCCCTCATGGTGGTCCTCATCCTCGTCGTGAGCAGCTTCGGGGGGCTCGTGACCATCGTCCCCCTCTTCCATCAGAACGATCTGCTCAAGCCGGTCGAGGGGGTGGAGCCCTACCCGGCCCTCGCCCTCGCGGGCCGGGACGTCTACATCCGGGAGGGCTGCTACGTGTGCCACTCCCAGATGATTCGCCCCTTCCGGGCGGAGACCGAGCGCTACGGCCACTACTCGGTGGCCGGCGAGTTCGTGTACGACCGCCCGTTCCAGTGGGGATCCCGGCGAGCCGGACCCGATCTGCATCGAGTGGGCGGCCGGTACAGCGACGAGTGGCACCGGGTGCACCTCGTGAACCCGCGCGACGTGGTGCCGGAGTCGATCATGCCGGGGTATCCGTGGCTCGAGGAGAATGCCGTGGACGGAGCGGCGGTGGCGGCGCGGATGCGGGCCCTCCGCCGGCTCGGGCACCCCTATTCGGACGCCGAGATCGAGGGCGCGGCGGCGGCGGTCGAGGGCCGGACCGAGATGGACGCGATGATCGCGTACCTCCAGGGGCTCGGCACCGCGATCCGGACCAGGCGGTAGCCCGGGACGGGGCGATGGACGCCGGACTCGCGCACGGCCTCTGGACCGCGCTCCTCCTCGTCACCTTCGCGGCGATCGTCGGGTGGGCGTGGAGCGGGCGGCGCAAGCGGGACTTCGACGAGGCGGCGCGGCTTCCCCTTGAGGACGACCCGCCCGCGGCCGGCGACGCGGGTGGGTCGGAGGACGGGTCCGGATCCCGGGCCCGCGCCGGGGTGGCGGTGTCCGAGGCCGGGGTCGGAGCCGGGGCCGGGGAGGCGCGTCATGGGTAGTTTCAACGACGCGTTCTGGAACCTCTTCATCGTCGTCTGCACCCTCGGCGGGATCCTTTGGCTGTATCTCCTGACCATCGCGAGCATGCGGGGACGCGGACCGGGCGCGGCGGGGGGCGGCGCGGCCGAAGTCCCCCGCCACGTCTGGGACGAGGATCTGACCGAGCTCGACAACCCGCTCCCGCGCTGGTGGGTGATCCTGTTCTTCGCGACCCTCGCCTTCGGGGTCGTCTACCTGATGCTCTACCCCGGGTTCGGGACCAACTCGATGATTCTCGGCTGGACCCAGAAGGCGGAGTACGAGGCGGAGATGGCCCGGGCGGAGGCGCGCTACGGTCCGCTCTACGAGGCGTATCTCGAACTTCCCGTGGAACGGGTGGCCGAGGACCCGAAGGCGCTCCGGATGGGCGAGCGCCTCTTCGCGAGCTACTGCGCGGTGTGCCACGGCGCGGACGCGGGCGGGGTGCCGGGCTTCCCGAACCTGCGGGACACGGTGTGGCAGTGGGGCGGCTCGCCCGAAGCGATCAGGACCAGCATCCTCGCCGGGCGCGATGCGGCGATGCCCCCGTGGCGCGAGCCCCTCGGCGGCGACGCCGGGGTGGACGAGGTGACCGCCTACGTGCTGTCGCTCTCGGGAAGGTCCGTCGACGCGGCGAAGGCGGCGGCCGGCCGGGAGAAGTACGACGCGCTCTGCGTCGCCTGCCACGCCCCGGACGGGACCGGCAATCCCGCCCTCGGCGGCTCCGACCTCACCGACGACGTGTGGCTCTATGGCGGGTCGGAAGCGGCAGTGCGCAAGAGCATCGCGGACGGGCGCGAGGGCCGCATGCCGGCGCACGGCGACTTTCTCGGCGAGGCGCGGGTGCACGTCCTCGCCGCCTGGGTCTACAGCCTCTCCAATCGATAGCCCGTGTTCACACGGTTCACGCGAACGGGCCAGAAAGTGACGCCATGATTCGGCCAGAGATCACCGAAATCGGCAGGTCGGACTAGCGACGCGTAATCCGACATCACGTGCCACACATGCTTCCTGGGCTGCAAGTGTCTGATTATGTTTCTCTAATCCGACCTGCAGCCCGTCGCATTCATCTCGGGTGGACTACGTTTGCGCCAGGATGCCCTGGCCGCGGGCGGCGTGAAAACCCGCTGGCGCCGACCGTCGACGCGGTGAGCGCACGTCCCCTGCCGTCTCGCGGGTCCGGGGCGTGAGCGCCCCCGGAGCGGCATCCCGGGCGGGCCCCGTCCGGCCCGTGGACGAGACGGAGGCGTCCCTCTACGAGAAGCGCCGCCACATCTACCCCCGCGAGGTGCACGGCTGGTTCGCGACCTGGCGGGTGACCGGGGCGGTGGGGCTGCTAGGGCTCTTCTACGGGGTGTGCTGGCTGCGCTGGGACGGGCGCCAGCTCCTCCTCTTCGACGTCCCCGCGCGCCGGTTCAACGTCTTCTGGTGGACGTTCCATCCCCAGGACTTCCTCTACCTCGCGCTCCTCCTCATCCTCGCCGCGCTCGCGCTCTTTTTCTTCACCTCGCTCGCGGGGCGCCTGTGGTGCGGCTATGCCTGCCCCCAGACCGTGTACACGGAGGTGTTCCTCTGGATCGAGCGCCGGATCGAAGGGGACCGGCCGCGCCGGATGCGGCTTGACCGGGCGCCGTGGAGCGCGCGCAAGCTCGGCCTCAAGTCGGCCAAGCACGGCATCTGGCTCGCGTTCTCGCTCTTCACGGGGTTCACCTTCGTCGGCTACTTCACGCCGGTCACCGAGCTCGGGGGGGCGGTGCTCGCGCTTCGGGCGAGCGGCTGGGAGACGTTCTGGGTCCTCTTCTACGGGTTCGCGACCTACGCGAACGCGGGCTGGCTGCGCGAGCAGGTGTGCCTCTACATGTGCCCCTACGCCCGCTTCCAGAGCGCGATGTTCGACCGCGACACCCTCGTCATCTCGTACGACGCCGAGCGGGGCGACCCGCGCGGGTCGCGCCGGCGCGGCACGGACCCGCGGGCGGCCGGGCTCGGGGACTGCATCGACTGCACGATGTGCGTGCAGGTGTGCCCGACCGGGATCGACATCCGCGACGGCCTCCAGCACGGCTGCATCGCCTGCGCCTCGTGCGTCGACGTCTGCGACCAGGTGATGGAGCGCATGGGCTACCCGAAGGGTCTCGTCCGGTACACCACCCAGAACGCGGTCGACGGGCGCCCGACTCGCATCGTGCGACCGCGCACGGTGGTCTACGCTTCGTGCCTCGTCGGGCTCGTCGCGGTCCTCGCCGGGCTGCTCGCGGTGCGGGTGCCGGCCGAGCTCGACGTCATCCGGGACCGCAATGCGCTCTACCGGGAGACCGACGACGGGTTCATCCGCAACGTGTACACCCTCAAGATCGTGAACATGCACGACGAGCCGCTTCGCTGGCGGATCCGGGCGGAAGGGATCCCGGGGCTGCGGCTCGGGACCGAACGGGGCGACCGCGAGGTGGCGCCCGGGGAGGTCGCTTCGGTCCCCGCCCGCCTCGACGCGCCGCGCGCGGCGCTCCGGGCCGCGAGCACCCCGGTTCGCTTCACCATCGAGGCGCTCCGCGACGCGGAGATCCGGGCCAGCGAGGAGGCCCGCTTCCTCGGGCCGGTGCCCGAGGGCCGAAGATGACCGGGGAGCCGTCCCGGCGCTCCGGCCGCTGGCATCGCGAGCCCCTCGTGTGGCTGGTGCTCGCGATCCCGGCCGCCTCGGTGATCATGGGGGCGGTCCTGCTGGTGCTCGCCAACGCGACGTGGGACGGTCTCGTCGCCGACGACTACTACCGGCGAGGGTTGCAGATCGACCGTTCGCTCGCGCGCGACGCGGAGGCCGCCCGCCTCGGTCTCGGGGCCACCCTCGCGTTCCCGGCGCCGGGGGTCGTCGAGGTCCGCGTGGAAGGCGCGGCCGCGAGCCCGGCGGACGACCGGCTGACCCTCGAATTCTCCCGCGCCGGGCGCGCGGGCGACGACGTGCGGGCCGACGCGGTCCGGGGCGCGAGCGGGGTGTGGCGCGCGGCCGTCCCGGAGCTCGCGCCCGGGAAGTGGTACGTCGAGCTCGGCAGCGCGCGCTGGCGCCTCGCCGCGCCGGTGTGGATGCCGGCCGCGGGAGGCGGGGTCGCGCTCCGCGCCCCCGCTGCCCCGGGGGGCTCGTAGCCACCCACCGGCGCCGCCCGGCCCCCGGAGACGCACGGCTCAGCGGGGAGGGGGCGCTTCCTCCTCGTCGTCGTCGGTGAGGATCCGCACCGCCGGGGTGTCGAGGTCGTCGAACTGCCCCGAGCGTACCGCCCAGACGAAGATCCCCGCGATCGCGATGGCGACCACGACGGAGATTCCGATGAGGAGGGGCAGGATGTCCATCGCCGCGAGGTCAGCGCAAGGCCGCGGTCCGGGGCTCCACGAGCGGTCGCCGGCTATCCGGGAGCCGGTCCGGGGACGCCCTCCTCGCGTTGCCGCGGGACGAGGCGGAGCGCGTTCGCGGCGACCGCGAGGGAGCTCAGGGACATCCCGATCGCGGCCGCCCAGGGGGGGACCGCGCCCAGGGCGGCGAGGGGGAGGGCGACGAGGTTGTAGGCGAGCGCCCACGCGAGGTTCTGCTTCACGATGCGCCGGGCGCGGCGCGCGATGTCGAGCCCCGCGAGGAGGGCGAGCGGGTCGTCGCCGAGAAGCACCGCGTCGGCGCGGCTCGCGGCTGCCGCCGCCCCCCGTCCCATCGCGACCGAGACGTGGGCGCCGGCGAGGGCCGGGGCGTCGTTGACCCCGTCGCCGAGCATCAGCACCCGCTCGCCGCGCGCGGCGAGCCGATCCGCCTCCTCGAGCTTGTCCGCCGGGGAGAGCCCGGCGAGGCGGCTCGCGACGCCGAGCGCCTCGCCCGCGCGTTCCACGGGGGCGGCGGAGTCGCCGGATGCGATGGTGGTCGCGAGGCCGCGCGCGCGGAGCCCGTCGACGAGCTCCCGCGCCTCCGGGCGGAGGGTATCGGCGAGGTCGAAGCGGGCGAGGAGAACCTCCTCGCGTGCGAGGTAGACCCGCGTGCCGAGGCTCGTGTCGTCCCCGTCGCCGCTCCGGTCGCCGGTGCCGCTCTCGTGCCCGTCTCGCGCGAACGCGTCCGGCGCAAGCCGGCAGGCGCCGCCCACGAACGCCGCGCTGCCGACGGCATGGCGGAGGCCGCCGATCCGGCCCTCGACCCCGCCGGAACCCGCGCGCGCTTCCTCTACCCGGAGACGGGGGTGGCGCGGCGCCGGCGCCGGCTCGCCGCCCGCGGCCTCGGAGCGGGGCGCACTGTCCGTGCCGTTCGCTCCGCCGTCCGTGCTCCCGGCGGCGGAGACGATCGCTGAACCTGCCGGGTGGGTGGCGTAGCGCTCGAGGGAGGCGGCGGTCTCGATGCACTCCGCCGCCGAGAGTCCGCCCGCAACGGCCACCGACCGAAGGCGGAGCCGTCCCTCGGACAGGGTGCCGGTCTTGTCGGCGAGGCAGTGGGTGGCGAGCGCGAGCCGCTCGACCGCGTTCGCTCGGGTGGCGACGAGTCCGGCGCGGGCGAGCGCTCCGAGCGCGGCGGCCATTGCGGCGGGAGTGGCGAGGGAGAGGGCGCAGGGACAGGTCACCACCAGAACCGACACCACCACCGCGACCGCGCGCGACGGGTCGTGGATCAGCCACGCGCCCCCGACGGACGCCGCGAGGATGAGGACCCCGGCGATGAACCACGCGGCGGCCCGGTCCGCGAGTAGGGCGATGGCGGGGCGTTCGCGCGCCGCCCGCTCCGCGCGCCGGAGGACCCCGCCGAGCACCGTCTCGTCCCCGGCGGAAGACACCTCCACCTCGACCACGCCCGCCCCGTTGATGCTGCCCGCGAGGATCCTCCCTCCGCACGAGCGGGCCACCGGGTGAGATTCGCCGGTGAGGAGCGATTCGTCGAAAGCGGAGTCCCCGGCGCGGATCACCCCGTCCGCGGGGACGGTTTCGCCGGGCCGGACCCGAACCCGGTCGCCGGGGCGAAGGGTGGCGGCCGGAACGCGCTCCTCGTGCTCCTCCCTCGCATCCGGCGGCTCGCCGTCCTTCCCGGTCCGCCTGTCCTCGCTCCGGCGCACCCGGAGCGCGACGAGCGGGGCGGCGCGGGCGAGGGCCCGGACGGTCGCGGTGGACCTCCGGCGGGCAACCAACTCCAGGTAACGGGCCCCGCCGAGCAGAGTCACGAACATCACCACCGAATCGAACCAGATCTCGCCCTCCCCGGTCACGGTCGCGAACGCGCTTCCGAGGAAGGCGATCGAGAGCCCGAGGGCCACCGGAACGTCCATCGTGAGGCGCCGTTCCCGGAGGGCGGTGACCGCGCCGGTGAAGAAGGCCCGGCCGGGCCAGACGAGCACCGGCACGGTGAGCAGCATCGAGAGCCAGCGGAAGAGCCGCTCGAACCCGGGGTCCATCCCGCCATGGTGGCCGCTCGCCCCGCTCACATGGAGCGCGATGCTGAGCAGCATCACCTGCATCCCGAACAGGGCGGAGATCCCGAGCCCGCGGAGGCGGGCGCGGCGCTCCGCCTCGATGGCCGCTTCCTCCGCGTGGGCGGAGTAGGGTGTGGCCCGGTAGCCCGCGTCGGCGAGCGCCTCGAGGAGGGCGGGGAGGGCGGCGGCGCCCGCATCGAAGCGGACCTCCGCGCGGCGAAGGGAGAAGTCGACGGCGGCGGCGAGGACCCCCGGAGCCTTCGCGAGCAGGCGTTCGACGAGCCACGCGCACCCGGCGCAGCGCATTCCCTCCACGGTGAGGGTGACCTCGGCCGTCCCGCGCCCGGCGGGGCGCAGGTGCGGCGCCGCTACCTCGGGGGTCCTCCAAGCGTCGAGATCGGCGCGAAAGGCGGGGTCCGCGGTGAGCGCGCCCGCCGCGTCCGCATGGGCGCGAATCGCGTACCACGCGTCGAGCCCGGCACGTGCGATGGTCAGGGCGGCGGTGCGGCACGGTTCGCCGCAGACCCGGACCTCGCTCCCTGCGACCCGGACGGCGAGGGCCCGGCCGCCAAGCGGTGCGCCGCAGTGGTGGCAGGCGGCGGCCCCCGCCCCTTCCGACGGTGCTTTCGCCGTTCGAAGGGGGGCACGCTCGATGGCCGGTACGTTTTCCCCGAACGCCCGGCTCATGGCGCGGGGGCGAGCGGGTGCCGGGGGGCTCCGGCACCCCGCATCAGGGTTCCTCTCCGTCCACGTAGCGGGCGGGGAGGCGCCCGTCGAAGGCCATGAGGACGTGGTGCAGGCGCGTCCCCTGCCACTCGGCGAGGTCCCCGAGGGTGATCGACTCGCCGCCGCTCTCGCCGAGGAGCACCACCTCCTCGCCGACCCCGGCGTCCGGCCGCGCGGAAAGGTCGAGGGTGATGTGCTCCAGGGACACCCCCCGAATGGGAGCCCGTGCGCCGTTGACGAGCGCGTGTGCCGCGCGTCCGGCCGCCGCGGGCCGGTATCCGTCCGCGAGGCCGAGGGGGATCACCCCGATCCGGGCCGGGGTCTCGCGCGCCGGCAGGCCCCGCATGCCCGCCTTCGGGGGCCCCGCGTGGATGAGACGGCTCCGGATCGACCGGAGCACGGGGCGGAACGCGGAGGTATCCGCGACCGCCGGGGCGACCGAGGGCACCCCGTAGAGAAGGTGCCCCGGGCAGACCGCGTTGCCGATACTGGTGAGCCCCGCGACCATGCACGAGCTCGCGAGGGCCTGGGTCACCGGCACCTCGATCCCGGCCGCCTCGACGTCGCGGAGGAACCCGTCGAACGCGCGCATCCGGCCTCGCGCCCACTCGCGCTCCGCCTCGTCGTAGAAGGAGAGGTGCGTGTACACCCCCTCCAAGCGCAGGCCCGGGAGGCGCTCGAGCTCCCGGAGGTACTCGAGGGCGTCGGGCAGCGGCACGCCGAGCCGCCCGAGGCCGGCGTCCACCTTGACGTAGACCGACACGCTCCTGCCGCTTGCCCGGGCGGCTTGCGATGCGGCGCGGGCGCCGTCCCGGTCGTAGACGGTCGGCATCAGATCGTGCGCAAGTAGTAGCGGGGCGGCCTCGGGAAGCGCTCCCCCGAACATCATGATCGGCAGCTCGACCCCCGCGGTCCGGATGGCGAGCGCGTCCTCGAAGCTTCCCGTCGCGAGCGCGAAGGTGTCGCCGTCGTCGGCGAGGGAGCGCGCGACGGCCGCCGCCCCGTGCCCGTAGGCGTTGGCCTTGAGGGCGGCGATGTACTTGATCTCCGGACCGGAGATCGCGCGCAGGGCGCGCATGTTGTGGCGAATGGCCGAGAGGTCGAACTCGACCACGTTCGGTCGGACGGCTTCCACCTTCTCCCCCCTTTTCGCGACACGGGGTCGAGCATACACCCTGCCGGCAAGACGGGAGAAACGGGGCGGAGCGGGTTCTCGGTCAGCGATCGGAGTCGGGGAGAGCCTTCGGTGCCGAAAACCCGCTCCGCCTCCGTTTTCCCCGACGCGAGCGCTCCGACTTCGATCTCTCTCCCGGATCCCTCGCCCTCCCGGGATCGCGGACATCCCTGCCCCCTTGGACGTGGGGGGGCGCGGCTCGCGGATTGGAAGCCCCCGCCCCAGGGGAGCCCTCCTGTCGTCCGGAAAAGCCCCCCTTGCACCGGGGACGGCGCGGCGCTTCTGGATCGGGGGGCGCTCCGGCATACTTCGCCGATGAACGCCGCCCGCGACGAAATGTACGCCCGGTTCTGGGGAGTTCGGGGAAGCATCCCCGTCTCCGATTCCCGGTGCGCGCGCTACGGAGGCAACACCTCGTGCGTCGAGGTTCGCTGCGGCGAGTCGGTGCTGGTGTTCGACGCGGGAACCGGCCTTCGTCCGCTCGGCTCCGCGCTCGTGGGGGAGGGCTGCCGCGACGTCGACCTGTTCCTCTCCCACGGCCACATCGACCACGTGGTCGGCCTCCCGTTCTTCGCCTTCGCGTACGAGCCGGGAAACTCCCTTCGGGTGTGGTCCGGACACCGGGCGCCGGAGAGCGGCGCGACCGAGTCGGGGGTGCGTAGCCTCATGAGCGCGCCGCTCCTGCCCATCACCCCCGACGTCTTTCCCGCCGAGGTCTCGTTCCGGGACTTCTCTGCCGGGGACGAACTCGCGCCCCCGTGCGGGGTCTCGATCCGGACCGCGCCGCTCCGGCATCCCGGGGGAGCGACCGGCTACCGGGTGGAGCACGCCGGGTGCAGCATCTGCTACGTCACCGACACCGAGCATGACCCGGAGGCGCCGGACGAGAACATCCTCGCCCTCGTGGCAGGCGCCGACATCATGATCTACGACGCAATGTTCACTGACGAGGACCTTCCCCGCCACCGGGGATGGGGCCATTCGACCTGGGAGGAGGGCGCGCGGCTCTGCCTCGCGGCCGGGGTCCGGACCTACGCGATCTTCCACCACGCCCCGGAGCGCGACGACGAGGCCCTCGACCGGATCGGCGCCGCCGCCGGCCGGATGTTCCCGGGCTCCGTGGTGGCCCGCGAGGGCATGGTCCTCACTCCCTGAGCCGGGGGGCGCACCGGCTCCGAGCCACCGAGGGCGGTTCGATGGAACACTCGATCTACCGCTACGTCATCCGCCACTCCCTGCGGGCGCAGGTGCTGCTGACGGTGCTCGCGATCGTGTCGTTCCCCTTCCTCTACGCGTTCTACGAGGTCCCCAAGCAGATTGTGAACCGGGTGATCCAGGGCGACACGGGGGACTTCCCGGCTGTCGTGCTCGGCATCCCTCTCTCGCAGATCGAGTTCCTGTTCGTCCTGTGCGGCCTGTTCCTGTTCCTCGTCATCGCCAACCAGGCGTTCAAGTACGTGATCAACGTGCTCGCCGGGCGCACCGGCGAGCGCATGCTCCGGCGCCTTCGCTACGACCTCTACAGCCGTGTCCTGCGCTTCCCCCTCCCACACTTCCGCAAGCTCTCCCAGGGCGAGATCATCACCATGATTACCGCGGAGGTAGAGCCGCTCGGCGGGTTCATCGGGGACGCGTTCAAGCTGCCGGTCTTCCAGGGTGGCTATCTCCTCGTCATCCTCGCCTTCCTCCTGGTGCAGAACTGGGTCATGGCGGTCGCCGCGGTCGCCCTCTACCCGCTCCAGTTCTACGTCGTTCCGAAGCTGCAGCGCCGCGTCAACTCCTTTGCCAAGGAGCGGGTGCGGCTCGTGCGCCGTCTCTCCGACCGGATCGGGGAGACGGTTTCCGGGGTCCAGGAGATACGCGGCAACGACACCTCTGCCTACGAGCGCGCCGCGATGTCCGCCGCCCTTGGCGAGATCTATACGGTGCGCCTGCGGATCTTCATCTGGAAGTTCGTCATCAAGTTCCTGAACAACTCCATCAACCACCTCGGTCCGTTCTGCTTCTATTCGATTGGCGGCTACTTCGTCATCCAGGGTCGCCTCGAGATCGGGACCCTGATGGCCGCGATCGCGGCCCACAAGGACCTCGCCGCGCCCTGGAAGGAGCTGCTCAACTACTACCAGCGCCGGGAGGACGCCCGCATCAAGTACGAGCAGGTGGTCTCCCAGTTCAATCCCCCCGGGGTGCTCGACGAATCGCTCCAGCTCGGCGCTCCACCGGTGGGCGCGCGGGTCGAGGGCGAGCTCACGGCCTCCGGCCTCACCCTCCGGGACGACACCGGGACGAGCTTCCTCGAAGGGGTGTCGCTCACCCTCCCGGCCGACGCGAAGGTGGCGGTGGTCGGCGCTCCGGGAAGCGGTCGGGAGGAGCTCGCCCTCGTTCTCGCCCGGCTCATGAACCCCACCTCTGGGGCGCTCACCATTGCCGGTGAACGGGCGGACCGGCTGCACGAGGGGGTGACCGGGCGCCGCCTCGCCTTCGTCGGCCCGCAGGCGTTTCTGTTCAACGCCACGGTCCTCGACAACCTCCTCTACGGGCTCAAGCACGAGCCTTCTCCCGATGCCCGGCCGGAGCCTCGCTGGGCGGAGGAAGCGGCGGCGGCGGGCAACTCGACGGACGACGTGAGGGGGGACTGGGTCGACCGTGAAGCGCTCGGCGGCGAGCTGTTGCCGAGGCTGCTCGAGGTGCTGGAGACGGTCGAGCTCGACGGCGACGTCTTCGAGCTCGGCCTTCGCGGCACCGTCGATGCGGAGGGGGATCTCCGCGCGCGGCTTCTCCGGGCGCGCGAGGCGTTCCGGGACCGGGTCGCGGACCCTTCCCTCTCCGGGCTCGTCGAGAGCTTCGACGCCCGCAGCTACAACGACAACGCCACCGTCGGCGAGAACCTCCTGTTCGGGACCCCGGTCGGCGACGGGTTCGACATGGAACGGCTCGCCGAAAACCCCTGGGTGATGGAGGTCCTCGAAGCGGAGGGGCTGGTTCCGCGCCTGCTCGAGGCCGGGCGTACCGTCGCGGCCACGATGCTGGAGCTGTTCTCGGACCTGCCCGCCGGCCACTCCTCGTTCGAGCGGTTCAGCTTCATCGACGCGGACGATCTCCCGGAACTCCAGGCGGTGCTCGACCGGGCCGCGCAGGATGGCGTCGACCGGCTCGGGGAGGAGGACCGCCGCCAGCTGCTGTCCCTTCCGTTCCTGCTCCAGCCCGCGCGGCACCGGCTCGGGGTGGTCGACCCCGACCTCCGGACGCGGCTCCTCGCCGCCCGGCGCCGGTTCGCGGCGAGCATCCCGGAAGCGCTCCGCGACCGGATCCAGTTCTTCGAGGCGGACGGCTACAACGCCGCCGCCTCCATCCAGGACAACATCCTGTTCGGCAAGGTCGCCTACGGGCAGGCGCGGGCGGCGGAACGCGTCAAGGGCCTGGTGACCGAGGTGATCGACGAGCTCGATCTCCGGTCCGCGGTGATCGAGGCCGGGCTCGCGTTCCAGGTGGGGATCGGCGGGGCGCGCCTCGGCGCCGTCCCGCGCCAGAAAGTGGGACTTGCCCGCGCGCTCCTCAAGCGCCCCGACGTGCTGGTGCTGTGCGATGCGACGGCAGGTCTCGACGGGGCGGCCCACACGAGAATCGCGGACAATCTGTTCGGGGAGCTCGCCGGCCGGGGCGTCGTCTGGTCGCTCCACCGCGCGGACCTCGCCCGCTCGTTCGACCGGGTGGTGGTGATGCGGTCCGGCCAGGTGGCGGAGTCCGGGGCCTTCGAGGAGCTTGACCGCGAAGGGAGCGCGCTCCGCGAGCTCCTCGGGGCGGGTTGAAACCGTGAACCGGAACCGAATGCACGGGGCGCGCCCGGTGGCCAAGGGTTGCACGAGGGGATGACCGAGGCACGCAGGTACCGGGGGAGGGGAGCATGAGCCTGAACGAAGAGGTGGAAGTCCTGCGGCGGGTGCCGCTCTTCGCCCGGGTCGATCCGGCGAAGCTGAAGCTGCTCGCGTTCACGAGCGAGCGGCTCGTCTTTCCGGCCGGCTCGGAGCTCTTCCGCCAGGGCGATGCGGGAGATGCGGCCTACGTTCTCCTCGACGGAGAGGCGGACATCCTGGTGGATACGCCGGAAGGGGAGATCGTCGTTGCGGAGGCCCGTCGGCACGCGTTCGTGGGCGAGATCGCGATCCTCATCGACGTCCCCCGCACCGCGACGGTCCGCGCGAGGACCGACCTCGCGGCCCTCGTCGTCACCAAGGAGACGTTTCTCGGAATGGCCGCCGAGTTCCCGGACGTGGCCATCGAGATCATGCGCGAGCTCGCCCAGCGTCTCGCCGATACCACCGAGCAGCTCACCGCGGCGCGGGCGGCGGCCGGAGCCTGACCGCGGCGTCCAGTCGATCAGGCATGGTGGAGTGTCTCGCTGCGCCCTCGCGGGCAGGGATGCCCGCCGTCCCGGGATGCCCGCGTGCCGAGCTCGAGGATCGTGCGCAACCGTGTGACCCATTGACCGTGATGCACGTTGGAAAGGTCAGGAGGACCCCGGGCGACGGTGGGCAGCGTCGAGGGCGGTGCGAAGGCCCGGGTGCTCGTCCGGAGGGGTCGCCAGCGCGGGCGGGAGCATGCGATCGCTCGGGAACCGGCCGAGCATCGCGAGGCAGGTCTTGAGCCGGGCGGTCGCCCGGCCGCCGGGGGCGAGGCGGTAGACGGCCCGGGCGAGCGGGTAGATCCGCTCGTGGCAGGCGCGCGCCTCGCCGAGCCGCCCGGCGCGCACCGCCTCGAAGAGGGCGACGATGGGCTCCGGGATCACCGCCGCGAGGCTGACGAGGCTCCCTTCGCTCCCGACGACGAAGCTCGTGAAGAGGTGCTCGTCGCCCGATCCCATCACCGCGACGTGCGGTGCCGCAGCGTGGATGAGCCGCCGGTTCTCCTCGTAGGCCGCGACCTCCCAGCTCCCCTCCTTGATCGCGACCACCCGCTCGAGGCCGGCGAGGCGTTCGAGGACCGGAGCGCGGTACGAGAGCCCTCCCGCGCCCACCGCGGCCTGGAACAGCATGATCGGCAGCGTGGTGGCGTCGAGGACCCGGCGGTGGTGGTCGACGACCCCGTCCTCGTCCTGGTGGAGCGCCCACCCGTTCGGCGGGAACACCATGATCGCGTCCGCTCCCGCCGTCTCCACGGCGCGGGCATGCCGGGCCGCGTCGAGACTCCCCTCGCAGTTGACCCCGGCGACCAGGATCGCGCGGTTTCCCACCGCCTCCGCGGCGAGCGCCACCACCCGCTCCTGGTCGGAGCGGGCCATCGTCGCGTTCTCTCCCGCGTGGCCGTTGAGGAGGAAGCCGGCGAGCCCCCGCCCCCTGGCGAGCCATTCAAGGTGGGCGGCGAGGGCCGGCTCGTCCGGGGCGAGGTCGCCCCGAAGGGGGCAGGGCGTCGCGGCGTAGATGCCGTGGAAGGGGTCGGCACCGGCCGGAATCACGATTCGGTCCCCCCTTGGGGTTCCTCGATCAGGCGGTCGGGCGGAAAGAGGGGCATGGCGGGCTCGCGTCCGAGGATCCGGTCGGCGAGGAGTTTCGCGATCCACGGCCCGCTCGTAAAGCCGGAGTGGACGGCGCCGCAGACGAACGCGCCGGGGTGGCCGGGGAGGGGGCCGGCGGCGGGGAGGGCGTCCCGGGTCTCCGCCTCGAGGTCCGACCAGGTCCGGACGACGCGCGCCCCGCGAAGGGCCGGGATCGCGTGGCAGGCGAGCCGCAGGTTCCCGACCAGCCGCCCCGGGAGGAGGGCGCCGCCCCCGCGCCCCCTGTCTCCCGCCGCCTGCCAGCCGCCCCCGATGACCGCCGTCCCGTTCCCGAACTGCTTGAGGGAGAGGAGGCCGCTCGCGACGCCGACGACGGTGCGCATGACGGGCGGGAGGCGCTCGGTCACCGCGAGCTGGTTGACGAGGGCCCGGACGGGGAGCCGGACCCCGAGCCAGCCGGCCATCTCCTCGAGCCACGCCCCGCCCGCGAGCACGAGGCGCGGGGCCTCGAGGGGCGGCCGGTCCGCGAGGCGGACGACGTAGCGCGCGCCGCCCGGCTCGACCCCGGTGGCGGGGGTGTGCTCGAAGATCCGGGTCCCCGCCGCGACGAGGGCGCGGCGGAAGGCGAGCCCGGTGAGGTAGGCGCTGGCGAAGCCGTCGACCGGACAGTGGCTCGCGAGGACCGGCAAGCGCGAGAGGCCGGGCTCGATTCGGCGGGCCGCCTCGCGGCTCACGATCGCCACGGGGGCGCCCGCCTCGCGCCGAGCCCGCGCCCGCTCCTCGAGCATGGCCGCTTCCGTCTCGGTGAACGCGAGCGAGAGGCCGTCGCGGACGGTGACCCCCACGTCGTGCCCGAGCCACTCCGGGGCGGACGCCCACATCCGGTGCGCCGCGAGCGCGTAGGGAATTAGGGCGGCGCGGGTCATCTGCATCGTGAGGGTGCCCGCGTTGGTGCCGGATGCCGCCCGGCAGAGGCTCCCGCGCTCGACGAGGGCGACCCGCATGCCGCTCCGGGAGAGGAAGAGGGCCACCGCCGAGCCGTGGAGCCCTCCTCCCACCACCACCGCGTCGAACGGGGAGGGCGCCGCGGCCCCGGGAACGGCGGGAGGTGGGCGGGAGGCCATGGCCGATCCGGCGAGCCTCGTCCTGACCGCCTCAGAGAGGGGCGGGCGGGGGGACGGGGATGTCCCCGTAGTCGAACCGGCCGACGAGCTCGTCCATTGCGACCGGGCGGAGCGGCGCCCGGCCGGTCCACTGCCCGGCTGCCTTCCGACCCTCGTCGGGATCGCTCGCGAGGCGGGCCGCGAGGAGCTCGGCGGCGACGTCCCCGCACGTGCGTCCCTGGCAGGGGCCCATCCCGCACCGGGTGAAGTGCTTGAGCTGGTTGACCTCGACCGCCCCCCGGGCGACGGCGTCGTCGATCTCGCCCCGGGTGACGTCCTCGCATCGGCAAACGATGGTGTGGGCGGGAATGGCGTCCACCATCGCGGGCCGGAGGGCGCCGAGCCCGCCGAGGGCG
>JAJDXW010000303.1 GCA_022823045.1 Gammaproteobacteria bacterium
TGCCCTCGCGAGCCGGCCGGTCCTTCCTCGCAAATCCGCCGAAACCCGCGACAGTGGTATCCTCCCCGCGCGCGAGCACCTCCACCATGGAGGCGACGAACACGGCGCCGACAGCCGCCTCCGCCGCCGGTCTCGCGAGCCCGGCCTCGTCCGCGGCGCGTTCCGCGACGTCCCTCTTGTTCATTGCCTTCCCTCCTCCACCATAAGGACGGCCGGGGGCCGGGCTCTCGACCGCCCCGACACCATCCGAACACCGCCGCTCGAACCGGCGACCGAGCCTGATCCTGCCGGGTGAGTTGCAACGACATCATCACTCCGACCGCCCGGCCCTTCCCGGTCACGCGCATCGGAGCGTTCCGGGCGGCGTCAAGCAGACGACCGAAGCCGTTCTTCGCATCGCTGGCGGCGCTCTCTCTCGCGATATCGATATTGACAACTTGGCCAAATCAGACAACGAACCACCCGAGGCCACCGCGATCAGGGGTCCCGGTCAGACCGTGCCGTCGATGACGAGCTCGAGGAGGCAGGGGGCGCCGCTCGCGAAGGCTTCCTCGACGGCGGGGCCGATTTCTTCGGGGGCGGTGACGCGGCGGGCCTCGACGCCGAAACCCTGCGCCACTGACACGTAGTCGATGTCGGGGTCGGTGAGGTCGAGGTGGCGGTAGGAGCCGCCGCGCCCCTCGACGCCGGCGATGGAGCGGAAGCGGTTCATGTTGTACTTGAGGATGCGGTAGACCCGGTTGTTGACGATGACGAACACCACCGGGATCCGATGGTGGGCCGCCGTCCACAAGGCCTGGATAGTGTAGAGCGCGGACCCGTCGCCGGAAACGCAGAGCACCGGGCGCTCCGGGAAGGCGAGCTTGAGCCCGATCCCGCTCGGGAGCCCCTGCCCGATGCCGCCGCCCCGCGAGCCGATCGCGTCGCCGGGAGCGCGGAAGTCGAAGCTGCGGACGAGGTCCTGGCCCGCGGTGATCGCCTCGCGGGCCACCGCGACCCCCTCGGACGCGGCCTTCGCCAGCTCCTGCATCGCCCGCGCGGCCTGCATCTGCCGGTTCCCGGGCGGGGGACGCTCCGCGCGGGCGCGGTGCGCCTCGGCCTCCGCCTCCTTGCGGGCCCGGAGCAGCTCCATGCGTGCAGCCGCCCCCCGTCGATACGCCTCGTCCGCCCCGGCCTCGAGGGCGGCGAGGAGGGCGCCGAGGGCGAGCTTCGGGTCCGCGAAGAGGCCGCAGTCGAGTCGGTGGTTGCGCCCGAGGTTGCGGGCCGAGGAATCGATCTGGATGACCGGGGCCCCCTCGGGGAAGGGAGCGTCCTCGACGTACCACACCTCCTCGAAGAATTCGCCGCCGATGAGGAGGACGAGGTCCGCGTCACCGGCCGCGGCGCGCACCTGGGCGTGATCGCCGAGGCCGTGCGCACGCACGCAGGGGTGGCGGGAGGGAACGTTGACCTGCACCGGCAGGACGTCCCCGTGCACGTCGGCCCCGATCCGCTCGGCGAGCGCGATCAGCTCCTCCCCCGCCCCGCTCTGCGCCACCCGGTCACCGGCGAAGACGACCGGCCGTTCGGCGGCGAGCACGAGGCGCGCGGCCTCCTCCACCCCGTCGGGGTCCGGGGCGGCCCGGCGCCAGATCCGGGACGGAGGGATCGGCCCGTGGGAGGTCCGCTCGTTCATCACGTTGAACGGGAGGGCGACGAAGACCGGACCGGTGGGCGGGTCCTGGGCGACCTTGAACGCGCGGTGGAGGAGCTCCGCCAGCTCGCCGGCCGACTCCGCCTGCGCGCTCCACTTGGTGACCGGGGCGGCCATCGCGACCAGGTCGTGCCACAGCACGGGCTCGCGGAGCCGGAAGCGGGTGTCCTGCTGGCCGGCGGTGACCACGAGCGGGGTCCGCCCCTCCCAGGCGTTGTAGATCGAGCCCATGCCGTTGCCGAGCCCGGGGCCGACGTGGAGGTTCGCGACCCCGACCCGGCCCGTCGCCTGCGCCCACGCGTCCGCCATGGACACCGCGACCGCCTCCTGGAGGGCGAGGATGTACCGCACCGAGGGGTAGTCCTCGAGGGCGTCCATGAGCGGAAGCTCGGTCGTCCCCGGGTTGCCGAAGAGGTACTCGACCCCCTCCGCGACCAGGGTCTCCATCACGATCTCGCGTCCCGTCCAGGTCCGTGACGACATTGCCCGCGCCTCCCCATTTCCTCGAAAACCGGCAACCCGTTCCCGCTCACGCACGAAGCCCGGGCTGCGAGCGCGGCCGCAGCCGACTTGCGCTTCGTGCGTGATCGGGAACCGGATTATAGTTTTCGCACGAGCCGGGGCGTCGACCGGCGCCCGCCCGCCCGCCGGCCGTGCCCGGGGTGCGGCGCAGGCACGAGAGACGAAAGCGGCGGCCCGGACGGCGCGAGGCCGGGGAAACGGCAGGCCCATGGATTCGACGGCGGAAGTCTTCCTTCTCACCCGCGACGCGCGCGACACGCCGCACGGGCTCGAGCTGGTGCTGTGGGCGAGCGGCCCGGACGGCCCGGTGCGGGTGGTGCTCCGCGACCAGGAGGCGGTCTGCTTCATTCCGCGCGAACAGGCTTCACCCCCCGGCGTGCGGCGCCGCGAGGTCGCCCTCGCGACCCTCGGCGGGGTGCCCGTCGACGCCCTCTACTTCCGTTCCCGGCGGGCGCTCGAGGCATTTCGGGAGCGTCCGGAACCGGAGGTCCATGAGTCCGACGTGCGGCCCGCCGACCGGTTCCTCATGGAACGCTTCGTCACCGGTCCGATGGTGCTCCACGGGCGGGCGGAACCCCGCGAGGGCTTCGTCGAGTACGTCGACCCCCGGGTGCGCGCCGGGGAGTGCCGCCCGCGCCTACGCGCCGTGTCGCTCGACATCGAGACCTCGGGGCTCGACGGGGACGACACCGGGCAGCAGCTCTGGTCGATCGCGGTGAGCGGCGCGGCCACGCGGACCGGGCCGGAGCCGGCCGCCCCCGGCGGGGGCCCGGCCTCGGGCGCCGGAGACGATATCGGAGACGGATCGGGACCGGGGGCGGGAGCGCAGGAGGGAACGGTAGAAGGAGGATCGGCCGGGGACGAACGGGTAGAGGCCGTCTTCCTCGTCGACCCCGGGGCGGATCCGGCGGCCGGACCGTCCTTCCTCCGTCTCCCGGCCGGAGGCGGCGCGGCGCCGGTGTACCACCTCCCCGACGAGGCCGCGGTCCTCCGTGCCTTCCTCGCCTGGGTGGCGGACGACGATCCGGACCTCATCATCGGCTGGAACGTCGCCGGCTTCGACCTTCGTTTCCTCGAGGCCCGCTGCCGCCTCCACGGCGTCGAGTTCGCCCTCGGCCGGGACCGCGGGCGGGCGCGCGTCCTCGACGGCGCGGTGGCGACCGCGCGGGTCCCGGGGCGAGTGGTGCTGGACGGCATCGAGGGACACCGCGCCGCGTTCTGGGGATTCGAGGACGAGAGCCTCGGGGCGGTCGCGCGCGGCCTCCTCGGGCGCGACAAGCTCATCGCGCCAGATCGGAACCCGGACCGGAACCCGGACCGGAACCGCGTCGACGCGATCCGCGAGCTCCACGAGACCGACCGGCTCGCCCTCGCCGCCTACAACCTCGAGGACTGCCGTCTCGTGCGGGCGATCTTCGACCACACCCGCCTCATCGACTTCATGGTCGAGCGAAGCCGGATCACGGGGCTCGCCCTCGGCCGGACGGGGGGATCCGTCGCCGCCTTCGATCACCTCTACCTGCCGCGCCTGCATCGGCGCGGGCGGGTCGCGCCGGACATCGGCGCCGCCCTCGCCGGAGGTGGCGAGAGCCCGGGCGGCCACGTCCTCGACTCGCGCCCGGGGCTCTACCGAAACGTCGCCCTGCTCGACTTCAAGAGCCTGTATCCGAGCATCATCCGCACCTTCCGCATCGACCCCCTCGGCCTCGCCGATCCGGGCCGCGACCCGGTGCCGGGGTTCGCCGGAGGGGTCTTCGCGCGCGAGGGCGGGATCCTGCCCGATCTCATCGCCGATCTCTGGGCGCGCCGGGACGAAGCGAAGCGAAGCGGGGACGAGCCGTTCCAGCACGCGGTCAAGATCCTCATGAACTCTTTCTACGGGGTGCTCGGCGCCCGCGGGTGCCGCTTCTTCGATCCGCGGCTCGCGAGCAGCATCACGATGCGCGGGCACGAGATCATCCGGCGCAGCAAGACGTTCATCGAGGGCGAGGGCTTCGAGGTGATCTACGGGGACACCGACTCGCTCTTCGTGCTGCTCGGAGACCGCCCCGAGGCGCGGGAGGTCGCGGCCGCGCTCGCGGAGCGGCTGAACGGATGGTGGCGCGCGACCCTCGCCGAGGAGCACCGCCTGGAATCGTGTCTCGAGGTCGAGTTCGAGAGCCTGTTCGAGCGCTTCCTCATGCCGACCCTGCGCGGCGCGGCGAAGGGCACGAAGAAGCGTTACGCGGGGCTCGTGCGGAACGGCGGCGGAGCGGGGCCGGAGATCGTCTTCAAGGGGCTCGAGACGGTGCGAACGGACTGGACGCCGCTCGCCCGGCGGTTCCAGCGCGAGCTCTATCGCAAGGTATTCCTCGACGAACCCTACGAGGACTACGTGCGGGCCACCTGCGACGCGCTCCTCGCGGGCGAGCTCGACGCGGAGCTCGTTTACCGGAAGCGGCTCCGCCGGCCCCTCGACGCGTACACGCGCAACGTTCCGCCCCACGTCCAGGCGGCCCGGCGGCAGTCGCGTCCGGGGTCCTGGGTGAGCTACGTGGTGACCGCGAACGGGCCCCTTCCCGTGGAGGCGCTCGATGCGAAGCCGGACTACGAGCACTACCGGGACCGGCAGCTCGCTCCGGCGGCGGACGGGATCCTGCACTTTCTCGGCACCAGCTTCGAGACCCTGACCACCGCTCAGCTCTTCTGAGCCGGGTACGCGCCCGCGGCCCGCCGGGGGTCTGGACAAGCTCCGCAACATGGGAGAGTCTTGCACCGTCATGGCGACCACAGGATTCATCGGCCTCGGCAACATGGGCCGGCCCATGGCGGCGAACCTCGCCGCGGCCGGGCATCGGCTCTGCGTCCACGATGCGTTGGGGACCGCGGAGCGAACGCCCGAGGGGGCCACCAGCGTCGGCTCCGTGGCGCACGTCGCGGCGGTAGCCGATCCGATACTCCTCAGCCTTCCCGACGGCGCGGCGGTGCGCAGCGTCGTCGACGAGATCCGGGAGAGCCCCAACGCGGTCACCCACACCATCGTCGACACCTCCACCATCGGCATCGCGGCCGCGCGGAGCATCGGCCGCGCCCTCGTCGACGACGGCTTCGAGTACGTCGACGCGCCGGTCTCGGGGGGCGTGGCGGGGGCGCGCGCCGCCACCCTCGCGATCATGTTCGCGGGCTCTTCCGCGGCCTGGAACCGCCTCAGATCCCTTCTCGAGCCCCTGTGCCGCCACCTCGTCTACGTCGGCCGGCGGCCAGGGCAGGGGCAGGCCATGAAAGTCCTCAACAACTACCTGTCGGCCACCGCGATGGCGGCCACGAGCGAGGCGGTCGCGTTCGGACTCCGGCAGGGCCTCGAGATGAGCACCATGCTGGACGTGCTGAACGCCTCGTCGGGCATGAATACCGCCACCGCCGACAAGTTCCCGAACCGGGTGCTGACGGAGACCTACGACGCCGGCTTCGCGACCCGTCTGCTGCGCAAGGACGTGTCGCTCTACGTCGAGGCGGCCGCCGACGCGGGGGTGCGGATGGGGGTCGCGGAGGCGGTGTTCGCGCTCTGGAACGAGTACGGCGCGGAC
>JAJDXW010000099.1 GCA_022823045.1 Gammaproteobacteria bacterium
GGTGCCGCGCCCGGCGTCTTGCCCGCGGTCGCTCCGATCCCGATCGCTTCGGTGATGGACGGATCGACGGCAGGCGGTCCGGCCGCGGCCGCATCGGGGCCGGGTGCGCCGGCCTCCGGGACTCCGGACCCGGGGGCCTCCCCGTGGGCGGCCAGGAACGAGACGATGTCGGCCCGCAGGGACCCGGATTCGCGTTCCAGGGTCGCGAGCCGGGCCCGGCTCTCGCTGAGCGCGAGGTCGGAGCGGTCGTAGTCGCCGGTCAGCCGAAGCCAGCGGTCGAACGAGGCATCGAGCGCCTCGGGGTCGAAGTTCACCCGGCGCGCGATCTCCGCGAGTCGTCCGCGATCGCGTTCCAGTGCAGCGTGGAGGGTCCCGCGCCTGCGTTCCGCCTCCCGGCGGCGGCGAAGGTCCTCCTCCCGCTGGCGAGCGGCGCCGAGCTCGCGGTCGAGCGCATGGAGCCGTTCGGCGACCTGCTCCCGCTCCCAGGTCTCCGGCCGCTCGAAGCCGCTCCGCCGGTATCGTTGCTCCGCCTCGAGGCGCTGGCCGGCTCCGGTTCCGTCCCTGCGAAGGTGGAGGAAGACGTAAACGAGCGCGATCGCGACGGGCGCGAGAAGCGCGTACGCTGCGGGGTGGAAGAAGAGACCTGCCGCGACGGCCCCCGCGATGCCGGTCGCCGCGAGCACCAGCAGCGCCCCCCTGCGCCAAGCCGGGGAACCGGACACCTCCGGCGCCGAGAGCCAGTGCAGCAGCTCTCGCCTCGCCTCCTCGACCCGTTCGGGGTCCGGCTCCGTCTCCGGCACGTCGGCAAGGCGGTTCAGCTCGGCGTCGAGCTCGCGAAGCTCGGCCGTGAGCTGGCGGATTGCATCGAGTGCCTGGTCCGCGGCATGGACCGCCTCGGGACCGAGTCGGACGCCCTCGCCGGGCTCGCCGCCGAGCTCGCGAGCCGCCCGGTCGCGGGCCGCGGCCTCCTCCTCGGCCCGGTCCCGCACCCGCGCTAGCTCGCCTTCGAGATGCTCCAGCCGAGCGATCCGGGGCCGCATGTCCGCGGCCCGGCCCTCGTCGAACGGGCTCCCGGCAAGCCCGGTAGCGACGAGGGTGCGCTCGGCCGCACGGAGATCGGCCTCGGCCCGGGCGAGGTCCCGCTCCGCCTGCCGCCGCTCGCCGTTCAGGCGCTCCAGCGCCTCGGCCTCGTCGCCGGAAAGGCGCTCCAGACCCGAGGGAAGCGCCGTCATGCGCCGCTCGAGTCCGGACCCCTCCCGTCGCTTCTCGAGAAGCCGGAGCGCCTGCTCGACGAGGGCCGCCTCGCGCTCCGCTTCCCGCGCCTCGTCGAGCTCCCGCTCCAGGGGACCGAGCCGTTCCTCGTCGCGTTGCAGGTCCTGGTACCGGGCCTGCCGGCGCCGGAGATCCGACTCGGCCGACGAGACCTCGCTCGCTTCCGTCTGCCCCGCCCGGGGCGGGACGGAGAAACCGCATTCACGGCGGGCGGCATCGAGGTCGTACCCACCGGCCATCTCCCGCACCAGGCGCCGGGCGATATCGGCGTCGGTGTCGGAGTCGCCCGCCAGCAGGTCCTCGAGGTGGAGGGTGTAGCACGAAACGAAGCGGTGCTCCGGGAGCGCCGGTGCCTCGATCCGCTCCCCGTCCCGGGTCCAGGTGAGGGCCCCGCCGGTCCGGGCGGCGTGGATGAGGCCGTCCTCCGGCCCGTTTCCATCCTCTCTCCGGTCTCTCTCCTCCTCGTCCCCCCCGTCCCCGAGCGCGAACACGGCCTCGACATCGACGCTCTCGCGAGCGAGCTCCCCGCCATACAGGGCCGCCCGCACAGCCCGCGGAATGCTCGTCTTCCCGGAGGCATTGGGTCCGACGACGACGTTGATTCCATCCGCGAACCCGTCGAGCTCGAAGCCGGGACGGGGGATCCCGGGCAGGCGGCGGATCGCGATCCGGCGCAGCCTCATCCCGGACCCTCGCGCTGGTCCAGAAGCTCGGCGAGCGCCCCGAGCGCGGCCCGCTCCAGAAGCCCCGCCGCTTCCTCCTCGGTCGGGGGGGCGAGACCGTGCGCGGCGAAGGCGCGCCGGCCGCCCAGCGACTCGAGGCGCCGCCGGGCGCTGGCGAGGAGCGCCTGCCGATCGGTGTCCTCGGTGGGCCCGCGCAGAAGGAGGACCTTGCGCGCGAGGAGGGCCGGCGGATCGGCGCCCCGGGCGAGCTCGTCGAGGTCCAGGGCCGGGCTCGCCTCGAACCGCCAGTCGTGCACGAAGTACAGGACGTCGTCGCGCGCTTGGAGAACCCGGAGGGGATCGCTGGCCGCGAGGGACCGCGCCGCCTCTCGCCGGTGCGCGGTACGGCCGGAGAACCGGAGACGGCAACCGACCGCACGAGGGCGAAAACGCTCCGCGGCGAGGCGCTCGTGGAGCGCGTCGAGGGCGGAGACGGCGAACGTGTGGACGTCCTCCGCCGACTCGAGCCCGTCGAGTGCGACCTCGACCTCCTCCCACCGGAGGGGCGCGAGCGGCAAGTGCTCGAGGGCGAGCTCCGGGCCGGCGCATTCGAGCAGCCACGGCCCGCGCGGGCCGGGCTCCCCCGAGTCGAGACCGGTGAGGGACCCCAGGTATCCGATCGGCCGCGGCGCGACCAGCGCGTCCGGCTTGTGCACGTGGCCGAGCAGCCAGGCATCGACCGGCGCACCCTCGAGCTCCGCGGAGCGAACCGGAGCGTACGGGCTCCCGGCCGCGTCCCGGTCGCAGTGGAGGAGGCCGAAGACGGGCGTCGAGCCCGAGTCGAGCGCGGGAAGCTCGTGGACGGCGAGCGGGCTCGTCGTTACCCGGGACTCGGGGAAGGACCACCCGAGCACCTGCACGCGCCGGCCGTCGCGCCCGGCGACGTCCAGGACCTCCCACGCCCCGCCCCGCCCGAGCAACCGGAAGCCGGGAACCGCGTCGGCGAGGCGGGGGAGGACCTGGACGTCGTGGTTCCCGCTCACCGCGAGCACCGGGACCCCGGCCGCGGTCAGCCGGTCGACCCCGCGGCGCAGATCGCCGTAGGCCTCGTAGAAGTCGTCCTCCTGCTCGACGACGTCGCCCGCGAGCAGCACCGCGTCGACCTCGTCAGCGAGAGCGAAGTCGACGGCGAGCCGCCACGCCGCGGCCGGTCCGAGCTCGCTCGCCCTTATCTCGTCAAGGAGCCCCGCGGGCAGGCGCGAGGGCTGCCGGCCGAGATGGATGTCACCGACGCAAAGAAGCTTCATGACTTCTCGCCGCCCTGCGCGGAGTTGGCGCCCACGTTTCACCGATCTCCTGGCTGGCTAAAGCCGATCCGGCCGCGGTGAAACATGCGCGTGAGGTGCCGGCACGACCGGTTCGGCCCAGTTCGGCGGCCTGCGCGAGAGCGCTCCGGGCGGGCGGAAAATGAACCCGGCGGAGACGGATCGATTCGTTTGGATGCTCCACCGGTCCCGGAATTCCGATACACCTGCCATCCCGAAGAATAACCGGTGCCGCGACGCGGCGGGGCGCTACGCGGTCCGGCCCGGGACGCGCTCGACGAGCACCACGTCGGTCATCCAGCAGCCGGCAAAGGGAGCCTTCGACTGCCGGGAAAGATAGAACCAGTACGAGACCCGGGAACGCGCGCCGGTCAGGGTCACCCGCTGGCGGGCCACCTCGTTCCGCACCTCCACCGTTCCGTAGCTCGCCTCGCGGAAGTCCAGCATGAGCGCGTACGGACCCTGCCTGATCATCCGGATGAAGCGCGGGAGGGGGCCGGTAGTCTCCCGATTGGCCGGAGAAGCGAAACGGAACGCGACCTCGATGCCGCGGTCCTGATCGTCGTTGTGCCGGAGGGCCTCGAGCTGGATCCGGATCACCTCGCCGGGCGAAAGCCCCGGCCGGGGCACCAGCGTATCGCTCAGGGGATCTTCCGTCCCCGGCCCCGGAGTCCCGGCAAGCGCGGTCGCCGCGCAAACGGCGAAAGCCGCGGCGAGCAGCCCCTTGAGCATGGCGCGGCTCCGGTGGCTTTCGGCGCGTCCGACGCGCCCCTCCGTTGAATCCCGACGACCCATCACCCTCTCCGCCCTTCGCACGTGACCGCCCCAAGGAGAACAACGATGACTGATTCAGTCATTCGTCTCCGATCTTCACATGTAACAGCCTTCACTGGCTCCCGTGCGTTAACGATGGGTCCATTTCTCAGCCCACGGAATGGGCCGGAATGAGCCGGAATGGGCCGGAATGGGCCGGAATGGGCCGGAATGAGCCGGAATGGGCCGGAATGGGCCGGAATGAGCCGGAATGGGCCGGAATGGGCCGGAATGGGCCGGAATGGGCCGGAATGAGCCGGACTGAGCCGGAATGGGCCGGAATGGGCCGGAATGGGCCGGAATGAGCCGGAATGAGCCGGAATGAGCCGGAACGAGCCGGAATGGGCCGGAATGAGCCGGAATGAGCCGGAATGAGCCGGAATGAGCCGGAATGGGCCGGAATGGACCGGAATGGGCCGGAATGGGTCGGAATGAGCCGGAATGGGCCGGAATGGGCCGGAATGAGCCGGAATGGCAAATCCGCAGCCGATGAAGCTATCGGCGCTTCCATCGTGATCCGCGCCCGCGGCCCTCACATACCGCCAAACCGAAGGTTCGCAAGGCCCCCAGATCGTCACGCAGTTGCCGCCGGGTGGCCACATGTTCCAACTGCGGAAGGATCTCACGCAAAGCGAGCCCATCGGGCGCGCGCGAAAGCAGGGCAAGAATCACTTGCTGTCGCTCGGTCACTTCCTGCGTGACGCTGCTGGGCGGCACATACGGCCCTGGCCTGAAGCGAGCGGTGACATGTCCCCCGGCGTCCTCGATCTCCGGCGCCGGCAAGCCGGCGTGCGTCGCCAACTCCATCATCTTGATCGTCCCCCGCCCCCATTGCTCGATGATTCCACGGCGGTAGAAGACTCGGGCGAGCAGCGGGTTCCATGGCAAGGATTCGTGGGGCGCGAACAACGCCTCGGGCGTCAGACCGAAATGAAGGGTCCCGGACGAGGTCACTTCAAGGCGATCTTCATAAATCGCCACTGCCACCGAGCCTCCTCCAATCGAATAGTCCCGGTGGCAGAAGGCGTTCGCGAGAGCCTCGCGCAACGCCAATGGTGGATACAGGGGATCATCCACCCGTTCAAACACCCCGGGCTCGATCCGCCCGGCGATGGGCAAGTTTTCCCGAATGAAGCGCTCCGCCCGGTTCAGGAGATCGAAGGCGTTGCCGTGGAACTGCCGGTTGTCCAGGAACTCGGTGCGGTCCGTTCCGCGGAACTTCGCCACCCGCAGCATGCATTGAGGGTACTCCGCCTCCAGACGATCGGACTGGCCGAACAGTACGACCGCCGCGCGCAACAAGTCATCCCCACGAATCAAGCCGAATCCGCGCAGCAACGCTTCCGGATCCCGCGTACCGGGATCGTCGGTCCGCCCGCGTCGAACCGCTTCGTCGAGCGTGCGAACGATCTCGCTCACAACGAGGTCGTCGACCGACCAGCCCTCGGCGGACTCGTTCTCCCATCGGTTCAGGCCGTGAAGGCGTTCGAGCAGTATCCGGTTGTATTCCTCACGCGACATCGCCCGGTTGGTGTTGCCGACCCTGCGCCAAGCCTGACCGCGATAGCTGTAGGGCTGTTGCTGGAGGATTGGGACGGTGACCACCACGACCTCGCGCGAACCCGTGACGGAGATGCGGTCCACGCGGGGAAACGCCGGCGGATCGATGTTCTGCAGTTCTTCGGCGATCTGCTCGATGGTGCGGTCGCTGACATCCTGACCAATCACTTGGCCGCCCGGAGTCACGCCGAAGAGCACTCGGCCGCCCCGATGGTTCAACATGGCGCATACAGCCCGTATGCCCCTGCGTCGTTCTCCAGTAGTACGTTTGAATTCCAGGGTCTCCGACTCCCCAGCCGCCACCAGCGCGTCGAGGTCGTCAATCCTCATCGGCCGCGCGCTCGGGAAACACCATGGCGCAGGCCGAAGACGAAGAGCCGCCAAGCCTTTCGATGCAGACGGTTCGCGGTGCAATTGACTCCGATCATGCCTTGAATCATGGCGCCATCGTCGTTGCGCGGTGCTCCTGATCGAGACTTCGCGGGCCACCTCACCGGGGCAGAACGGTAGCGCGCATGGGCCTCGCTTGCTTTCCCCGACAAAGCGGAAAAGGGGGAGGATCAATTCCCATGCATCGGGGGCGGATACCTGCGAATGGTACGGAACGGGATCGGTCAGTACGGCGCGGTGACCCCTTCGGGGGACACCCGGGTGTCCTGCCAGGCGGTGCCCCGGAAGTAGATCTGGCGTTGCCGCTCTTCCGCCTTGCGGTGGAAGGCGACCGCGACCGGGTCGAGGTCGCGGGCCGGCACCGGCTCGTGCTCGAAGTGGCCGTACCGGTCCTCGCCGCGAACGAGGGCCGCGCTGTCCCAGTCGGACAGGGTCTGGCGCGCGTTCGGCGGCATGTAGCGCAGCACGACGGCGATGCGCCGGTCGTCGCTCCGGTTGGGATGGGAGGCGTGCGCGATCTCGTAATCGAAGAGGGCGGCGTCGCCGGTCTCGAGCTCGACGTTCACCGCCCGGCTCTCGTCGACGTCGAGGATCGTCTGGCCCCGGGTCAGCATGTTGTCTTCGGCATAGGTGTCGACGTGCGGCATCGGCGGCTCGAGGTGGCTCCCGGGCAGCAGGCGCATGCACCCGCTCTCGACGGTCGCGGGGGACAGGGCCACCCACACGCTGACGAGGTCCTTCGTGTCGAGGCCCCAATAGTTGCTGTCCTGGTGCCAGGAGACGTACTGGGGGCTCCGCGGCTCCTTGATGAACCAGTGCGTGCTCCAGCACAGGATGTCCGGGCCGATGAGATCCTCGACCGCGTCGAGGACCTGCGGCGCGCGGACGAGGTCCGCGAGCCACTTGAAGAGGAGATGGGTCTTGAAGCGGTGGGCGCCGGTGAGCGCCCCGCCGTTCGCGGCCTCGAAGGCTTCGAGCTGGCGACGGCAGTCGGCCGCCTCGGTCTTCGAGATGCAGGGGATCGGAAAGTGGAAGCCGTCGCGGCGGAGCCGGTCGACGGCCGCGGTGGTCAGCACCCTGGCCATGGCTCGCTCCCGGTGGTTTGCGGCGAGTCTACCGCGCCCTCGGGTCGAACTCGAATCGCCCCCGTACGCTCGAAGTTCGGGCGAACGCTCGAAGCGGGCGGGTGCCG
This sequence comes from Gammaproteobacteria bacterium, assembly GCA_022823045.1. GTDB lineage: Bacteria > Pseudomonadota > Gammaproteobacteria > HK1 > HK1 > JAJDXW01. The sequence continues at coordinate 7,215 of JAJDXW010000099.1, forward strand.
CGGCGGTGCCCCGCGTCTTGCCGACGGCGGGGCGCGGGCCTACCCCGAGGCGAGCGCGTCGAACGCCGCCACGTCGACCGCGGGCGAGGTCTGAAACCCGATGCCGGTCAGGCGCGTGAGCTCGAGCGAGACCTGCATCGCGGTCTCGACGTCAGGTAGCTCGACGATGAGCATGAGGTCGAACGCCCCGAGCAGGGCGTAGATGCCGATCGTCTCCCCGCCGTGGCCGCGGACCACCTCCTCGGCCCGGTCGGTGCGCGAGGCGCTGATGTCCTCCATTGACGCTTGGTTGTAGCTGCCGAACATGACGAACTTGGCCATGGTGTCCTCCTCTGGCTGGAAAGTGGGAAGCCGGTGTCGAATGACAGTATCGCACTCGCCAGCGCGATTCCCAGCTTCGCAACTTCGTGGCTCACGGTGATCTCACGCTACGGTGTGTGCACGGAATTCGATTGATCCGGTAGTCCACAGGACGAACTTGCGTGCAATGACCCTGCTTCCAGGTTACTCGCGAAGCGCGGGTTGGGGACGCCGACTTCCCGGGGGAGCGAGCGGGGCGGCGGCGTCGGGGGTGAGGGCGTCGTGGAGGCCGGAGGAGCGCTCGGTGACGCGGCCGACGGCGGCGGCGACGCTCTCCTCGGAGCCGTGGACGACGACCCGGCGGCGGGCGCGAGTGACGGCGGTATAGAGGAGCTCGCGGGTCGCGACCCGGGAGTCCGCCGGTCCGAGCACCACCGCCACCTCGTCGTA
>JAJDXW010000157.1 GCA_022823045.1 Gammaproteobacteria bacterium
CGTTACCGGTCCATCATCGAGTCGGACGGAGGCCGGATCCATCGGCTCGAGGACTGGGGCCGGCGCCAGCTCGCCTATCCCATCGAGAAGGTGCACAAGGCGCACTACGTGTTGATGAACATCGAGTGCAACAAGTCGGTGCTCGACGAGCTCGAATCGAGCTTTCGCTTCAATGACGCGGTCCTTCGCAACCTCGTGATGGCTCGTCGCGAGGCCGTCACCGACGAGTCTCCGATGGCCAAGGCCAAGGAGGACAAGGGTCCGCGAGACCGTTCCCGCCGCCGCGGCGACGGTGACCGCGACGGGGACCGGCGGGGCGACCGTCGGTCCGATGGCGCGAGGGCCGGAGGCGGGTCCGGTGGCGGAGCCGGAACCGGAGCCGGAGGAGGCACCGGCCCCGCCGGACGCGATCGGGAGGGGCCGTCCAGGGCCCCAGCCGGGTCGGATGGTGGTGCCGCCGGGTCGGATGGCGGCACGGCCGTCCGCGAGCCCGAGCCCGAGGCGGAGGCGGCCGTCGAGGCCGAACCGGCCGCCGAGGCAGCCCCGATCGAAGAGCCGCAAGCCGAGAGGTGTTGAGCCATGTCCCGCTACAGCCGCCGCCGGCGCTATTGCCGGTTCACCGCCGAGGGGGTGAAGGAGATCGACTACAAGGACCTGAATACCCTCCGGCAGTACATCACCGAGACCGGCAAGATCGTCCCGAGCCGCATCACCGGCACCCGGGCGCGCCATCAGCGCTCGCTTGCACGGGCGATCAAGCGGGCCCGTTTCCTGGCTCTTCTCCCCTACAGCGACGCACACCGGAACTGACGACCCCGGGGTCCGGCCGGCCGTGAACGGAAATCGCCTCCTCCGAGGGCGCCATCGCCCGGCTCCCGCGGAGTCGGGAGGAGACCTGCGCCCCCGGGCCGGGGATCGGCGGTGCTCCCGGCGCGGCGTGGCCTCGCCCGGAGGCCGGGTCCGGCGCGGCCGCTCCGGGCTTTCCGGCCACGGGGCGCGCCCGACGCCCGGTCGCTGAACTCCGGCGGCGAACGCGGTGCGTTCCCTCCTGACCTTCGTGATGCGGGGGCGGGCGCACGTCATCACCGCGTGCGCGGTGTGCTCCGTGTTCTCCCTGGTCGTCTTCCCCCTCAACTACGTGAGCGGTGCCCTCCTCGGGCTCGCCACGCTTCGCAACGGGGCATTCGAAGGGGCGCTGGTGCTGCTCGGCTCCACGGTCCTCGGGGGCGCGTTCATGTACGCCGCGATCGAGAGCTTCCGCCCCGTCGCGCTCCTCGCCCTGCTGAGCTGGACGCCGCTCTGGGTGCTCGCCCTCGTGCTGAGGCAGACCCGGTCGCAGGGCGCCGCCCTCGCCGCGGGAGGCCTTCTCGTGGCCGCCGTGGTCGTGGCCGTGCGCATCATCCTCGGCGACCCGATCGCATGGTGGACGAACGTCCTCGAGGAGATCTTCTCGTGGCTCTCGCTCTCGAGCGACTGGGGGCCCTTCATCGACCGCATCGCGCCGCTGATGACGGGGGTGGTGGCGGCGGGCGCGCTGCTCGGCCTCGCGGTGACCCTGATGCTTGCGCGCTGGTGGCACGCGGTGCTCGACCGCCCCGGCGGCTTCGGCGAGGAGTTCCGGGCCCTGCGCATGCCGAGGCACTCCGGGTACGCGGCCCTCGTGCTCGCGGCCGTCGCATGGTTCGCCGACGGGTGGCTCTCCCACCTCGCCTACGAGTGGCTGATGATCCTGGTCGTGCTCTTCGGGCTGCAGGGCATCGCCCTCGTCCACTACGTGGTCAACCGGAGGAACGCGTCGGTCGCGTGGCTCGCGGGTCTCTACGTCGCGCTCGCGATCATGCCGGAACCGGCGTCGGAGGTCGTTCTCGGGCTCGCCCTCGCCGGGCTCACCGACACGTGGGTCGACTACCGGAGGCGGTTCGGGATGGGCGGCAACCTGCCGGCCGGGTGTTAGCCGCAATGGTTCCAAGGGCGAAGACGGGGTCGGAGCGGGTCTGCCGTTTCTCGTCCGGCTCGCGCCGGCGCGCCGGAAAGTCCACTCCGATCCCATTTTCGGTGAGATCCATGCTTGCCGGAGGGGTTCGGTTGTCATACTTCGTTCTTCGTGGAGTAAACGGACCCGTGGCGGCCCGCCGCGGGGTGAATCGGCAGTCCGGGATCGACGCCCGGCAAGGGAGAGGTGAATGGAGGTAATCCTGCTGGAGCGGATCGCGGGCCTCGGGGGGCTCGGGGACCGCGTGGACGTGAAGCCCGGCTACGCCCGGAACTACCTGGTTCCCCAGGGCAAGGCGTTGTCCGCCACCGAGCGCAACATCGCGCGGTTCGAAGAGCGCCGGGCCGAGCTCGAGCGCCAGGCGGCGGACGAGGTCGTCCGCGCCGAGCGGCGGAGCGCCGACCTCGCGGCCCTCGACCTCGTCATCACCCGACGGGCGGGCGGCGAAGGCCGGCTCTTCGGTTCGGTCGGGATCATCGACGTCGCGGAGGCGGCAACGGAGGCGGGGGTCGAGGTGCGGCGCAACGAAGTCCGCATGCCGGACGGTCCGATCCGCCAGACGGGCCGGTACGAAGTCTCGATCCGGGTCCACCCCGACGTCGAGGCCGCGGTGCGGGTGGCGGTGGTGCCGATGGGCGGCTCGATCGAGGACCTGGACCGCCGGGACGACGAGGCCGAAGAGACCGATCCGGACGCCGCGCTCGCCGAGGCGGTTGCGGGCGCCGAGTCGGCGGAGGTCGAGGATTCGGAACCCGGCGAGGCGGGCGGTGAGTCCGGGGCCGACGAGGCCGTGGGCGACGAGTCCGAGTCCGGCTCGGCCGAGGGCGAGGGCGGCGAGGAGACGGCCGGATAGGGTCCCGCCATGGCGTGTCCGGAAGCCGGTCGGTCGAGAGCGAGGCGCGGAGCCGCTCCGCCCGTGCGATCGGAAGCCCCCGGGCCCGCCCGGCCGCCGGAGCGCTAGCCGTGGCCGCGCCCGCGACCACCCGAAGCGATACCCAGGCGGCCCGCCTCCGGGTGCCGCCGAGCTCGATCGAGGCGGAGCGCGCGGTGCTCGGCGGTCTCATGCTCGATGCCTCGGGCTGGGATCGGGTGGTGGACCGCATCAAGGAGGAGGACTTCTACCGGCGCGACCACCAGCTCGTCTTCCGCGCCATCGCCTCCCTCATCGACGCGAACAATCCCTGCGACGTGGTGACCGTCTCCGAGTGGCTCGATGGACACGGTGACGCGAAGGTGGAAGGGGGCCTCGCTTACATCGCAGAGCTCGCGGAGAGCACCCCGAGCGCAGCCAACGTGGCCGCCTACGCCGAGATCGTGCGCGAGCGCGCGGTGTTGCGCGAGATGATCGCGACCGGCTCCGCGATCGCCGATCGGGCCTACCGCACGGAGGGCCGCCCGGTCACCGAGCTCGTCGAGGAGGCGGAGCAGCTCGTCTACGCCATCGGCGACCGCCGCCGGTCGGCGGGCGGTCCGGAACCGATCCGCGACGTGCTGGTAGGAGTGTTTGAACGGATCGACGAGCTGCACCAGCTCGAGAGCGACATAACCGGTGTCCCGACCGGATTCATTGATCTCGACCGACGCACCGCCGGGCTCCAGCGGGGAGATCTCATCGTTGTCGCGGGCCGTCCGTCGATGGGCAAGACCGCACTTGCGTTGAACATAGTGGAGAGCGCGGCCATCCGGACGAAGCTCGCGGCGGTCGTGTTCAGCATGGAGATGTCGTCGGAGCAGCTCACCATGCGCTTCCTGTCGGCGCTCGGGGGGATCGACTCGCACAAGATCCGGACCGGGAAGCTCGACGACGCGGACTGGCCGCGGCTCACGTCGGCCATGACGATGCTCAACGAGTCGAGGATCTTCCTCGACGACAGCGGCGACCTCACTCCGACCGAACTGCGCGCCCGCTCGCGCCGACTCAAGCGGGAGCACGACATCGGGCTCGTCGTCGTCGACTATCTGCAGCTCATGCACGTGCCGGGGACGTCGGAGAACCGGGCGACCGAGATATCGGAGATCTCCCGGTCGCTCAAGGCGCTTGCACGGGAGCTCAAGGTGCCGGTGGTGGCCCTGTCGCAGCTCAACCGCGGTCTCGAGGCGCGGTCGGAAAAGCGGCCGATGCTCTCCGACCTCCGCGAGTCGGGCGCCATCGAACAGGATGCGGACGTCATCCTGTTCATCTACCGCGACGAGGTCTACAACGAGGAGAGCACCGACAAGGGCAAGGCCGAGATCATCATCGGCAAGCAACGAAACGGTCCCACCGGTACCGTCACCTTGACCTTCCTCGGCCGCATCGCCAAGTTTGGGAACCACGATTCGAGCCGTTGACGATTCGATGGCCGCCACCTTGGGGCGGCCGGCCGCCGGACGCGCGGCCGGGCCGACCGCCCGTATCGACTGCACCGCGCTCTCCCACAACCTGCGCGTCGTCCGTGCCCGGACCGGCGAGAGCCGGGTGCTCGCGGTGGTCAAGGCCGACGCCTACGGCCACGGCGCGGTGCGGGCCGCGCGCGCGTTCGCGGCCGCGGACGGGCTTGCGGTGGCCCGGGTGGACGAGGCGCTCGCCCTGCGGCGGGCGGGGATTGGGGGGACCCTTCTCGTCCTCGGCGGGTTCGGGGACCGCGAGGCTCTCGATCGGCTTGCCGCGGAGGGGGTGGACACGGTGGTGCACGCCCCCGGGCAGATCGAGCTGCTCCGCGCCCGCGCCGCCGGCCCGCCGGTTCGGGTGTGGGTCAAGGTCGACACCGGGATGCACCGGCTCGGGTTCCCTCCGGCCGACTTCTCCGGGGTCTGGCGCGAGCTTGCCGCCTTGCCCGGGGTGGCGAGGCCGCTCCACGCGATGAGCCACTTCGCGAGCGCGGACGAGCCGGGCGGCGGGGCGAGCCCCGAGCAGATCGCCCGGTTCGACGAGGCGCTGGCTTCGGTCGCGGAGACGCCGCCCGTGAGCCTCGCCAACTCCGCCGGGGTGCTCGCGGTGCCGGCCGCCCATCGCGACTGGGTCCGCCCGGGCGTGATGCTCTACGGGGCGTCGCCGATGCCGGGGGGGAGGGGGCACGACCACGGGCTTCGCCCGGCCATGACCCTCTCCGCCCCCCTCGTCACGGTGAAGACGATCGAGCGGGGCGCGGCGGTCGGCTATGGGGGAACCTGGGCCACGCCCGAGAAGATGCCCCTTGGAATCGCCGCGATCGGCTACGCGGACGGTTATCCCCGGCACCTGCCGTCCGGCACCCCGGTGCTCGTGAATGGTCGCCGCGCGGCCCTCGCGGGACGGGTGTCGATGGACCTCATCGCGATCGACCTTCGCGGGTGTCCGGACGCCCGCCCGGGCGATCCCGTGACCCTGTGGGGCGATGGCCTGACGGTCGAGGAGATCGCGGAAGCCGCGGGCACCATCGCCTACGAGCTCCTCGCCCGTCTCGGTCCGCGGGTGGAGAGGATCGCCGGGTGATGACCGCTCGGGCCGGCGCGTCGCGGCGCGCGAGCGCCCTCGGCGTACCCGGCGCGCCACGCGCGCGCGTGCTTCGGGCGTGCGTCCTCGCCGCGGCGATGCTCGCCGCTGGTGTCCTCGACTCGCCCGTCGCCCGCGCCGAGCCGGTCTGCGTCGATCTCGCGGGGGGCGCGGTCCAGCGCTACGAGGTGGAGGTCGCCGCGACGCCCGCCGCACGGGCGCAGGGGCTCATGTTCCGCCGCGACCTCGCCCCGGGGGCCGGCATGCTCTTCGACTTCGGACGGGACGAGATCGCCCGGATGTGGATGAAGAACACGTTCATTCCGCTCGACATGGTATTCGCCGCGCGGGACGGGACGGTGCGGAGCATCGTTCGCAATGCCCGCCCCCGGTCCCTGGACACGATCTCGTCCCGGGTCCCGGTGCGAGCGGTGCTCGAGGTGAACGGCGGCGAAGCGGAGCGGACCGGCCTCGCTCCCGGCGACCGGCTCCGCCATCCGGTGTTCGGAACGCGGTGCGATAATTGACCTTCCCGACGTTCCGAAAAGCCCCTCCCTCGGGTCCGCGTTCCGCGTGCATGCGCGCCCCGCTCCTGGCCCGAAGCCCGCGTCGGCAATCGGGCTCGCCGTGGCGCCTCCGCCGGCCCGGGTGAGCGAACGAGACGGCGATTGTGCGTAACCAGGAAGTCCCATGAAGCTCGACCACCTTCCCTATCCCTCCCGCCGCCAGCCCGTGTTCGCCACCAACGGAGCGGTCGCGACCAGCCAGCCGCTCGCGGCCCAGGCGGGGCTCGACGTGCTCCGCGCGGGGGGCAACGCGATCGACGCCGCGCTCGCGACCGCCATTGCCCTCACCGTGGTGGAGCCGACCTCGAACGGCATCGGCGGCGATCTCTTCGCAATCGTGTGGGACGGGTCGAAGCTGCACGGGCTCAACAGCTCCGGGCGGGCGCCGCGGGTCCTCGACGCGGGGCGGATCCGCGGCCTCGGCCACGCCGAGATGCCGGAGATCGGCTGGGTCCCGGTGACCGTCCCCGGGGTCGTGGCGGGCTGGGAGGCGCTGCACGAGCGGTTCGGGCGTGCGGACCGGGAGCGCGTCTACCGGGCCGCGATCGACTACGCGCGGGATGGGTTCGCGGTCTCGCCCGTGGTGGCGGACTCCTGGGCGCGGTACGCGGACCGGATCGACGGCCCCTCCCGGGAGGCGGGCCTCGGCCCGCAGCTCGCGGGTTGGAAGGAGGCGTTCGCCGCCGGTGGCGACATCCCGGCCTCCGGGGCTCGCTGGCGTCTCCCCGATCACGCCCGCACCCTCGAGACCCTGGCGCGCGAGGGCGCGGCGGCGCTCTACACGGGCGCGCTCGGCGCCGCGATCGTCGAGTTCGCGGGCCGGACCGGCGGCTACCTCACCGCCGACGACCTCGCCGAGCACCGGGCGGACTGGGTGGAGCCGATCGGGGTGCCGTACGGGGACTGCGAGGTGTGGGAGATCCCGCCGAACGGGCAGGGGATCGCGGCCCTCATGGGGCTCCGGATCCTGGAGGGGTACGACCTCGCCCGCCACCCGCACGTGAGCGAGGAGAACTGGCACCTCGAGATGGAGGCGATGAAGCTCGCCTTCGCGGACGCCCACCGCCAGGTCGCCGATCCCGACTTCGCGGACGTGCCGGTCGAGGAGATGCTGAGCCCGAACTACGCGGCCGCCCGGCGCGCCCTCATCGGGGAGCGGGCCCTCGCCCGCGAGCCGGGGGATCTCGGCTCGGGCGGCACGGTGTACCTGTGCACCGCTGACCGGGACGGGATGATGGTGAGCCTCATCCAGTCCAACTACCACGGCTTCGGGAGCGGCATCGTGGTCCCCGGCACCGGCATCGCCCTCCACAACCGAGGGCTCGGCTTCACCCTGGAGGAAGGCCACCCGAACGAGTACGCCCCCGGCAAGCGCCCCTTCCACACCATCATTCCCGCCTTCCTGACCCGGGACGGGCGGCCGGTCGGGCCGTTCGGGGTGATGGGCGCGCCGATGCAGCCACAGGGCCACATCCAGGTCGTGGTGGGGACCCTGGACCACGGGCTGAATCCCCAGGCGGTCCTGGACGCGCCCCGCTGGCGGGTCCTCGACGGCCTCGATGCGGTCATCGAGCCCGGGGCGGGGGCGGAGGTCCACCGCGCCCTCGCCGACCGCGGGCACCGCCTCGCGTCGCCCGATCCGGGAGAGACCTACCAGTTCGGCCGCGGCCAGATCATCTGGCGCCTCGACGACGGGGTGTACGTCGCGGGCAGCGATCCGCGGGCGGACGGCCTCGTCGCCGCCTGGTAGCGACAGGAGGGAGGACGGAATGAAGATCGAGGACGTGCGGGTCTCGCTGCTGCGGGCGCCCTTCGTCGAGAAGCCCGGGTTCTTCGCCCACTACCAGCGGGACCGCGAGATCCTCGTGGTCGAGGTGAAGACCCGGTCCGGCCTCGTCGGGCTCGGATATCAGCTCTATCTCCGCGAGGGGTTCCGGACGACCGCCGCGTGCATCGAGGAGGTGATGGCGCCGCGCATCCTCGGGCGGGACGCGTCGGAGATCGAGGCGATCTGGCGAGACCTCTGGTCGGTCACCATCGCGGACGGGCGGGGCGGCGCCCAGGTGCTCGCGCTCTCCGCCATCGACGTCGCCCTGTGGGACATCGTGGGGCAGCGCGCGGGGCTTCCCCTGCACCGGCTCTGGGGCCACTATCGGAACGAGATTCCCGCCTACGGATCGGGCTGCTGGCGCGGACTCGGCGGGGAGGGAATGGCGGAGAAGGCCCGCCGCTTCGTCGACGACGGCTACCGGGCGGTCAAGATGCAGGTCGGCCACCTGTGGTCGGAGGCCGAGGACGCGGCGAACGTGCGCATGGTGCGCGAGGCGGTCGGCCCGGAGGTCGACGTGATGGTGGACGTCAACATGGCGTGGACCGCGGACCAAGCCATTCTCATGGGTCGGAAGTTCGAGCCTTACGAGATCTACTGGCTGGAAGAGCCGGTTTCGCCCGAGGATTTTCGCGGGTACTTCCGGATCGCGGAGGCCCTCGACACGCGGGTCGTCGGGGGAGAGAGCCACTTCACCCGCTATGACCTCCGCCCCTTCTTCGAGCACCCCGGGGTCCCCATCCTCCAGCCGGACGTCATCCGGGGCGGGCTCACCGAGCTTCGCAAGATCGCCGCCCTCGCCGACACCTGGGGGATGACCATCGCTCCGCACCTCTACCCGGAGTTGATGATCCACCTCCTCGCGTCGATCCCGAACGGGCTCGTCCTCGAGGACATGGGGCTCCTCGACGATCTCTGGATCGAGTGGGCGAAGCCGGTGCGCGGTATGGTCACCGCACCGGAGACCCCTGGCCACGGGCTCAAGATCCGACCCGAGTTCCTGCGCGAGTACCGCATCGACTGAGCTCGTCGAG
>JAJDXW010000325.1 GCA_022823045.1 Gammaproteobacteria bacterium
GTGCCGGCGGGGGAGAGCGGCCCGTCCGCCCGCCGCCGGGCGGTGCCCGCGTCGTCCACCACCGCACACCCGTCGAGAGACGCCTGCCCCACCGTCAACGTCCCCGAGTCGGTGTCGAGGCTCGCCCACACCCGGTACCAGGCGCGGGGCCGGAGGGGCTTCCCGACCGCGACCTCCTCCACGCCGCCGCCCTCCGCGCGGGCGGCGCGAAGGACCGCTCCGCGCGCGCCGTCGAGCACCAGGGCGAGGCCGGCGCCCCCGTCTTCCGAGAGCCACGAGACGATCCCCTGCGCTTCGACCTCGGGACGGGTCGGCCAGATGGTCGCGACCACGGTCATCGCCGCCCCCTCCGGGCGGGCGGCCCGCACCCGCGCATGGGAGCCGAGCTGGGCGTCCTTCGCGCGCGACGGCCAGCTTCCCTCGAAGTCCGAGGGGACCGGAACCTCCTTGATGCCCGGTCCGTCCGGGTTCGGATCGCCGCAGATCACCCGGACGAGGCGAGCCTCGAAGGGCTGCTCCGAGCGGCTGTTCACCTTGAATTCGACGGTCTCGCCGGGGCCGGCCGAGAGCCGGTCGGCGTAGCCGATGAGGGGGATGTCGTTGGAGGTCGTCATCGTGGCGGAGCTCGGCCTGGTGCTGCGCGGTGGCGGCCGATACTACCAGCGCCGACACCGCGCCCGGCCATCCTCCCCGCATCCCGTCCGTCGCGACGATGGCCGGACCTGCCGACGCCCCCGGTCGGCCGCGAGGGTGGGGCGATTGCCGTGCCGTGGATCGAGGAAGCCGGGCGGTGCGCGATGGGACGGCCCGTGAGTTGGCCCGCGGGCCGGGGTCAGGGGGAGCCCGCGGGGCGATCCGGCGGGCCGGGCGCCTCCGGCGGCGTGGCCGGACGAAGCTCGGGCAGCACGTAGCCTTCCGCCGCGAGTCCGGCCCGCACCGCCTTCTTGTCAATCTTTCCGGTGGTGGTGAGGGGGAGCGCGTCTCGGAAGAGGACGTCGTCGGGAAGCTGCCACCTGGCGAACCGCTCCGCGCAGTGGCGCCTCACCTTCTCCGCACTCACCTTCGCCCCCGGGGCGCACACCACAAGCGCGACCGGGCGTTCGTCCCACCGCGGGTGCGGCTGGGCGACCACCGCGGCGAGCGCGACCCCGTCGAGCCCCACGATGTGGTTCTCGAGGTCCACCGACGAGATCCACTCACCCCCCGATTTCACGAGGTCCTTCGACCGGTCCGCGATGATGAGGTATTGCTCCTCGTCGATCGCCCCGATGTCGCCGGTGACGAGCCATCCGTCGTGGAACTTGTCCGGCTGCGGGTCCCGGTAGTACTCCGAGCAGACCCAGGGCCCCCGGATGAGCACCTCGCCGATCGACTTCCCGTCGTGCGGCACGGGGCGGAAGTCCTCGTCCACGATCTCGATCTCGAGCCCCGGGGTCAGCAGCCCCGCCTTGCCGACGTTCACGAACCGCTCCTCCTCGTCGAGGTCGCGGTGGGCGTGCTTCGCGGCGCGCCGCGCGATCGTCCCGATCGGGTTCGTCTCGGTCATGCCCCAGCCCTGGATCATCTCGATGCGGTAGCGGTCCCAGAACCAGCGGATGAGGGAGATGGGCGGGGCGGAGCCGCCGGAGCAAAGGCGCGTGAGGCTCGAGAGGTCGTACCGATCCGGCTCGGCTTCGAGGAGGGCGCGCACGCCCTGCCAGATCGTGGGCACCCCGGCCGAGATGGTGACCGACTCCGACGCCATGAGGTCGAGGAGCCGGTCCGGCGTCATGAAGCGGTGGGGCATGACCTGCTTCGCGCCCAGCATGGTCGCGGTGTACGGCAGGCCCCAGCCCATCGCGTGGAACATCGGCACGATGCCGCAGGTGCAGTCGGTGCCCGAGAGGCTCAGGACGTCCGTCATCGCCTCGCACATGGTGTGCAGGTAGGTCGAGCGATGGGTGTACATCACCCCCTTCGGGTGGCCGGTGGTCCCGCTCGTGTAGCAGAGCCCGAGGGGCGCGTTCTCGTCGAATTCGGGCCACGCGATGTTCCTGGTGAACCCGCTCAGGAACGACTCGTAGTCGACCGCGTTCGGGAGCGAGGACTCCCACGCCCCGGCCCCCGGCTCGCCGCAGATGACGTAGCGTTCGACGGAGGGGAGATCGGCGGCGATCGGCTCCACGAGGGGCGCGAGGTCCGCGTCCACGAAGACGATCCGGTCCGCGGCGTGGTTGACGATGTACTTGAGATCCTCCGCCCCGAGGCGGATGTTGAGGGTGTGCAGGACCGCCCCCATCGAGGGGACCGCCTGGTAGAGCTCGAGGTGCCGCCAGCCGTTCCACATGAACGTCGCGACCCGGTCGCCGAGCCCGATTCCGAAGTCCGCGAGGCCGTTCGCGAGCGCCGCCGCGCGCTCCGCGGTATCGGCGTAGGTCTGGCGGTGCTTCCCGCTCGCGGTCAGGGTCACGATCTCGGTGTCGGGCGCGATCCACGCCCCTCGGTCGAGCAGCCGCCAGATGAGGAGCGGCGTTCGTTGCATCGTCATGGTTCGGGCCCGCCCCGGTGGTTGCTCCCGTCAGGGCCGAGAGTGTATGCGAGCGTGCCCGACCCGCAAGGAAGGCCCGGAAGCGGCTCGCGGGGACGGATCCGGCATCCCGGTCGGGACGGTCGCGGCCGGAAGGGGGCGGTTCGTCCTTGCCACCGCCCTTTGACCGCCGGGGCGCGATGACGTCTCCCGGGATACCGGCCGGGAACGTCCGTCGTGCGGGGCGAATCGGGGACGTGGACCCCCGCATTTCGTGAGAAATACCGGGAAACAGCAGATCAGAAAGAAAGGATGGCGCTCCCTAGGGGACTCGAACCCCTGTCTACGCCGTGAGAGGGCGGTATCCTGGGCCACTAGACGAAGGGAGCGGTGTCGCGGCGGCCGGGCTTCGCCCCTCCCGCCGCGCGGATGATATTATCCCGCTTCGAGATGGTGCTCAACCGTCACGTATCTTCCACGGGCCGGCCGCGCGCCTCCGATGCCCGCTTCGGGGCTCCCGTTTCGCTGCCTGCGGACCGGGCTCTCCGCGCCGTACCGACTTCCTCCAGGTGAACATTGCAGCTTCCTTCCCCTGACGAGCTCCTCCCCGACGTGGTGCCCGCATCGGAGCACGGCATCTCCCGCAGCCGGATCGACGCGAAGGTGCGCCAGATCCTCGCCCGGCTCCACGGGGCGGCGTTCGAGGCGTACCTGGTCGGCGGCTGCGTCCGCGACCTTCTGCTCGGCCGGGCGCCGAAGGACTTCGACGTCGCGACCTCCGCGCGGCCGGACGAGGTGCGGGCCCTCTTTCCCCGGTCCCGGCTCATCGGTCGCCGCTTCCGCCTCGCCCACGTCCGCGCCGGGCGCGAGGTCTTCGAGGTGGCGACGTTCCGGGGAGCCCACCCTGCGGCTGCGGCCGGTCCCGCGGGAATGCTCCTCCACGACAACGTCTACGGCACCCGGGAAGAGGACGCGGTACGCCGGGACTTCACCGTCAACGCCCTCTACTACGACGACCGGGACGGATCGGTCCTGGACTTCACCGGGGGAATGGCCGACCTCCGCGAGGGGTCAATCCGCGCCATCGGCGATCCCGCGGTCCGGTACCGCGAGGACCCCGTGCGGATGCTCCGCGCGGTCCGCTTCGCGGCGAAGCTCGGGTTCCGCATCGAGGAGGTGACGGAGGCGCCGATCTTCGACCTCGCGCCGCTCCTCGAGGGGGTACCCTCGGCCCGCCTGTTCGAGGAGGTCCTGAAGCTGTTCCAGAACGGACACGCCCAAGAATCCCTCCGCGGTCTCGATCGCTACGACCTGCTCCCGCGCCTCTACCCCGAGACCGCCGACTCGGTGCGGCGCGACCCCCGCGGACGGGCGCTCCTCGAGCGGGCTCTCGCCAACACCGACCGCCGCATCGCCGAGGACCTGCCGGTGAGCCCCGGCTTCCTGGTCGCCGCCTTCCTGTGGGGTCCGGTCCGCAACCTTGCGGACGGGTTCCGTGAGGAGGGACGGGCCCGAAGCCGGAGCGAGGCGCTGGGCGCGGCGGCCGACGAGGCGCTCGCGCTCCAGGCGAAGCGCACCAGCATGCCGCGCAGGTGGAGCGCCATGGCGCGCGACATCTGGACGATGCAGCCGCGCCTCGAGAACCGCCGCCCGCGGCGGGTGGATCTCACCATCGCACATCCCCGGTTCCGGGCCGCGTACGACTTCCTGTGCCTGCGCGCGGAGGCCGGGGAGCCCCTCGGGGAGCGCGCCGCGTGGTGGACCGAGGCCCAGGGAGACCGGGAGGGCGCTTCGGACTCGGCCGAGACGCGGGGCGGCCGGCGGCGGCGGCGACGCCGGGCGCACCGCCGGAATCGGGCCGCATGAAGGGGACGCGCGGCACCGCGTGGGCGTTCTCGCGCGCCGCGCCCGCCGTTCTCGCCGGGCTCCTGGTCGCTGGTACCGCGCCCGCGCCCGCATCGGCGGACTACGAGTCGGCCCGCAAGGCGATCGAGCGCAACGATATCCGGGCCGGCGTCCCCGCTCTCCGGGCCGCCGCCCACGACGGCGACCCGCGCGCCCAGAACCACCTCGGGACTCTGTTCGAGGACGGCAAGATCGTCGCCCGGGACTTCGGCCGGGCGGTGTTCTGGTACCGGAAGGCCGCCGAGCAGGGTGAGGCCCAGGGCCAGCTCAACCTCGGCCGGATGTATCGGGGAGGGCTCGGGATTGAGCGCGACGAGCGCCGGGCCGCCTACTGGTACCGCGCCGCGGCCGGGCAGGGGGTGGGGGCGGCGCAGTTCTTCCTCGGCGTCATGTACGAAACCGGGCGGGGCGTCGAGCCCGATCCGGTGAAGGCGTGGATGTGGTTCAGTCTCGCCGCGGAACAGGGGGACGAGGACGCCCGGTTCCGCCGTGAGCGGCTCACCGCGGTCTTGCGCGAGGGTGAGCTGGCGAGGGCCGAGGGCGCGCTTCGCGGCTATCGGGAGGCGACTGCGCCGCGCGGGCCGGAGCCGTCCGTGCCCAAGGACGAGATCGGGTCGCCGGACCGGGCGGGCGCGGGCGGCGGACGCCCGGGTGCGGCGGACAATCCGGTGGTGGTGCGGGGGAGCCCGCGGGTGTTCCGCATTCAGGGCGCGCTCATCGGCCTCGGGTACGACCCGGGGGAGCAGGACGGCGAGCCCGGGTCCCGAACCCGTGACGCGGTCCGGCAGTTCGAGGCCGACCACGGCTTCCGCCGGCGTGGCCGGCTTGACGATCGCACCCTCAGGCGGCTCCGCGATGCGCTCGAGTCGGGGAAGCCGGCCGCAACCGTCGTACGGGAGATACAGACCCGCCTGCGCCGGCTGGGTTATCGGCCCGGCGTGATCGACGGCCGGCCCGGGCCCCGCACCAGGGCTGCCGTCGAGGCCTTCCAGCGTGCGCGGGGACTCCCGGTGGACGGCCGCCTGAGCCTCGACCTGATGCGCGAGCTGCGCGATGCGGGCCGGTGACGGGGAGAGCGGGCGGTCCCCGGTTCGCACCCCGGCTCGTATCAGGAAATCTCACTCACGCGGTCGGGATTGTCGCTTGCGACCGGGGCGGCCCGCCCCGACACTACGCGGCGACGGAACCATCGCCGGCGGCACGGGCCGGAACGGAAACTGCCGGTCGGAGTGGCGCGGCGCAACCCGACATCACATGCGATACGAACTTCCCGGGCCGAGGGCGTCGGATTGCGTCGCGCCGATCCGACCGGCAATCCGGCCCGCGTCGAACGGCCCTGGCGAAGACCAGGAGGAGGAGCTGGACTCATGGCGGCACAACCGGAAGCCATTCATCGGCACGGATCGGTACGGGCGGAGCTTCGCTACGTCGTCAACACCGGCGTCAAGCCGAAGACCTACATCTCCCCGCAGCACTCCGGGAAGCCTTCCCGGCGCGAGGACACGATGGACGTCCGCGAGATGCGGATCCACGATGGCTGGCCGCTCGCCGGCGAGGCGAGCCTCGATCGTGAAGGGTTCGAGATTCATCGCGAGTCCTCGGCGGTGTCGGACTTCTACGACGACGAAGAGGTGGAGCGCGTCCATTACCCCGAGATCGAGCGGCTGATCCGGCGTGCGACGGGTCCCGTCCGGGTCGAGATCTTCGACCACACGAGGCGCTCGGCGGGCGACAAGCGTTTGGGGGTCCGGGACCCGGTGCGCTCGGTCCACAACGACTACACCCCGAAGTCCGGGCCGCAACGGGTCCGCGATCTCTTCCCGAACGAGGCCGAGGAACTCCTGAAGCGGCGATTCGCGGTCATCAACGCCTGGCACTCCATCCGGGACCGGGTGGAGTCCTGGCCGCTCGCCATCTGCGACGCGCGGAGCATCGAGCCGGAGGACCTCATCGCGACCGACCTCGTCTACCGGGACCGGGTCGGCGAGGTGTTCAACCTCGCCCACAACCCCGACCACCAGTGGTTCTACTTCCCCGGGCTGGAAGAGGACCGCACCATCCTGCTCAAGTGCTTCGATTCCGCCGAGGACGGCCGCGCGCGTTTCACCGCGCACACCGCCTTCGAGGATCCGGAGAGCGCCGCCGGCGCGTCGCCCCGTGAGAGCATCGAGCTCCGGGCGCTCGCGTTCTTCGGCGACTGATCGGCCGCGCCGAGCCGGGTGTCCGGATCACGCCCGCCCGGCTCGAATCCCCGGTTTCCATCTCGACTGGTGCCGGAGGCGAGACTCGAACTCGCACGCCCTTGCGGGCAACAGATTTTGAGTCTGTCGTGTCTACCGATTCCACCACTCCGGCCGTGGCCGAATTCTAGCGCGGGCGGGGGCACGGGCGAATGCGGGTCTCGGACTTCGACTATCGGCTGCCGGACGACCTCGTCGCCCGTTATCCGGCCGAGTCCCGCTCCGGGAGCCGCCTGCTCGTGGTGGCGGGCGACGGGCCGCGGGACGCCCGCTTCGTCGACCTTCCCGACTGGCTTCGCCCCGGGGACCTGCTGGTGCTGAACGATACCCGCGTCATCCGGGCGCGGCTCCTGGGACGGAAGCCTACCGGGGGGCGCGTCGAGGTCTTCGTCGAGCGCATCGAGGGGCCGAGCCGGCTCCTTGCGCGGGTCCGCGCGAGCAAGGGCCTGCGGGCGGGGGCCAAGGTGGAGCTCGGCGCCGGCCGCGCGCACGGGGTATGCGCCGGACGGGCCGGGGAGTTCCATCTCATCGACCTCGATCGACCGGCCGACGAGGTGCTGGAACACCACGGCGAGGTCCCGCTCCCTCCCTATCTGGGTCGCCCCGCCGAGCCCCTGGACGCGAAGCGCTACCAGACGGTGTACGCGCGGCGGGCGGGGGCGGTGGCCGCGCCCACCGCCGGCCTGCACTTCGACGCCGCGATGCTCGAACGGCTCGCCGCCGCCGGAGTCAGGTGCGCGACCCTGACCCTGCACGTCGGTTCCGGCACCTACCAGCCGATCCGGGACGACGACCCGGACGGCCACCGGATGCACGGCGAAGCGGTGGAGGTGCCCGAGGGGCTCTGCGCGGCC
Organism: Gammaproteobacteria bacterium; assembly: GCA_022823045.1. GTDB lineage: Bacteria > Pseudomonadota > Gammaproteobacteria > HK1 > HK1 > JAJDXW01. Next base: position 7,506 of record JAJDXW010000325.1, read on the forward strand.
GTCGAGGCGGCGAAGGCGCAGGGCGGCAGGGTGGTCGCGGTCGGGACGACGTGCGTGCGGGCCCTCGAGTCCGCCGCGCGCGCCGGGCGCCTCGAGCCGTGGTCGGGGACCACCCGTCTCTTCATCCGGCCCGGCTTCAAGTTCCGGTGTGTCGACGCCCTGCTCACCAACTTCCACCAGCCGCGCTCCACCCTGCTCCTCCTCGTCGCCGCCTTCGCGGGCCGCGAGCGGGTCCTCGGGGCCTACCGGCACGCGGTCGCGAAGGGATACCGGTTCCTGAGCTACGGCGACGCGATGTTCCTCCCCGAGCGAGCGGCCTGAATGGTCCCGATCCGTCCGCGCCTCGCCGTGCCCGCCCGCGCCTCGCCCCGCGCGCCCGCCCGGAGCCCCGCCGCGCCATGAGCGGCAACCGCTTTCGGGTCGTCGCCCGCGCCGGCGCCGCGCGCTGCGGGGAGCTCGTTCTCCGGGAGCGCCGCGTCGACACCCCGGCGTTCATGCCCGTCGGGACCCGCGCCACCGTGCGGGCGGTCGACCCCGCGGAGCTCCGCGCGAGCGGCACCCGGATCCTCGTCAGCAACACCTTCCACCTCATGCTTCGCCCCGGCGCGGAGCTCGTCCGCGCCCACGGAGGGCTGCGCCGCATGATGGGCTGGGACGGCGCGATCCTCACCGACTCGGGGGGGTTCCAGGTCTTCAGCCTGGGCGGGCGGGTGCGCGAGGAAGGGGTGGACCTTCGCTCGCCCTACGACGGCTCCCCGGTCCGGCTCGATCCCGAGCGCTCCATGGAGGTCCAGCGCGCGC
>JAJDXW010000027.1 GCA_022823045.1 Gammaproteobacteria bacterium
CTCTCGGGGGAGGAGGCGCGCCGGGAGTTCGCCGAACGCTGGCTCGGCTGGTTCGCCGACGCCACCCTGGAGGAGTTCCAGCGAGGCATGCTGTCCCCCATCGATCCCGAGTTCGGTGCGTGGCGAAGGGAGTGACCGCGAGCCGCCCCCAAGGCTTGGATCGAGAGCCTCGATCGCGGCGGCTCGCACCACCGGGCGGCGGAAGCTATGCTTTCGTGAACCGGACCACACAGGGGAGTTGACCAATGGCCCTCGAAACCCCCGCCCTCGCCGATCGCGGCCTGCCGGAGCTCGCGTCGCGCTACGTCAAGACGGACGAGATCCCGTGGGAGCCGATGACCCAGTGCAGCGGCGTCCACATGAAGGTGCTCGTCCAGGACACGGAGACGGGCCTCTTCACCGGCCTCTTCAAGCTCGACCCGGGCGCGGTGATCCCCGACCACGTCCACAACGAGATCGAGCAGACCTACATTCTCGACGGCGAGTTCGAGGACGACGACGGGGTCGCCACCGCCGGGGACTTCATCTGGCGCCCGGCCGGCAACCGGCACGAGGCGCGCTCGCCCAAGGGCTGCCTCATCCTCGGTTTCTTCCTCAAGCCGAACACCTTCCTGTAGGGCTCGCCACCGCCGGCCCGACCGTCCTGCCCTCCGGCGCCGACCGGGCGGAACGGCGACCGGAAGGAGACCCCATGGCCGAGGCTCCGAGACGCGCACGCGCCCCGAAGCCGCGCGACGAGGCCTTCGAGCTCGACTTCGGGGACCCGAACCGGGTCTCCGGCACCGTCGAGCGGGTCACCTTCCACAGCGAGGAGACCGGGTTCTGCGTGCTGCGGGTGAATGCCGCCCGGCAACGCGAACCGGTCACGGTGGTCGGAACGGCCGTGACCGTCGGGCCCGGCGAGTTCGTGGAGGCGAACGGGACCTGGGTCAACGACCGCAGCTACGGCCTTCAGTTCCGGGCGGAACACCTGCGGGTGGTCCCGCCGAGCACCCTCGAAGGCATCGAGAAGTACCTCGGCTCGGGGATGATCCGGGGCATCGGACCGCACTTCGCGGCCCGGCTCGTGCGCGCGTTCGGAGCGGAGGTCTTCGAGGTCATCGAGAACGACCCGGACCGTCTCCGGGAGCTTCCCGGGATCGGGCCGAAGCGCCAGAGTCAGGTGGTCGCCGCCTGGGCGGAGCAGAAGGCGGTCCGCGAGATCATGGTGTTCCTGCAGTCGCACGGAGTGGGATCGGCCCGGGCGGTCCGGATCTACCGGCTCTATGGCGACCGGGCGGTGGACCGCGTCCGCGAGGACCCCTACCGGCTCACCCTCGACGTGCGCGGGATCGGCTTCCGCACCGCCGACGCGATCGCGCAGTCCCTCGGGTTCGAAGCCGACTCGATCCCCCGCGCCCGGGCAGGGGTCCGCCACGTGCTGCAGGAGCTCGCGGGCGAGGGGCACTGCGCGGGCGAGCGGGGAGCCCTTGTCGAGACCACCGCCGGGCTGCTCGAAGTGGATGCGGAGGTCGTCGAAGGGGCGCTCGCGCGCGACCTCGCCGACGAGGAGGTCGTCGACGAGACGCACGACGGGGATTCCTGGATCTACCTTCCCGCCCTGCACCGCTCCGAGCGCGGCGCGGCGGGCCATCTCGGCCGCCTCCTCGGCGCCGGCGGCCCGCCCTGGGGGGACATCGATCCGGACAAGGCGATCCCGTGGGCGGAGCAGCGGGTGGGCTTCGAGCTCTCGGGCTCGCAGCGCGCGGCGGTGGCCCGCGCCATCCGGGAGCGGGTCACGGTCATCACGGGAGGACCCGGGGTCGGGAAGACCACAATCGTCAACGCGGTGCTTCGCATCGTGCGCGCGAAGGGGGTGCGAGCCCGCCTCTGCGCGCCGACCGGCCGGGCCGCGAAGCGGCTCGCGGAGTCCACCGGGCTCGAGGCATCCACCATCCATCGGCTGCTCGAGTTCGACCCCGCAACCGGGGGCTTCCGGCACGGACGCGACCAGCCCCTCGACACCGACCTCGTGGTCGTCGACGAGGTGTCGATGGTGGACATCGTCCTCGCGAACCAGCTCTTCCGGGCCATCCCGGAGCATGCCGCCCTGCTCCTCGTCGGCGACGTCGACCAGCTCCCGTCCGTCGGACCGGGGTCGGTGCTCGCCGACATCATCGGCTCGGAGCGCGTGCCGACGGTGCGGCTCACCGAGATCTTCCGCCAGGCCGAGTCCTCGCGCATCGTCGTCAACGCGCACCGGATCAACCGGGGCGAGTCGCCGGAGTATCCGCGGCCGCCGAGCCGGTCCGAGGGCGAGGGCGCAGGCGCAGTCGCGGAGACCGCGCAGGGAAACGCCGCGCCGAGCGACTTCTACGTCATCCCCGTCCGCGACGCGGAGGAGGCGCGCGACCGGCTTCTCCAGGTGGTAACCGAGCGGATCCCGCGGCGCTTCGGATTCGACCCCATGGCCGACCTCCAGGTCCTGACCCCGGGGCGGCGGGGAGGGCTCGGAGCCACCGCGCTCAACGCGGAGCTCCAGTCTCTCCTGAACCCCGGTTCTCAGGCGCGGGTGAACCGCTACGGGACGACCTACGCGCGGGGCGACAAGGTGCTCCAGACCGTGAACGACTACCAGAAGGAGGTCTTCAACGGCGACATCGGGCGGATCGTCGCGGTGGACCCCGAGGAGCAGACCGTCACCGTCGACTTCGAGGGCCGGCCGGTGCCCTACGAGTTCAGCGAGCTCGACGAGCTGAGCCTCGCCTACGCGATCACCGTCCACAAGTCGCAGGGCTCGGAATTCCCGGCCGTGGTCATCCCGCTCACCACCCAGCACTACATGCTGCTCGAGCGGAACCTCGTCTACACGGGCGTGACGCGGGGGAAGCGCCTCGTGGTCCTCGTGGCCGAGCCGCGCGCCCTCGCCATCGCGGTCCGGCGCTTCGAGTCGGTGCAGCGCCGGTCGCGTCTCGCGGAGCGCCTCCGCGGAGACATCTGAACCGACCGGACGCGGCGGCGACCGCGTTCGCGTTCCGGACCGCGGTCCGTTCCTGCGTACTACCGGCGCGGGCCGCAAACCGTTACCTTTCGCGGCCAGCCCGGCGGAAGGGCTGCGATTCGTGCACGAGCGCGGGCGGCAGGCGGAACGGGGAGCGGGACGGAGCATGGGACAGGTATCGCGGATCGTCGTGGTGGGCGGCGGGCAGGCGGGCGGTCAGGCCGTGGACAGCCTTCGCCGCGAGGGGTTCGACGGGGAGATTCTCCTCGTGACGGCGGAGAGCCAGCCGCCGTACCAGCGCCCCCCGCTCTCGAAGGACTATCTCGCCGGGCGCTCCGGCCTCGACCGGGTCCTCCTC
>JAJDXW010000259.1 GCA_022823045.1 Gammaproteobacteria bacterium
TGTCGAGCACCTGGAGATCCTTCGGCGAGATGTTGAACTGCTCCAGCGCGAACATCATGTGGAAGTGGGTGGTGGATCCGAACGGCACCGCGATGGTCTTGCCCATGAGATCCTGCGGGGCGGTGACGGAGTCGTCGACGACGAGCGCCTCGGCGTCGTTGATGTTGTCGTAGACGTAGATGACCTGGAGGTCGACGCCCCGGCTGTAGCCCGCTGCAGTGGGCGAGGAGCCGTTCAGGGAGATGTCCACCGAACCCGAGGCCATCGCGTTGATCACCTCGGTCCCGGAGGTGAACTTCACGAACTCGATGCTCTTGCCTCCGAGGCCGTTCGCCTTGAGCTCCTCCATCTTCGCCTTCCACGGCCCGTACACGAGCTGGAACCCGACGGTGACGTCGGCGGCCAGCGCACTGCCGGCGATGCCGAACGCGGCCAGCGCGGCGACGAAGGCGGCCGTTCTTGTATGTCGTTTCATCGTCATCTTCTCCAACTGTCGCGACAATGACTCGCTGGTTTCGACGAACCTCCCCCGGCTTGCGCCCGGTTCGCTTCGCCCCTCGCGTACCGCACGCCGGCGGAATTCCGAGCGCGCCCGGGTACGCATCGGCGGCGGGCAACGCCGCCCCCTGGCACTGTACCCCCAATCATGAAAAATGTCGATATAACAGTTTATTTTATGCAATTTTATATATATTCTGAACATACTGACGATTATCTGCAGCCAATTGCCAGATAAAGAAAGTTTATTCAGAAAACACGGGCCTGGTCACCCTGGCCCGCGTTCCCGGCTCGAAGTGAATCACCCAGGCGCCGGATCGGGGCCGGCGAGAGCCGCATTCGATCGGGAACGAAGGGGATCCTCCGCCCGGTGACGGACCGCGAATTCGTTTCGAGTCCGCGGTGAATCGGGGATCGGATGAAGGCGCCGAACCGGGGAGTCGAATTCGATGGGTTGGCGTCCCCAGGGGGAGTCGAACCCCCGTCGCCGCCGTGAAAGGGCGGTGTCCTGGGCCTCTAGACGATGGGGACGAATTCCGGTTCGCCGGCCGGGGGCGGCTTCATTCGGCACCGGCCGCCGTCGGTCTGGTGGAGCCAGGCGGGATCGAACCGCCGACCTCTACAATGCCATTGTAGCGCTCTCCCAGCTGAGCTATGGCCCCGGGAAGGCGCGAATTCTCGGTTCGGGCGGCGTGCCTGTCAAGGTAGGAAAGCCTGCGGCGTCCGTGCATCCCCCTGAGCGTCCGCACCGGTTCCATCGTCCCCCGGGCCTCGCGATTCCCGGCCGAAATGCCGCCGCGAGGACCCCGCCGGAAACGCCTCAGGCCGCCCGCGCCCGGATGAAGTCGAGGGCCCGGTCGAGACGTGCCAGGGTCCGTTCGCGGCCGACGAGGGCGAGGGTCACGTCGAAAGGAGGCGAGACCCCCCGCCCGGTCACCGCGACCCGAAGCGGCTGCCCCAGCTTTCCGAGGCCGATGCCCGCTCGCTCGGCGGTGCCCGCCACCGCGTCGGCGATGTCCGGGGCGGTCCACGCCGGGAGCTCCGCGAGCGCGGCCCGGAGCTTCTCGAGCGGCGCGCCGGCGACCGGCCGCAGGTGCTTCCTGGCCGCGCTGGGGTCGAAGTCGTCGAAGTCCCGGTAGAAGTAGACGCTCGCCTCGGCCATCTGCCGCAGGGTCGAGGCCCGTTCCCGCAGGGCCTCCGCGACCGCGGCCGGCGGGGGACCGCCGTGCGTTTCGAGCCCGAGGCCCGCGAGCTGGCGGCCGAGCGCCTCGCCGAGCCGCTCCACCCCGCTCGCCTTGATGTAGTGGCGGTTGAGCCAGTCGAGCTTCTCGGTGTCGAAGGAGGCGGCGGCCCGGTTGACGGCCCCGATGTCGAAGAGCGCAACGAGCTCCCCGCGCGAGAAGATCTCCTGATCCCCGTGCGACCACCCGAGCCGGGCGAGGTGGTTGAGCATCGCCTCGGGGAGGTAGCCGGCGTCGCGGTAGCTCGTCACCGACACCGCCCCGTGCCGCTTCGAGAGCCGCTGGCCGTCGCGGCCGAGGATCATCGGCACGTGGGCGTAGGCGGGAAGCTCGCCGCCGAGCGCACGGAGGATGTGGATCTGCCGGGGCGTGTTGTTGACGTGGTCGTCACCCCGGATGACGTGGGTCACGGCCATGTCGAGATCGTCGACGACCACCGAGAAGTTGTAGGTCGGGAAGCCGTCCGCCCGCACGAGGACGAGGTCGTCAAGCTCGTCGTTGCGGATGACCACCCGCCCCCGGACGAGATCGTCGACGACCGTCTCGCCCTCGCGCGGGGTCCGGAACCGGATGGCGGGGGGATCGGCGCCGGGCCGCGCCCCGTCGCGGCAGCGCCCGTCGTAGCGGGGCTTCTCGCGGCGCGCGAGCTGCCCGGCGCGGAGCCGCTCGAGCCGCTCCTTCGAGCAGTAGCAACGGTAGGCCCGGCCGGAGGCGAGCAGGGACTCGACGGCCGCCTCGTACCGCGCCAAGCGCTCGCTCTGGTGGAACGGACCCTCGTCCCAGTCGAGACCGAGCCATGCGAGCCCGTCGAGGATCCCCTCGACCGATTCGCGCGTCGAGCGCTCCCGGTCGGTATCCTCGATCCGGAGGATGAACTGCCCGCCGTGGCGCCGGGCGTGGAGCCAGCAGAAGAGCGCGGTGCGCGCGCCTCCCACGTGCAGGAACCCGGTGGGGCTCGGGGCGAATCGGGTGCGGACGGCCATCGCGGAATTCTAGCCCGCAATGGCGCACCGGCTCGCACCCCGAATGCGCCGCGCCGCGGCGCGCCCCGCATCCGGCCGATCCCCCTGGAAGGGGGACGGCTGACGCCCTACAATCCCCGCACGGCGGGCGATTAGCTCAGTGGGAGAGCACTGTCTTCACACGGCAGGGGTCGCTGGTTCAAATCCAGCATCGCCCACCACTTCTCCCGGAAGGCACGTGGACGCGACGGACCGGATCGAGATCGCGGAGGGCGACATCACGCGGCTTGACCTGGACGCGATCGTCAACGCCGCGAACGAGTCGCTCCTCGGCGGGGGCGGGGTGGACGGCGCCATCCACCGTGCGGCGGGACCCGCGCTCCTCGAGGAATGCCGCCGGCTCGGCGGCTGCCCGACCGGGGAAGCCCGCATCACCGGGGGCCACGCCCTCCCCGCCCGCCACGTCATCCACACCGTCGGTCCGGTGTGGCGCGGTGGCGGCCACGGAGAGGACGCCCTCCTCGAGAGCTGCTACCGTGAATCGCTTCGGCTCGCCGCCGCGCACGGGCTCGAGACCCTCGCGTTCCCCGCCATCTCGACCGGGGTCTACGGGTTTCCGGTTCCCCGGGCGGCCCGCATCGCGGTGCGGACGGTGGCGGCCGGGCTCGAAGAGGATCCCTCCCTCCGGCGCGTCGTGCTCTGCTGCTTCGGGGCCGAGTCCCGGGAAGCCCACGAGCGCGCCCTCGCGGAGACGAGAGAAGCATGAGCGAACCCAAGGCCCTCACCTTCGACGTGTTCGGCACCGTGGTCGACTGGCGAACCTCGGTCGCGCGCGAAGGCCGCGCCTTCGGCGAGCGCCACGGCATCGAAGCGGACTGGGAGCGCTTCGCGGAGAACTGGCGGGGGCTCTACCAGCCCTCCATGTCGCGGGTGCGCGACGGAGAGCGCCCCTGGACGCCCCTCGACGACCTCCACCGCGAGAGCCTCTGCACCCTCCTCGGCGAGCTCGGGGTCGCCATCGGGGACGGCGGGGTGAGCGATGCCGCCGTCGACGAGCTCAATCGGGCGTGGCACCGCCTCGACCCCTGGCCCGACGTCGTCGAG
>JAJDXW010000372.1 GCA_022823045.1 Gammaproteobacteria bacterium
CAGGAGGAAGGCATGAAGGACATCAAGAAATTCCAGCAGATGCATCGCGACGGGCGGATCAACCGTCGGGAGTTTCTCGCCGCCATGAGCGCTCTCGGGGTGTCGGCCACCGCCGCGGGCAGCTTCCTCACCTCGTCGAAGGCCCTCGCCGCGACCCCGAAGAAGGGCGGGCTCGCGAGAGCCGCGTCCAACCTCCACGGGCCGGACGACCAGATGGACCCGATCGTGTTCACGTCGGGCATCGACTACACCCGCGGCCGGGCGACCTACAACAACCTTATCCAGATGCTCGACGGCATGTCCCTGCACCCCGAGCTCGCCGAGTCGTGGGAGCCCAACAGCAACGCCACCGAGTTCACCTTCAAGCTCCGCAAGGGCGTGACCTGGCACGACGGTTCCGATTTCACCGCGGACGACGTGGTCTGGAGCATGAACCGGCATCTCGGCGAAGATTCCCCATCGGTCATCGGGGCATTCTTCACCAACGTGACGGAATGGAAGAAGATCGACAAACACACCGTGAAGGTGAGTCTCAGCTCCCCTGACTCCGACCTTCCCGCGAAGCTCAGCGAGAAGCAGGCGAAGATCGCCAAGATGGGCACCGAGGACTTCAAGGCCGGCAACGGCACGGGCCCCTACCTCCTCGAATCGTTCGAGCCCGGCGTGCGCTCGACCCACGTCCGCAACCCCAACTACTGGCGCGACGGACCCAACTTCGACGCCCTGGAGGTCACTGGCATCACCGACCCGATCGCGCGGGTCAACGCGCTCATCGCCGGCGACATGGACCTCATCTACACCGTCGACGCAAAGGGCGTGCGCCTCATCGAGGAGTCCGACGGGGTTCGCGTCAACTCGACGCCGTCGGGTCTCTACGGCGGGATCTGCTGCCTCAAGAACACCGAACCGGGGTCGAACGACGACTTCGTGATGGGCCTGCGGTACATCCAGGACCGCGAGCGGATCGTGCGCTCCATCCTCAAGGGGCACGGCACGGTGGGCAATGACCATCCGATCGGGCCCGCCTACGGCGCGGATCACTGCTCGGAGCTCGCGCAGCGCGAGTTCGACCCGGACAAGGCCAAGTTCCACCTCAACAAGTCCGGCTACTCCTCCGCCGAGCTCTACGTCGCGCCGGTGATGTCGGGCATCGAGGAGTGGACGCTCCTCATGCAGAACAACCTGAAGAAGATCGGCTTCGACCTCTCCATCAAGAAGGTCCCGACGGACGGGTACTGGGGCGCGGTGTGGATGAAGGAGCCGCTCAACGTCGTCTCCTGGAACATGCGCCCGACCGCGAACGCGATGCTCGCGATCCAGTTCGCTCCGGGGGGCAACTGGAACGACACGTTCTGGAACAACGACCGCATGGGAGAGCTGCTCAAGGCGCAGCTTGCCGAGACCGACCCCGACAAGCGCCACGCGATGCTCTGCGAGATGCGGGAGCTGGTGCACACCGGGAGCGGCATGGTCATCCCTGCGCACGTCAACATCCTCGACGGAGTCAGCGACAAGATCCAGGGGATTCCCAACGTCCCGGTGGGGTCGATGGGCGCCTACGAATGGATCGAGTTCGCCTGGAAGGAGGCCTGAGCATCGGCACCCCGGCCCGCGCGGCGTCCGCCGCGCGGGCCTTTCCCTGTGGGTGCGACGGTGCCGGTTCCCGCCGGTAGCCGTGCCCGGACGCCGCTCGGCGCCGGTGCGGCAGCTCTGACCGCGCTCGCGGTTCCGGGATGATGCCGTGCTGCTGAGGGCCGTTCTGCGGCGTACCGGGACCGGGGTCATGACCCTGCTCGTGGTGTCGATCCTCATCTTCATCTGCACGAGCGTCCTGCCGGGGGACGTCGCCAACATCATCCTCGGCCAGATGGCGACTCCGGAGTCCCTCGCCGCCCTCCGGGCCAAGCTCGGCATGGACCAGCCGCCGCACGTGCGCTACTTCATCTGGCTGGGAGACTTCCTGACCGGGGACCTCGGCATCTCCAAGGCGGGCTCCGGCTTCGGGACCATCGGCACTCCGATCTCGGAGATGCTCGTGCCGCGCCTCCTCAACACCCTTCGCCTGGCGAGCGTGGTCGCGGTCATCGCGATCCCAATCTCGATGGCCCTCGGCCTCCTCGCCGCGATGTACCCCGGTTCGCGACTCGACCGCGCCGTCACCTTCGGGACCCTGAGCCTCATCTCGGTGCCGGAGTTCCTCGTCGCGACGTTCCTCGTGCTGGTGGTGGCGGTGCAACTCGGGTGGCTCCCCGCCACCGCGTACATGAGCGGGAACGAGACCGGGTGGAAGCTCGTGCGCGCGCTCGCGATGCCGACCCTCACCCTCGTCATCGTCGCGTCGTCGCAGATCATGCGCATGACCCGGGCCACCGTGCTCAACGTCATGAGCTCGCCCTACATCGAGATGGCGATCCTCAAGGGCGTGCCGCGGAAGAGAATCATCCTCCGCCACGCGCTCTTCAACGCGATCGGGCCCATCGTCAACGTCATCGCCCTCAACCTCGCGTATCTCGTGAGCGGGGTGGTGATCGTGGAGACGATCTTCGCCTACCCGGGGCTCGCCAAGCTCATGATCGATGCGGTCCAGACCCGGGACCTCCCCCTCGTCCAGGCCTGCGCCATGGTCTTCTGTGTGACCTACATCGTCCTCATCTTCATCGCGGACATGGCGTCGATCCTGTCGAACCCGAGGCTCCGGCACCCGAAGTAGGGAAGGCAGAGAGGGATGCCCGAAGAGCCCGACAAGACCACCGCGGCGACGCAGTTCGAGGAGCTGCCCGACGCACCGCCCCGGCGCCGGCTCCAGCTCTCGTGGAGCGGCAAGCTCGGGGTGGGCGTGGTCGTGTTCTGGGCCGTCATCGTGGTCATCGGCCCCTACATCTCCCCCTACCACGAGGCGGACATCCTCGACGAGGCCCT
>JAJDXW010000290.1 GCA_022823045.1 Gammaproteobacteria bacterium
GCCGCCGCGGCCGGGCGCGCGGAGATCCCGGCGAGCCCGGCGGCGCGCGGCATCCTCCGGTCAGCTCGTTGCGTAGCCCAGGGTCCGGGCGTTGTAGAAGACCCCGCCGTCCTGAGCGACGACGCTGTACATCATCGCCGGGCCCCGGTTGTGGTGGGAATGGAGCGCCGACGGCGGGGTCACCATCACCGCGCGGTCAAGCCAGTCGACCTTCCGCCCGTCCACCATCGAGTGGACGCCTTCGCCCTGCACGCAGAGGGTGAGCGCCGCCGCGTTGTGCCGGTGCGGAGGCTGGTCGTCCTCGGGCGAGAGGGAGTTGTAGGCGAACGCGACGGTGGGGGTCGCGAGGTGGTTCGCGGTGAGGTCCGCCCGGGTGAAGAGGACCGCCTTGCCGGATTGCTTGCCGTCGTCCACCCGCCGGTGGATGAGCCCCATCTCGGCCTCGATGGCCTCCGCCGGGTAGTGGATCGCCCCGGGCTCGTCGCGGAGCGGACTCTTGTCGATCCCGAAGAAGGCGAACACCGGCTCGTCGGTCACCATCCAGAGAAGCGTTCCGCCCGCGTCGGCCCGGATCCGCGTGGATCCCCCGGCACCCGGCAGCACGAACGCGTCCCCTGCCGCCCACGCGAACCGCTCGTGTCCCTTCTCGACCTCGCCGCTTCCTTCCATCACGTAGTACGCCTCGCCGGACGAGGCGAGCTCGAAGGCGATCTCGTCCCCGCCGGCTACCCGCACGTAACGGGCGAGCAGGTTGGGGACGGTCGCGGGATAGTCGAGCCCGAGCCGGTCGGAGAGGTCGAGGGGGATGAGCGCAGTGCCGGTGCCCTCGTCGATCGCGCGGTCGCGCTCGGCGACGAAGACGTGGCACGGCACGTCCGGCTGACCCTTCTGGAAGTTGTTGGCGGCGGACCAGAAGAGCGCGCGCTGCGCCTGGTCGGTATCGGCGGCGGAGGTCACGAGGTTGGCGGCGGTACTCATGCTTGCTTCTCCCGGGGATCGATTCGGTTCATCGGGCGGGCTCGGTCGGTCGGGCGGCGCCCGGCCCGGGGGTCTCCTTGGACCGTTGCCACTCGTCGAGGGCAGCGCGGGCGGCGCGGGTGCGATCGCCCGCGCCCGCGGAGGACCCCGCGTCCGCCTTCCGGGCGGAGAGCTCGACGACGTAGCCGTTGGGGTCGCGGAAGTAGATGGACCGGATGAACCCGTGGTCGGCGATGCCGCGGGTCTCGATCCCGAGCGACTTCCCCTCCTCGAACCTGGCCTCGAGCTCGGCGGGCTCCACCTCGAGCGCGATGTGCAGATCGAAGTCGTGCTGGTCCTTGAACTCGAACGGCCGGCCGGGCGCCTCGAAGAACGCCATGCACGACCCGTCGCCCATCTCGAAGAAGGTATGGAGGACGCTCGTCGACCGGCCCGTCTGGGTCTGCCGGATCTCGAACGCCTCCACGAGCGGAAGCCCCAGGAACCCCTCGTAGAACCGGCGGGTCTCCTCGGAATCGCGGCAGCGATAGGCCGCGTGATGCAGCCCCTTGATGGCCGGCCCGGCCGCGGTGCCGGGCGCGCTGCGCCCCTCAGCTCCTTCCACGCGAACGCTCTCCCCTTCCGTTCGGAACGGGTGAACATGCTGCGCCCCTCGTTCCCGCAATGCAAGGTCCCCGATCCGGTGCCGCCTGCATCAAGAGCCGCGATTTCGTACCATCGCTCCCCGCAACACGGTCGCCCCTGTCCGCACCCGGAGCCGATGGATGATCCCCGACGACGTGCATCCCGAGATCGAGGCCTTCCTCCGGCAAGTGGCCGAAGCGGGGCTGCCGTCCATCCAGGAGCTCACCCCCGAGGCGGCGCGCGAGCAGTTCGAGGCAGGGATGCGGGCGCGCCTCGCGGTGTTCCCGGCCCCTCCCGTCGCCTCGGTCGAGGACCGGACGATCCCGGGGCCGGCGGGTGCGATCCCGGTCCGCGTCTACTGCGATGCGGACGGGGCGGGCCCCGCCCCGCCGGGGCTCGCCTGGTTCCACGGCGGCGGGCACGTCATCGGCAGCCTCGACACCCATGATGCGATGGCGCGCCACCTCTGCCGCGAAGCGGGGTGCGTGGTGATGTCGGTCGACTACCGCATGGGGCCCGAGCATCCGTTCCCGGCCGCCGTCGACGACTGTGCCACGTCCGTGCGATGGCTCGCCGCGCACGGACGCGAGATCGGAGCGGACCCGGATCGGATCGCGGTCGGGGGCGACTCCGCGGGCGGCAACCTCGCGGCGGTCGCGGCCCTCACCGCGCGCGACGAGGGAGGCCCGGCCCTCCGCCACCAGCTCCTCGTCTACCCCGTGACCGACTACCGCTGCCGCGGGCCGTCCTACGAGCGCTACGCGCGCGGCTACGGAACCCTCGAGGCGGAGTCGATGCGCTGGTTCCAGCGCCACTATCTCGGCGGTCCCGACGGCGCGGACGACTGGCGGGCGTCGCCGCTCCTCGCGGCCGACCTCTCCGGGCTCCCACCCGCCCTCGTCATCACCGCCGAGTGCGACGTGCTCCGCGACGAGGGCGTCGCCTACGCCGAACGCCTCATCGAGTCGGGGACCCCGTGCGAGCACGCCCCGTTTCCGGGCATGATCCACGGGTTCTTCGGCCTCCTCGGGATCGCCGGGGCCGCGGCGGAAGCCCATGCCCTCGCCGCCCGCGCCCTCCGATCCGCGCTCGCGGCCTGAGCGATGATCGCCGGCCGGAACCGGGCGGCACAGAACGAGGAGTAGGAGGAGGAAATGGCGGCCGTCGAGCAACGATCCGTCAGGGCCGAACCCGCCGAATCGGTCCCCGTCATCGACGTCGGGGGGTACCTCGCGGGCGCGCCCGGCGCCCTCGAGGCGGTGGCGGGCGAGATCCGCTACGCCCTCGAGGAAGTCGGCTTCTTCGTGATCGTCAACCACGACGTTCCCCGCGACCTCGTCGCCCGGACCTTCGACGAGGCCCGCCGCATCCACGCGCTCGACGCCGCGACCAAGATGTCGCTCCGCATGAACGAGCACAACAACGGCTACATGGCGATGGCCCGCTACACGGTGCAGACCGCCGAGGTCAACCAGGGCGCGGCTCCGGACCTCAACGAGGCGTTCTTCACCAAGCGCGAACGCCCGCCCGAGGACCCCCTGCGGCGAAGCGGGCGGCGCTTCGTCGGGCCCAACGTGTGGCCGGAGGATCTCCCCGGGTTCCGGGAAAGCGTGCTCGCCTACACGGACGCCATGGACCGGTTCGCGCGCCGCATGCTGCCGGCTGTCGCGGCCGCCCTCGACCTTCCGCCCGACTGGTTCGATGCCGCGTTCGAGGAGAGCCAGTTCTCCTTCCGCCTTTCCCACTACCCGCCGGTGACGGCCGGCGAGAACCAGTTCGGGATCGCCCCCCACACGGACGTGAACTTCATGACGTATCTCCCCCAGTCCGAGGTCCCGGGACTCGAGGTCCTGATGCCGTCCGGGGAGTGGGTAGCGGTCCCCGAGCTGCCGGACTCGTTCGCGGTCAACTCCGGCGACACCCTGCACCGCTGGACGAACGGGCGGTTCCGATCCACCGCGCACCGCGCCCGGCCTCCGGTCGGGCGCCACCGCTACGCGATCCCATTCTTCCTCGGGCCGCACGTCGACACCTTCATCGAGTGCCTTCCGACCTGCGTGGCGCCGGGGAGCGAGCCGCGTTTTACACCCATCACCTACGGCGACTACCTCAAGTGGTGGTACGCCGAGAACTACCCCCCGGAACGCCAGGACGACGACTGACCGCGCCACGCGCGGCGCGAAGGCGGCCGGACCGAGCGGCCGCCGCTCGCCCGAGCCCGCCCGACAACCCCGGAGACGATACGACCGATGAGCAAGAACGGCTGGAGCGAGACGTTTCGCGGAATGGTGAAAGCGTGGGAGTGCGACGCCTTCGAGCACTTCACCGTCGCCTACTACTTCGAGCGGATCGCCGACAGCATCTTCAACCTGCTCGACGAGGTGGGGGCCGGCCCCGCCCACGCCCGGGACGACCGGCGCGCCCTCGCCACGGTGGGGACCGTCGGGCGCTTCGAGGCGGAGCTCCTGGAGAGCGACCTCATCCATGCCGAGAGCGGGTTCATCGGCTGCGAAGGCGAGGTCGTGCGTTCCGGTCACAAGCTCTTCGACTCGGGAAGCGGGCGTCTCTGCGCGGCGTTCACCGTCTCGCAGCGGTACATGGACCTCGACGCGAGGAAAGCGGTCCCGATGCCCGCGCCGCTCCGCCGGGCCATCGAGTCGCGCCTGGTGGAGTGGGACCGCCCGCCCGACGAGGCGCGGCCCCCGGCCCGCGACGAGTCGGGGTTCATCGACGCGGGCCGCGACACCGTCAAGCCGTGGGAGATCGACCTCCTCGGGCACATGAGCGTGTCCTTCTACCTCCATCGCTTCTCGGACGCCAACATGCACGTCGTCGCCCGGTTCGGGATGACCCCCGCCTACCTCCGGGAGAATCGCATCGGCTTCTCGACCTTCGAGTTCCAGGGCCGGTTCCGGCGCGAGCTCCGGGTCGGCGACCGGATCCTCATCCGCTCCGGGCTCATGCACGTCGGCGGTTCCTCGATGCGGATCCAGCACCGAATGTACAACGCGCGAACGGGCGAGCTCGCGGCCGAGTTCAGCCAGTACGGAGTGCACCTCGATCTCGACGCGCGACGCCCGAGCCGGATCCCGGACAAGATGCGGGCGCGCGCCGCCGAAATCCTCTGCGAGAGCGCGGAGCCGGGGGCATGAGCGACCGCGACGGCGACTCCCCGCTCTTCATCGAGCAGATCGAGATCGGCCCGATGAAGAACTTCACCTACATCGTCGGGTCGGAGACCACCCGCGAGGTGGCCCTCGTGGATCCGGCATGGAACATCGACGGGCTGCTCGAGCACGTGGAGAGCCAGGACCTCAAGCCCGTCGCCGCCCTCGTCACCCACTACCACGCCGACCACTGCGGGGGCGGCATGGGCGGGCATCACATCCAGGGAGTGGCGGAGCTCCTCGGGAAACGCGGCGTCAAGGTCTTCGTGCACCGGAAGGAGGCGGACGGGCTGCGCAAGGTGACCGGGCTCGAGGAGAGCGACCTCGTCCGGGTGGACTCCGGGGACCGGATGTCCGTCGGGGAAATCGAAGTCGAGTTCCTGCACACCCCCGGCCACACCCCGGGCTCGCAGTGCTTCCGGATCCGGAACACCCTCGTCTCCGGCGACACCCTGTTCATCAACGGGTGCGGACGGGTGGACCTGCCGGGCTCCGACCCCGACTCCATGTACGAGAGCCTCAAGCGCCTCGCCTCCCTTCCGGACGAAACCGTCCTGCTCCCGGGGCACAACTACTCGGACACCCCCCACGCCACCATGGGGGAGACGAAGCAGGCGAACTTCCACCTCCGGGTCCCCGACCTCGAGACCTGGCGGCGCTTCATGGGGACTTCTCCCATCGAATGAATGCCGAACGGAGAGCAACCCCGATGCCAGCACCAATCGTCGTCATCAACCCGAATTCGACCCAGTCCGTCACCGACGGCATGAGCGAGGCGGTGGATTCGTTCCGACGCCCCGGCGGCCCGGCCATCGAGTGCGTCACCATGGAGGGCGGGCCGCCCGGGGTGGAGACCCAGATGGACGCGGAGAGCGTGGTCCTCCCGATCTGCGACTACGTGCACGGACGCAACGACGACGCGAGCGCGTTCGTCATCGGCTGCTACAGCGACCCCGGGCTCCATGCCGCGCGGGAGGTCGCGCGGGTGCCCGTGTTCGGGATCGCGGAGAGCGCGATGGCGACCGCCCTCACTCGGGGCGACCGTTTCGGGGTCATCTCCATCCTGCCGGGGTCGGTCCCGCGGCACCTCCGCCAGGTACGGGCGATGGGGATCGAGGCGCGGCTCGCCGGCGACCTCCCGGTCGGGTTCGGGGTGACCGAGCTCGGCGGAGAGGACGAGGTCTACGAGCGGATGGAGGAGACCGGGCGCCGCCTCCGCGACGAGTGCGGAGCTGACGTCGTGATCCTCGGCTGCACCGGCATGGCGCACTTCCGGCGGCCTCTCGAAGCCGCCCTCGGCTTGCCCGTCATCGAGCCGACCCGAGCCGCCGTCGCCCTCGCCCTCGGCGTCGTCACCGCCTGAACGGGGCCCCGTTCCGCGGGACCGAAATTCGAACGCCGGCCGTCCCGGCGCCCGCGCGCTACACCTCGATCCGCACCCCGGTCTGCTCGACGATGCGCCCGTAGTGCTCCGGGCGGCGGTGCCGCTCGAAGGCGAACACGGTGTTCTTGACGTAGTCGCCGAGGCCGAGGTCGCAGTCGAAGGCGACGACTTCGTCGTCCATGGTGAGGGCGCGGGCGACGATTTCTCCGTTCGGGGCCACGATGGTCGAACCGGCGATGAGCTCGTGCCCGTCCTCCGACCCGGCCTTCGCGACCCCCACGACCCACGTTCCGTTCTGGTAGGCGCCGGACTGGAGGGAGATGTCGTTATGGAGGGTGCGAAGGTGCGGCGCCTCCGGATGGTAGATGTTGAACGTCGGGGTGTTGTAGCCGATGAGGACCATCTCGACCCCCTGGAGCCCCAGCACCCGGAACGTCTCCGGCCACCGGCGGTCGTTGCAGATCGCCATCCCCATGATCCCGTCGAACGCCCGCCACACCGGAAATCCGAGGTTCCCGACCTCGAAGTAGCGCTTCTCGAGGTGCTGGAAGGGGATGTTCGGCCGGTGGTCGGCGTGCCCGGGCAAGTGGATCTTCCGGTACTTGCCGACGATCTCTCCGTCCGGTCCGACGAGGATGGCGGCATTGAAGCGGCGGGGCCTTCCCTCCTCCTCCGCGAGCTCGGCGTAGCCGAGGTGGAAGCCGACGCCGAGCCGCTTCGCCTCCTCGAAGAGCGGCCGGGTCGCCTCGCCCGGCATCTCCCGTTCGAAGAAGCGGTCCGCCTCCGCGAGGTCGTCGTACCAGTAGCGGGGGAAGAAGGTCGTGAGGGCGAGCTCCGGGTACACGACGAGCCGGCATCCCCCGGCCGCCGCCTCGCGCATGAGCTCGACGAGCCGCGCCACCACCTGCTCGCGGGTGTCCGCGAGGTGAATCGGCCCGAGCTGGGCCGCCGCCACCTTGAGCTTTCGCGCCATTTGTCGTCTCCTCCTTCCTGCGTCCCGTCGCCGCCGGCTCAGGATGCTTCGCGGTCGGGCATGAGGCGAGCGCCGAAGTTCCGCCCGGGGTCCATCTCGCGCACGCTTTGCCCGAGGGGCTCGGCGAGGCGCGGGAGCTCGCACGGCAGGAACTCGCCGCTCCCGCGCTCCACCTTGAGCTCGCCGTCCTCCACCACCACCCGGCCGCGGCTCGTCACGAACACCGGCCAGCCCTTCACCCGGCGGCCTTCGTAGGGGGTGTAGTCCATGTTGTCGTGAAGCATGTCGATGGAGATGGTGACCTCGAGGTCCGGGTCCCAGATTGCGAGGTCCGCGTCCGCCCCGACCTTGATGCTGCCCTTCCGGTCCTCCAGGCCATAGAGGCGGGCCGCGTTCGTCGACGAGAGCTCGACGAAGCGCTGGAGATCGATCCGTCCCGTCCCGACCCCTTCGCTGAAGAGGAGCGGCAGGCGGACCTCGATGCCCGGGATCCCGTTCGCGACGTGCTTGAAGTCGGGGTCCGGTCCGTGCGCGAGCTTGCCCGACGAATCGAAGCGGTAGGGGGCGTGGTCCGAGGAGACGACCTGGAACGTGTCGTTGACGACCCCCCGCCACATCGCCTCGTGGTCCGCCTCGTCGCGGGGCGGAGGGCTGCAGCAGAACTTCGTCCCCTCCGCTCCGTGCAGGTCGAGGTCCTCCGCGGTGAGGAAGAAGTACTGCGGGCACGTCTCGCCATACACCCGAAGCCCCCGGTCGCGCGCTTCGCGGATCGCCACCGCGGCCCGCTCGGTCGAGACGTGGACCACCAGGATCGGGACGTCCATCAGCTCCGAGAGCGAGATGACCCTTCCCGTCGCCTCGCCCTCGGCGAGCGCCGCGTGGGAGATCGCGTGGAACTTCGCCTGGTAGTTCCCGGCCTCGAGGAGCCGGTCGGTGAGCCACTGAATCATCTCGTGGTTCTCGGCGTGCACCATCACCATCGCCCCCTCGCGCCGCGCGAGGGCGAGAACGTTGAGGAGCGAGTAGTCGTCGAGCCGGAGGAGCTCGTAGGTCATGTAGACCTTGAACGACGTGTAGCCGTCGCGGATGAGGCCCGGCAGCTCCTGCCCCAGCACCTGGGGGGTGGCGTCGGAGATGATGAGGTGGAAGGCGTAGTCGATGACCGCCTTCGGCCCCGCGCGGTCGTGGTACTCCTCCACGACCGTCCGGAGCGACTGCCCCCGGTGCTGGGCGGCGAAGGGGATGACCGTCGTCGTCCCGCCGAATGCGGCCGAGACGGTGGCGCTCCAGAAGTCGTCCGCGGTCATGAAGCCCGAGGCGGAGAGCTGCTCGATGTGGCAGTGGCTGTCGATCCCCCCCGGGAGGACGAGCTTGCCGGCGGCATCGACGACGCGCCCGCCGTCGGCGACCGCCCCGGCAAGGTCCTCGCCGAGGGCCGCGATCCGTCCGTCGCGGACCGCGACGTCGCAGCGCGCTACGTCCGCCGCGGTCACCACCGTTCCACCCCGGATCACCATGTCGTACGTCATTTCCCTCTCCCCCGGGGTCGACGCCCCGGAATCACTCGATGTTCGCCGCGCTCCCAACGTCCCCGCTTCCCGCGGCGACTCGCGCGCTCCGCCCCGCAGCCGGCCCCCGCTACAGCATCCGGCCGATCACGATCTTCTGAACCTCGCTGGTGCCCTCGTAGATCTGGAGGACGCGCGCGTCCCGGTAGAGCTTCTCGACCGGGAAGTCGCTGAGGTAACCGTAGCCGCCGTGGACCTGGATCGCGCCCGAGCACACCCGCTCGGCCATCTCCGAGGCGAAGAGCTTGGCCATGGACGCTTCGCGGATGGAGCTCTCACCGACGGCCTCGAGGGCCGCCGCGTGGAGGTACATCTGGCGCGCCACCTCCACTTCCGTCGCCATCTCCGCGAGCCGGAACGCCACCCCCTGGTGCTCGATGATGGGCTTGCCGAACGCCTCGCGCTCGCGCGCGTAGTCGCGCGCCGCCTCGAGGGCCGCCCGGGCCGTCCCCACCGCCTGGGCGGCTACCGCGATGCGTCCCGCCGAGAGGTGGCCGAGGGCGATCCCGAGCCCCGCGCCGGGTTCCCCGAGCACGTCCCCGTCCCCCGCCTCCAGCCCGTCGAGGGCGATCTCGCAGGTGTCGTTGTTGCGGTGCCCGAGCTTGGACTCCTTGCGCACGACCCGGTATCCGGGGCGGGCGGTCGGGCAGAGGAAGCAGGTGATCCCCCGTTTCCCCGCCGCAGGGTCGGTCACCGCCACGATCATCGCGAGGTCCGCGGTCGAGCCGGCGGTAATGAACGACTTGGTGCCGTCGATGGTCCAGCCGCCGCCGTCCGCCGCCCGGCGCGCGCGGGTGCGGATTGCGGCCGCATCCGATCCGGTGTGGGGTTCGGTGAGAAGGATCGCCCCGAGGTACTCGCCGCGCGCGAGTTTCGAAAGCCAGGCGTCCTTCTGCGCCGCCGTCCCGTGCTTCGCGACCGCCGCCGAGACCGGGGAGTTGCTGGCCGCCATCACGTTCGAGACCCCGCAGTCGGCGGACGCGATCTCCTCCATCGCGAGCACGTACGAGACGAAGTCGGCCCCGGCGCCGCCATGTTCGGGCGGGACGCAGACCCCCATCAGCCCGACCTCGCCCATGCGGCGATAGAGGTCGCGCGGCGGACCCCCGTCGCGTTCCCAAGCCGCCGCATGGGGCGCGATCTCGCCTTGCGCGAACGCCCGCGCGGTGTCCCGGATCGCGCGCTGCTCCTCGGTCAGCAGCATGGAGCCTTCCCGTCTCCTCGTCTCCTCCTCTCCGGACCGAATGCTATATGCTGGCCGGGCGCGGTCCAACCACGGCCCGCGCATCCCTTCGAGATTCGAGACACGGAGCGACACGATGCACCTGCCGGACATGACGGACTACGAGGAAACCTGCCGGCAGGTTCGATTCGAGGCTCCCGAGCACTACAACTTCGGGTTCGATCTCATCGACGCCCGTGCGGAGACGGCCGACAAGACGGCCTGCGTCGCGGTCGACGCACCCGGCGAGGCGATCACCGCGTTCACCTTCGGCGACCTCGCCCGCTCCTCGAACCGGTTCGCGAACGTCCTCCGGGAGCTCGGCGCCCGGCGCGGAGACCTTGCCTACGTGATGATCCCCCGCATCCCCGCCTGGTACGACGTGCTCATCGGGTGCGCCAAGGCGGGGGTCGTCGCGATGCCGGCGACGAGCCTCCTTACCCCGAGGGACATCGAGTACCGGGTCAACGCATCGCGGGCCCGCTTCGCGATCGTGACCGACGACAACGCCGACAAGGTCGACGCGGTCCGCGCCGCCTGCCCGTCCCTCGAGCGACTCGTCGTCGTCTCCCGGCGGGGCGGCTCCGAGTCGCGCCCGGGCTGGACGGATCTCCGCGCGGCGATGGACGCCGCCCCGGCGAGCTTCGCGCCCGAGCGCCCCACCCGCGCTGACGAGCCGATGCTCGTCTACTTCACCTCCGGCACGACCTCCATGCCGAAGATGGTCCCCCGCAACCACGGCTACGCCCTCGCCCACGCGCTGACCGGCCGATACTGGATGGACCTTCGCGAGGACGACGTCCACTGGACGCTCTCGGACACCGGCTGGGCGAAGGCCGCGTGGGGCGTCCTGTTCGCCCCCTGGCAGATGGGAGCCGCCATCGTGCTCCACGACGCCGAAGGGTTCGACGCCGACCTGCACCTCCGGCTCATCGGCCGGCTCGGGGTAACCACGTTCTGCGCGCCGCCGACCGTCTACCGGATGTTCGCGCAGATGGACCTCGACGGATACGACCTCGGGTCGCTCCGCCACTCTCTCGGGGCGGGCGAGCCGCTCAACCCCGAGGTCATCAAGGTCTGGGAGGAGGTGACCGGAAACGTCATTCGCGACGGCTACGGCCAGACCGAGTCCATCAACCTTCTCGCGAACTATCCGGCCCTCCCCGTCCGCCACGGCTCGATGGGGAAGCCCGTCCCGGGCTTCGACATCGACGTGGTGGACGACGACGGGGCGCGCCTCGGGCCGGGCGAGATCGGCCACATCGCGGTGCGCGTGGACGGCGCGTCGCGCCCCCCCGGCCTCTTCGATGGCTACATCAATGCCCCGGAGACCAACGAGACCGCCTTCCGGCACGGGTGGTACTACACCGGCGACACCGCCACCCGGGACGAGGATGGCTACTTCTGGTTCGTGGGCCGGGCGGACGACATCATCAGCTCGGCGAGCTACCGGATCAGCCCCTTCGAGGTGGAGAGCGCCCTGCTCGAGCACCCGGCGGTGGCGGAGTCAGCAGTGGTGGGACAGCCCGACGAGCTTCGAGGCGAGATCGTCAAGGCCTACGTCGTGCTCGCGGAGAGCTACGAGCCGTCACCCGCCCTCGGGACCGAGATCCAGGACTTCGTGAAGGAGCTAACCGCTCCCTACAAGTACCCGCGCGAGATCGAATTCCGTCCCGCCCTCCCCAAGACCATCTCGGGCAAGATCCGGCGGGTCGAGCTGCGCGCGGAGTCCTGACTCCCGATTCTGCACCTCGTTTCCGGCGCCGCCGTTCAGTCGGGGGCCCAGATCATGGTCATCCGGGCGCCGTCGGGTCCGAGCTCGAGCTCCGCCCGCACCCCGAGAGGCACCGCCCGCGCGGTCGCGCCGTGTCCGAAGGGGGCGCCGGCCAGCACCGGGACCCGCATCCGTTCCGCGAAGCGGGCGACAACCTCGGTGCCCGTGAACCTCCCGTCCGGCTCGCGGCCGCCGGTGAACTGTCCGAACACGAGCGCCCGGACCCCGCGCAGGATGCCCGCCTGGACGAGCTGCACCAGCATGCGGTCGATGGCGTAGCCGCGCTCGCCGGTGTCCTCCACCATGAGAATGCACCCCGCCGGTCGCACGCTCCACGGCGTGCCGACGAGCGACTGGATCGTCTTCAGGTTGCCGCCGACGAGGGTCCCGCCGACCGAGCGCGCACGGCGGGCGGCCGGGTTGAGGGGACGCAGCCGCACGGAGAGGCGAGAGGTCCGGCCGGCGACCATCCGGCACAGCTCGCCGAGGGATCTCTGCGACAATCGCCCGCTCCCGAGATCGGCAAGGGTCGCCGCATGCAGGGTTGGCCAGCGCCAGTGCTGATTGATGAACACGTGCAGCGCGGTGAGGTCGCTGAACCCGACGAGCAGCTTGGGCCGCGCGGGCACCGGCTCTCGCGCGAGCCGCGGCAGGAGACGCTGGCTGCCGTAGCCGCCGCGAACGCACCAGACCACCCGCGAGTCGGCACTGTGCAGGGCGCGGCTGAGGGCGCGGTGGCGCGATGCGTCAGGGGCGGCGACGATGCCGGAGCTCTCGAAGAGGCCGGGGGGCACGCGGGGGCGGAACCCCCACCCTTCAAGCACCGCGACCCCCGCGGCGAACGCCTCCGGGCTGCATGCGGAGGCGGGGGCGACGACGTCGATCACGTCGCCGGGGCGAGCGTGAGGGACGCGCACGCGGGTTCAGCCTCGCGCGCTCGCCGCCCTGTTCTTTCGCTCGAGAAGCTGCTCGACGAGGCTCGCGAAGCCGTCCCTGCGGATTACCGCCTCGAACTCCTGCCGCTGGACGAGGACCAGACTGACCCCCGCGACCGAGAGATCGATGATCCGGATGCCATCCCCGACGGACCGGATCCGCCAATCGGCCTCGATCCAGTCGCCCGTGTCGGACAGGAGCTCCGACTTGACGACGACGTCACGCTTTCCGCGAGGACGTGCACCGAGGACCCGCAGGTGGTCGCGGCTGTACTTCGCGATGTGCGGAAGATAGACCTCGACCACGAACTCGGGGAACAGCTCCCGGAACCGGTGCCGCTGACCTTCGTCGAGCTTCCGCCAGTACCGCCCGAGCACGGCGCGGGAGATGAAGTCGATGTCGAAGGCCGAACGAATGAGAGCGTCCATCGCCTCGTTGCGCGCCGCTTCGTCGGACTCGTGCATCGCCCACGTCCGGACCGCTTCGTCGGCGAGCCTCTCGACGAATGCCTGCGACTCGTCGAGCCCGGGTCGGTCCGCCGCTCCGGAGGGCGTCGCGACGATGACCGCCACGATCGCGGCGACCACCGCACCGTGCCGTGGCGCGAAAAGGTTCATCCATCCGGTCGTTCCCCGCACAACGCGCTCCCTAGACTCCTCGAGGAGCCCCGATCTTTGCAGATGAGTCAAGTTTGTAAAGCGGTTTCATGGGCGAGACGTTCGAGGCTGCGGCGAGAAGGGATGCCTGCGTTCCTCCTGGTTGGGCGCTCCGCGAGTTCGCGAGAAGTCGGATGGCTTCCAACATGTTTCGTCCGTCCGAGGCGCAGCCTCGCCAGTGAGAGGTTCCCAGGAATCCGACGGCGCGATCTTACGCGCGCGCCGGGCAGCCCGCACCCCGCTCCACGACCGCGCTTCCCCCCGTCGCTATTCCATGCTGCCTCGTAGAGTTGCGGCTTGAACCTGCGCTCCCACCTGCGGGCGACGCTCCGGCTCGCGGCGCCGGTGATGATCAGCCGGCTCGGGATCCTCACCATCGTTGCGGCGGATACCGCCATGACCGGCTGGGCCGGCACCCGAGAGCTTGCCGCCTACGCCATCTCCGCCGCCCCCCACACCCCTCTGCTCCTTATCGGCGTGGGACTTTGCACCGGCACCATCGTGCTCGCTTCCCAGGCGGAGGGAGCGGGAAAATTTCGCGAGTCCGGCTTCATCCTGCGGGCCGCTTGGCGACAGGCCTGGATCGCGGGGGTCGTCCTGCTCGGCCTTTTCCATACCGGCGAATGGTCGCTGCTCGCCCTCGGGCAGAGCCCCGCGCTCGCCATCGAAGGGGCCGAGGTGCTCGCCATGTTCGGCTGGGGCATGCCGGCCGTCCTCCTGTTCGCGGCGACCACCATGTTCCTCGAATCGATCGGACGCCCGCTGCCCGGCATGGTCTTCATGCTGGTCTCGAACGTGGCGAACGTCGCCCTCAACTGGTTGTTCATCTACGGGCATCTCGGTGCGCCCGAGATGGGGGCGGAGGGCGCCGCGCTCGCCACCACCATCGCCCGCTGGGTGGGCACCGGAGGGATCCTTGTCTGGGTGTATGCAACGCTCGGCGCTTCCCGGCTCGGTGCGCGTCCCGGACGCCTCACGCTCGGAAGGAACCGGCGGCGGCGCGCTCACCGGGCCGGGCGGCGGCTCCTCGCCGTCGGCATTCCGATCGGACTGGCCCACGGGTTCGAAGCGGGCGCGTTCGCGTCACTCACGATCTTCGCCGGTTGGCTCGGCGGCTTGGAGGTGGCCGCCTACGGCATCGTGCTCAATCTCTTCGCCCTGCCCTTCATGCCGGCCCTCGGCCTTTCCACCGCCGCCAACGTCCGGGTGGGCCAGGCATACGGGCGGCGCGATCGGGAGGGTGCGCGGGAGGCGGCATGGGCCGCTTTCCGCATCATCCTCTTCCTGCAGTTGGCAATCGGACTCGGCTACGCACTCTTCGCGGGATTTCTCGCCGGGCTCTACACCGGCGAGGCGGCGGTGCTCGCGATCGCGATCCCCGCCGTCCGGGTCGCGGGGCTCGCGCTCCTCCCGGACGCGCTCCAGGTGGTGCTGGTCGGGTGCCTGCGCGGGCTTTCCGACGTCTGGCCGGCCACCGTCCTCCTGATGGCCGCCTTCTGGGGAACGATGGTCCCGTCCGCGTGGTGGCTGGGCGTGTACCTGGAGCTCGGCGCCCCCGGCCTCGTGGCCTCCGTCGGCATCGGCTGCGTCTTTGCCGTCGCCCTCCTCGCGCTCCGCTTCCGGCTTGTCGTCGCCCGGGCAATCTGAGCCGGAACCGGGAAGTCCTCCGTATCGCGACCGGAAAACCGGGCCGTGCAGGCGGTATGATCCGTTGGACCGGGTGAACGTCGGCCAGGGTCCCGAAGGACACGCCTCGATGCCGGGGAATCCGGCCGGCCGGCCCAGCCGCCGGAGCCCGTGCCAGAAGGTCGCCATGTTCCGCCACTGCCCCTCCGCAAGCGGCCCCGGCCACCGCAGCGCTCCGGCCCTTGCAGACCACCCCACCCGGGCGGTCGAAGGCGAGATCCTCCTCGGTTTCGCCGGTCATGGCGGCACTCGACCGACGCCTCCATCAACCACCGGACCAGGTCGTTCGGGGTCGAGATCCCCGGACCGGAATGCGGGATGAGGCCGAGGTGAGCGGCGAGAGACATCCGGATCCGGCGGACGAAACCGAGCACAGGCTCGAAGGGACCGGGAAGGGCTCCGGCACCGCCTCCTCCGCGACCGCCGACCCCGCCGCCTCGTCTCCGTCCTCTTGGCTCCATGGCTGGCGGCGGAACCTCCTGCTCGCCATCGGCGGGGGCCTCGTCGCCCTTTGCGCCGCGCTCGTCTGGATCGCCCTCGATCCGGGGCTCCTGCGCTCCGCGGCCGAGTACGTCGCGGCCGCGGCGACGGGCCGTCCGGTGACCATCGAGACCCTGGAACTCCAGCTCGTGGAAGGCCGGCCGGTGATCGAAGCCCACCGCGTGCGGGTCGGACAGACCACCACGGAGCGGGTGAGCATCTCGCTCACCGGGTTCCGCTCGCACGCGAACGGAGACGGGGTCCGTTTCCCGAACGGAAGCTCCCTCGAGCAGTTCCGTGCGTCGATCGACTTCTCCTTCGCCGGCCGTCCGAGGATATCGACGGTGGACGCGGCCGGAGCGGTGCTCGTCGCCGCCCGGCGACCCGCGGCCGACCCGGACGGTCCGCCTCCTCTCGCCCGCCTCCTCGTCGTGCCGAGGATCCTCCTCGGCCTCGGCCTCGAACGGCTCGTGGTGCATTCCGGAGCGCTCGAGTACCGGGGGCGCTCCCTCACGCAGTCCGCGGGACTGACTGCGGTGCTCGAACGCACGGACGATGACCTCGCGTTTCGCGGCGAGCTCCTCGTCGGGCCCGAGGTGCCGGCCCTCCCGTTCGACGGCACCGTCCGGGACCCGATGACCGACGAGTGGCGGATCGACGTCCGGCTCCGCGGCGACCGGGTGCCGATGGAAGGGGTCCGGTTCCTCGCCGGGGTGCTGGAGCCCGGTCCCACCGTACGAACCACCCTGCGCCGGATTTCGAGCGAGGCCGAGTTCCTGCTCACGGGACGCGTCGCAGGGGGGCGCATCGAATCGGCCACCCTGGACTTCACCTTCGACGCGCCCGGGAAGGCCAACGACTCCGGGATCAGTCTCGAGGATGTGCACTTCGTCGCGAATGCGACCCCGGACCCGGCCGGCTGGACGGTCACCGGGGAGGTCGACTGGTCCCGGTTGCCCGGGGGGGAGGGCGCCGAGCGGAGCCCCTTCGTCGTCCGCTGGTCGACCGGGGTCCCGGGATCGCTGCGATGGTCCGCCCGCCGCATTCCGGTGCCGCTCCTCGCTCCGCTCGCCGGCAACGCCCTCCCGGCGAACCACGCGCTTCGCCCGGCGCTCGAAGGTCTCCGGCCGGCGGGGCGGATCGAAGAGCTGGCCGCCTTCGGGGACCCCGGTGCGAGCGGCGACGCCTCGTTCTGGCTGAGCGCGGTGGTGTCGGGGTTCGGAGCGACGGCGGGACCGTGGCGCATATCGGAGGCGGGCGCCCGGGTCGAACTCGTCGGAGGCGAGTGGCGGGTGCGCTTCGTGAACGACCGCCTCCACGCCGCCATTCCCTCGTTCCGAACCGCACCCTACGAGCTGACCCTCGAGGGAGAGGTCCGGATCGCGCCCGCCGGGAAGGGCTGGGCCGCACACACCGCAGGACTCGGGTTCCAGGTGGCGGGGATCGCGGGACGCATGTCGGGCAAGGTGGCCGCACCTCTCCCGGCCGATGGCGGCGCTCCCGCGCTCGATGCCGAGATCCGGCTCGACGACGTCGCCCTCGCGGACATCGGGGCCGCCCTCCCCGACCGCCGGGCCGTCGCGTTCACCCGCTGGTACCGCCGTGCAGTGCGTTCCGGGCGCCTCACCGGGGCGACGATGCGGATCCGCGGCGACCCGCGGTCCATTCCCTTCCCGGACGGCGACGGCGAATTCGTGGCGACCGGTACGTTCCGGGAGGTCGAGTTCGCCTACGCCGAGGGGTGGCCCGCGGTCCGCATCGAGGAGGTCGAGGCAAGAGCGGAAGGGCCGCGGCTCGAGTTCTCGGGGATCCGTGGATCGATCTTCGATTCCGTGATCGAACAGGGATCCGCACGACTCGCCGACTCCACCGCTCGGGCGGGGCGGGTCCGCGTCTCCCTCGCCGGATCCGGCCCCGCCCGGGACCTCCTCGCCTTTGTCCGCGCGAGTCCTCTGCGTACCGAAGCCGGCGGACCCGCTCCGGACCTCCGCGCGGAAGGTCCCGCATCGACCTCGGCCGAACTCGACGTCCCCTACGGCCGAGGGGCGGCCGAGCGTCCGCTCCAGGTGTCGGGAAAGATTGCGCTCGGCGGCGTCGCACTCCGCCTCGCCGGGCGCCGGGCCGTCCTCGAGGACGTGCGGGGCGACCTCGAATTCGACGCCGAGAGCCTTTCCGGAGGTCCTCTCTTCGGGCGTTTCCGCGGCGTCGCGATCGACACCCGCGTGGAGTTCGACCGGGGCCGGGGCCTGGTTCTCCGGTTCTCCGGGAAGGGGGACCGCGAGTGGTTCGGAACCGCGCTCGAGGACCTCGTGGACCTCGGGCGGGAGGAGTCCGACCCATGGCTCACTCCCATCCGGGGGCAGACCGCGTGGAGCGCGGAGTACCGTAGCCGGTCCGGAATCGTGTTCCGTTCCGACCTCCACGGCGCCTCCGTCGAGTTCCCCCCCCCGTTCGAGAAGCCGGCCGAGACGGAACGCCCCCTCGAGGTCGTGCTCACCCCCGGGGAGACCGAGTGGCTGATCGACGCGACCTGGGGGGCGGACGTCAGGGGCAGGTTCGAGGTGGCCGAGACCGACGACGGGTGGGCCCTGGCGCGGGCCGGGATCGTTCTTGGCGGAGACCCCCCGGCGCTTCCCGAGGCCGGGCACGTCGAGGTCTCCGGCGAGCTCGCCGAGCTCGAACTCGACCCCTGGCTGGCCCTCGGGGGGGGCGGCGCGCACGAGCCGGACGGCTGGCTCTCGCGAATCGGCCGGATCTCCCTGGACACCGCCGGGGCCCGCGTCCTCGGCCATCGCGTCGCGCTCGGACACCTCGACCTCACTCTCTCGGAGGACCGGTCCGAGCTCCATCTCGCGCTCGACGGCGAGGGTGTAGCCGGTCTCGTCAGGTTTCCCGTCGACCCCGCCTCCGGCCAGGCCCGCATTCGCCTCGAGCGGCTGTATCTCGACGAAGCGGTTCCGACCGGGGAGGACGCCGCGGGCGAATCGCCGGAGGAGGAACCACCCGGCGAGGGCGGCTCGAACTTCCGGCCGGAACGGTGGCCCTCGTTCGATGCACGCATCGAGTCGCTTCGCTTCGAGAAGCTCGACCTTGGCTCGTTCCGCGCGATCGGAACCCGCGCCGAGCATGGAATCCGCGCCGAAGAGCTCAGCACCCGTTCCTCCGACCTCCAGGTGAACGGCCGCGGAAGCTGGCTCGCCGGCAAGAACGGGACTTCCGCCAGTCGGTTCGAAGCCACCGTACGGACCGGAGACCTCTCGCGACTCCTCTCCGCCGCCGGGCTGGACGAGGAGACTGCGGCCGGAGGCAGGATCGAGATCGGCTTCGATCTCGCATGGGCCGGCGCGCCGTTCGAACCGTCCCTGGAGAAGATCGAGGGCACGATCGCGATGCACGCCAAGGACGGGCACCTGCCGCGCGTGCGCGTGGGTCCGATCGGTCGTCTGTTCGCTCTCCTCAGCCTGGAAGCCCTGCCCCGGGTCCTCGCGGTCGACCTGTCCCACGTGTTCGGCAAGGGACTGGCATACGACCGAATCACCGTGCGGACGCGAATCGAGGGCGGCTCGGCGAACCTCCGCGAGTTCACCATCGACGGGCCGAGCGCGCGCATCGAGGTGAGCGGCAACATCGATCTCGTCTCGCGCCGATACGACCAGGAGATCGAGGTCGTTCCCCGGGTGACCCGGAGCGGAGCGCTGATTCCGGTCTGGCTCACCGTCCTGCCCGTCCTGGCCGCGAACTTCGTGGTCGAGAAGTTGACCGGCGACGATGAGATCATCCTCGATCGGCTGTTCAAGCTGCGCTACCGGCTCCGGGGTCCGCTGGACGATCCGGAGATCGAGCGCATCCCGGCCCGCTCCGGCTCCGAGGGGAGGGAATGAAGCCCCCCGCCCTGCCCATCGCACCGGGAGAACGGGTGGTGGTCGGACTGTCCGGCGGCGTCGATTCGGCGGTGACCGCGGCAGTGCTTCGCCACGCCGGCGCGGCCGTCGAGCCGGTATTCATGAAGAACTGGGAAGAGGACGATCGCGAGGGCGAGTGCTCCGCGTCCGACGATCTCGCGGAGGCCGAGGCGGTGTGCTCCCAACTCGGTCTTCATCTGCGAACGGTCAACTTCTCGACCGAGTACTGGGACCGGGTATTCGAGCCGTTCCTCGCCGCCGCCGCCGCCGGGCGGACGCCCAATCCCGACGTGTGGTGCAACCAGGAGATCAAGTTCGGCGAGCTGTTCCGATACGCCGACGACCTCGGAGTCTCCCGGATCGCCACCGGACACTACGCCCGGATCGTCGAGCGCGCAGGCCGGCACCGCCTGCTCAAGGGGCGGGATCGGGCGAAGGACCAGTCGTACTTCCTCTACCGGGTCGGCCAGGACTCGCTCGCCCGGGCCCTCTTTCCCCTTGGCGACCGGACGAAGTCGGAGGTCCGCGCGATGGCCGAGGCGGCCACCCTTCCGAACCACGCGCGGCCTGACAGCACCGGGATCTGCTTCATCGGCGAACGGCCGTTCCGCGAGTTTCTCGCCCGGTGGATCCCGCCGTCGCCGGGACCCGTCGAAACGGTGGACGGAGAGCGAATCGGGACGCATCGCGGCCTCGCCTACCACACCCTCGGACAGCGGCGCGGGCTCGGCATCGGAGGCCGCCGGGGGGGAAGCGGCGAGCCGTGGTACGTCGCCGGGAAGAACCTGGAGCGCAACGTTCTCATCGTGGCCCAGGGCGCGGCTCACCCCCGGCTCGCGACACGATCCCTCACCGCGGGAAGCGCGAGCTGGATCGCGGGAGAGCCACCTCCGTTTCCCCTCGACTGCGAGGCGGTCACCCGCTATCGAGGCCCGGGGTCGACGAGCCGGGTCACCCCCTTCGGCACGGATCGCCTCCGCGTCGAGCTCGACCCTCCGCAGTGGGGGGTGGCCCCCGGGCAGTCTGTCGTCCTCTACGCCGGCGAGGAGTGCCTCGGCGGGGCGATCATCGAAGAGACCGCGACCGCGCCAGCGAGATAGCAGCCCGCTTGCGTTCGCGGCTAGCCCGACGCCTGCCGGGAGCGGTTGCGCGCCGCGAGCCGGGTCCCCGGCGGCGCCTGGTAGCGGAAGAAGGCCTCGATCCCGTCCGCGATCGCGCGCGCGATCCGGCGCTGGTAGCGCTTGTCGCGAAGCAGCTTCTCGTCGGTCGGATTGGAGAGGAACGCGGTCTCGATCAGCACCGACGGGATGTTCCTGGTCTTGAGGACCGCGAACCCGGCCCGGTGGACGTGCTTGGCGTGCACCGGGACCTTTCTCCTGAGCTCGCGCAGCACCCGGCGCGCGACGACGTCGCTCAGCCGGGCCGCCCCCTTCCGGGACATGTCGACCATCGCCGAGCGGACCATCGGCTCGTGTTCCCCGAGGCTGAGCCCACCGGCCTGGTCCGCCGCGTTCTCCCTCTCCGCGAGCCACCTCGCCGCCTCGCTGCTCGCCCCGCGCCACGAGAGCACGTAGGCGGAGGCGCCGCGGACCTTCGGGTTCTTGAAGGCGTCCGCGTGGATGGACACGAAGAGGTCCGCGCCCGCCTTGCGCGCGATTGCGGTACGCCGGCGCAAGGGAATGAAGTAGTCGCCGTCGCGGACCAGCACGGGCCGGATCCCCGGCCGCCGGCGGAGCTCCGCGGCCAGCATCCGGGCGATGGAGAGCGTGACGTCCTTCTCGCGCGTCTTGCGCCGGCGGCCGATTGCGCCGGGGTCCTTGCCTCCGTGGCCGGCATCGATCGCCACCACCACGTCGCGCAGGCGCCCCGTCGGCTCCGGCTTCGATGCACCCGGCACCGGCGTGATGCGGCCGGTCTTCGCGGCGGCGTTCTCGGCGCGGCCGAAGTCCACCACCAGCCGGTGACCGCGGCGCCCGTGCGGGGAAAGGAGGAAGCTTCTCGCACGTTCCTGCCGGACCATGTCGAACACGACCCGGTAGCGGTCGCTGCCCCGCTTCGCCTGCCGGATTCCCGAGATGCGGCGATTCTGGCGAAATCCGTTCTCGAGCTCCGTCCTGAACCGGACGCCCTTGAAGTCGAGCACCACCCGGTCGGGCTTTCTGAGCGAGAACAGGTTGTAGTCCACGGGGGCCGAGAGGTCGAACACCACCCGGGTGTGCGACGACGCGTCGAACATCCGCATCCCGAGGACGGATGGTCCGCTCGCGGCGGTGGCCGCCCACACCGGTCCGGCAACCAGGAAGACGAGCGCGATTCCGCGCAATCTGCGCCACGCTCGTTCGCATCGCCTCGCCCGCATCCCCCGACGAGGACGCGCGGAGAGGGCGCGCGGCAGAAGAAACGCGCCCGAAAATGAGCTGCCCGTGGTCATGGCGCGCATCAAGCTATCATCGGAGCGACCCCTCGGACATGTGCCGAGAAGCATGAAGTTCGACTTTTTATTATATTTTATATCAAATTATTGCAGATAATTCATCATGTTGATTGGTATCTTCTGAAACTCCGCCTCGTGCGTTCCAGCAGGGCCCGGAATCCGAACCCCCGCCCGATGCACCGGATGCGCCGTGCATCGGTCCCCGGTGGCGCCTCGGCGTATTCGAAGCGAAGGTCGAGGTCCGGACGGGGAAGCACCCCGGCCCCGCGCTCCGGCCATTCGAAAAACAGAAGCGCGTCCGCCGCGAGGTGGTCGCGGAGCCCCAGGAACTCGAGCTCCTCGGGATCGGACAGGCGGTAGAGGTCGTAGTGCCCCACCGTCGACGCCCGGACCCGGTACTCCTCCACCAGGGTAAAGGTGGGGCTCCGGATCGTTCCGGTCACACCGGCGGCACGCAGGAAGCCGCGGACGAGAGTGGTCTTGCCGGTCCCGAGCTCACCGGCGAGGTACACCGCTCCCCGGGACAATCCGGCGCCGGCGAGAGCCGCCCCGAGGGCCATCGTCGCCGCTTCTCCCGCGACGACCTCGTCCCAGCTCGCGGAGCCGGGGGCAGTGGTACGGCCTACCATCGATCAGCCGCGGTTGACGAGCCCGCGGAGCTCCGCGACAAGGTCTCCGGCGAGGAGGCCCCGCTCTCCCGCCCGTGCGGCGAGATCCCCCGCCTTGCCGTGGACGCAAACCCCGAGCTCGGCGGCATCCGCCGGGCCGGCCCCCTGCGCCGCGAGGCCCGCGATCACCCCGGTGAGGACGTCCCCGGTCCCCCCCGTCCCCATGCCCGGGTTCCCGTTCACGCACACCCCGACCGGCCGGGGCGGCCCCGTGTCGACGACGGTACCCGCACCCTTGAGCACGCACACCCCGCCGAACCGTTCCCGGATCGCCGCCGCCGCCGCGAACCGGTCGGCCTGCACCTCGCCGGTGGACACCCCGAGCAGCCGCGCCGCCTCCCCCGGGTGCGGGGTGAGCACCCAGTCATCCCGCCGGGGGGCGGACCGCCCCGCGCCCGCAAGGTGGTTGAGCGCGTCCGCGTCGACAACGAGGAGCCCGGGCCGGCAACCGAGCACGTTCGCGAACATTCGCTCGCCCCACTCCCCCCGCCCGAGCCCCGGGCCGACCGCGACCACCGTGGCGCGTCCGGCCAGCGCCTCGAACGATGCCTCGTCCTCCACGCCCCGGCTCATGACCTCGGGGCGCATCGCGCTCGCCGCCGCTGCATGCACATCTCGGGTCGCGACGCTCACGAGGCCCGCGCCGACCCTCGCGGCCGCTTCCGCGGCGAGACGGACCGCGCCCGCGAATCCCCCGTCCCCTCCGACCACGAGCACGTGGCCGTGATCTCCCTTGTGCGAATCGCGCGGACGCGGTCCGAGGAACGGATGGTCGGCGAGCCGGTCGTAGTCGAGCCGCAACGCGCGGGCCGGGACCCGGTCGGCGAGCGCGGACGGGACCCCCAGCGCGTCGTGCTCCAGGCGCCCGCAATGGTCGGGCCCCGCGCCGGTGAAGAGCCCCCGTTTCGGCGCGATGAAGGTGACGGTGAGCGAAGCGCGCACCGCCACCCCGCGGACGCTTCCGGTGTCGGCGTCCACGCCTGAGGGCACGTCCACGGCGAGGACGGGTGCCCCCGCCGCGTTCATCGCTTCGATGGCCGCGGCCGCCGCACCCGCCACGGGGCGCTTGAGCCCGGTGCCGAAGAGCGCGTCCACCACCACCGACACTCCATCGAGGGCGGAAGCGGCAAAGGGCTCCGGGTCCACCCCCGCCCCGCGCATCGCGCCCAGCATGGCCGAAGCGTCACCGCCGAGCCGACCGGGATCGCCGACCATGGGGACGCGAACCTCGAAGCCGGACTCCCGGGCGAGGCGGGCGACCACGAACCCGTCGCCGCCGTTGTTCCCGGCGCCGCACACCACCGCGATTCGGCGTACCCCCGGCCAGTGGCGGACGAGGGCACGGAACGACCCCGTGCCGGCCCGCTCCATGAGCTCCGCCCCCGGGAGCCCGCCTTCCCCGATGGCCAGCCGCTCGATCTCCCGCACCTCGGCCACGGTGCGAAGGGACGCACCGGAACGGGCGGAAGGACCGGGGAGCTCCGCGGACTCAGGCGAACAGGTGCTCGCGATAATGGCGCAGCTCCCGGATCGATTCGAGGATATCGTCAGGCGCCCGGTGCGCGCTCGCCTTCTCGAAGGCCGCGGCCACCCGGGGGGCCCAACGCTGGGCGAGGACCTTGAGCGTGCTGACGTCGAGGTTGCGGTAATGAAACCACCGCTCGAGACGCGGCATGTAGCGGTAGAGAAAGCGCCGGTCCTGGCAGATGGAGTTGCCGCAGATGGGAGACGAGCCGGGCGGCGCCCACTGCTCGACGAACTCGATGGTCCTCCGCTCGGCCTCCGCCACCGTGCAGCGGCTCGCCCGCACCTCGTCTAGAAGACCGGAGCGCGAGTGGTGCTCGACGTTCCATCGGTCCATGCCGGCCAGCACCTCCTCGGGCTGGCGGATGACGATGTCGGGCCCGTGGGCGAGGATCCTCAGCTCGGAATCGGTCACGACCGTCGCCACCTCGATGATATGATGGCGCTCCGGTCGAAGCCCCGTCATCTCGAGGTCAATCCATATCAGATTGCTCGGATCCTGCGCCATAGCGGAGCTTTCGGCCTCGGCAACGGCGCATTCTATCCTGCCCGCCGCGCCGATTCCCCACGCATGACCGAAAACGGCCTCGTGTCCGCCCGCCGGGGGCGCCGGTTCGAGGTTCGCGACGATGGGGGGGCAATACGCCTCTGCCAGGCCCGGCGCCGCCTCGGCCCGATCGTGGTGGGCGACCGGGTGGCGGTGCGTCCCGTCGGAGCGGACGAGGGCATCATCGAATCGGTGGACGAACGCCGGTCGGTGCTCGCCCGTCCCGGACCGGCCGGCCGGGACCGGCTCATCGCGGCCAACGTGGACCTGCTCCTGGTGGTGACCGCGTTGCGACCGTCGACCTCCCGCCGCGTCGTTGATCGTCACCTTGTGGGAAGCGAGCACCTCGACCTCTCCGCCGCCGTCGTCCTGAACAAGATCGATCTGCTCCCCGAGGTCCCGGACGCTCCGGAGCTGGACCCCTATCGCCGGGTCGGCTATCGCGTGTTCGAGACGAGCGCCCTCACCGGCGCCGGACTGGATCGCCTCTCCGCGGCCTTGCGCGGCCAGGTCTCCGCTCTCGTCGGGCCGTCCGGGGCCGGCAAGTCGTCCCTCGTGCGAAGGCTCGTTCCCGGCGCGGACCTCGCGGTCGGCGCGCTCTCGCGTCGCGGCGAGCAGGGCCGCCACACCACCACCGTGTCGACCCTGCATGCGCTCCCCGGCGGAGGGTTCGTCATCGATTCTCCGGGGATGTCGGACTTCGGCGAATGGCCCCTGCCGGTGGAGCGGATCGCCGACGGATTCCCAGAAATCCGGTCCCGGTCGGGACGATGCCGCTTCCGCAACTGCCTTCACCTGCACGAGCCCGACTGCGCAGTCGCCGCCGCGCCCGAGATCGACCCCGAGCGTCTCGCGAGCTACCGGCAGATGGTGGAGGACATGCGGCGCTGAGCGGCGGCAAGCCGCCGCGCGGACCCGTCCGTCAGAACACGACCTCGCGCCGCCCGGAGAGGGCATGGGCGAGGGTCCCGGAGTCGACGAACTCGAGGTCTCCTCCGAGCGGCACTCCCTGGGCGATCCGGGTCGCGGTGACTGCATGCTCGCGCGCCATCTCGGCGAGAAAGTGGGCGGTCGCCTCCCCCTCGGCGGTCGCGCCGGTCGCGAGAATGAGCTCCGAGACCGCCCCCTCCGCGAGGCGTTGCGCGAGCTGCTCGAGCCCGAGCTCCCGGGGGCCGATTCCGTCGAGCGGCGACAGGTTCCCCATCAGCACGAAATAGACCCCTTTGTAGTCCGTTCCCGTCTCGATCCGGACCACGTCGGCGGGGTTCTCCACCACGCAGATCCGGGACCGGTCGCGCCGGGGGCTCGCGCAGATCGCGCACGTCTCGTGCTCGGTGAGCGTCCGGCACACCCGGCATTGTCCTACCCGGTCCATGGCTTCGACGAGGGCCGCCGCAAGCCGGCGCCCCGCGTCCCGGTGGCGCTCGAGCAGGTGCCAGGTCATCCGCTGGGCGGTCCTCGGGCCGACCCCCGGGAGGCATCGCAGGGCGTCGATCAGGCCATCGATCAGATCCCCGTCCGCCATCAGAACGGCAGTTTCATTC
The DNA here is from genome assembly GCA_022823045.1 of Gammaproteobacteria bacterium. Lineage (GTDB taxonomy): Bacteria > Pseudomonadota > Gammaproteobacteria > HK1 > HK1 > JAJDXW01. The sequence goes on from JAJDXW010000290.1 coordinate 26,068, forward strand.
CCGGGGGGAGGCTGAGCCCCGCGGTGAGGCCGGACATTCGCTCCCGGCTCAGCTCCTCGACCTTTCGCACCGCGTCGTTGATGGCGGCGGCCACGAGGTCCTCGAGCATTTCGCGGTCGCCGCCGACGAAGGCGTCGTCGATGCTCACCCCACGCGCCTCGTAGCGGCCGTTCAGGGTGACGGTGACCACCCCGCCCCCGGCGCTGCCGGTCACCTCCTCGGCGGCGAGCTCCTCCTGGGCCCGCTGCAGGTTCTCCTGCATCTGCTGCGCCTGCTTGAGCATCTGTCCGAGTCCACCCTTCATTGCGCCTCCCGTCAGTCCGGCGGTTGTATGGATCGCGTGCTGCCCTCGAATCGAGAGAGGAGATCCTGGTAGTCGGGAACCTCCCGAAGCTCGCGTGACGCACGCTCGACCCGCTCGTCCGACTCGCGGGCATCGCGTTCGGCCGGCGACTCCATCTCTCCCCCGCGGGAGACAATCTCCACCCGGAGCCGGATCGGCCGGCCGAGAAAGTCACCGAGCGCGGCCTCGAGCTTGGTGCGCGTGCCGTCCGTCAAGAGCTGCGCGTGCTCCGGATTCAGGCCGAGCTCGACGGTCGTCCCGGTATGTCCGCGAACGACGCAGTTCGCGGCGAGCTGCCCGGTCACCCCGTTGAGGGAGAGACGCGCGCAGAGCTCCGCCCATCGGGCGGGGGCGAGGAACGTCTCGGCATCTTCGGGGGCCGCGGGCGCCGGAGGCGGCAGCGGCGGAGCGGGGTCCGGGGGTTCCGGCGCGGCGGCGTCGGCCAATGGGGGCTCCTCCTCGCGCGGCAAGGGCTCCGGCGACGCATCCGCCGCGGGCGGTCGCGCTTCATCCACCGGCCCGGGGCCCGGCGCCCGTGCGGGACCCGGGCGGTATGCCTCCTCGGTTGGCGGAGGCTCCGGCGCCGCGTCCGGCGCGAGCGTGGCGGGCGGGGAGGGTGCCGGCGTGGGCGCCGGGGCGGCAGACCGGTCCGCGGCGCGTTCCACCTCGGAAGCGGGGGCGAACGCGACCATCCGCAGCATCGTCATCTCGAAGCCGGCTCGCGGATGCGGCGCATACGGGAGATCGCGCCTTCCGAGGAGCCCAATCTGGTAGTGGAGCTGAAGCGCTTCCGGCGGGATCCGGGCCGCGAGCGCCCGCAGGGCCTCGACCTCCTCGTCGTCCTCGCGGCCCGCGGGCACGACCTGGAGGGCGGCCATCCTTCCCAGGGCCTCGACGACCTCGCCGAGGAGAGCCTCGCAGTCCGCCGCTTCGCCGGCGATCCCGTCGAGGGCCACAACCATCGCCGCCGCGTCCGAGGACGCCAGCGCCCCGAGGAGCGCGAGCAGCCGATCCCGCTCCACGGTGCCGACGAGGGCGCGCACGTCCGCCGCGACGACTTGGCCCGCCCCGTAGGCGGCGGCCTGGTCGAGCAGACTCAGGGCGTCGCGCATGCTGCCGTCGGCGGCGCGGCCGAGCACACGAAGGGCGGCCGGATCGGCCTCGATCTCCTCCTCGCCGGTGATCCGGGCGAGCTCCGCCGCGATCTCGTCCACGCTGAGGCGCCGCAGGCCGAACTGGAGGCACCGCGACAGGACGGTGACCGGGAGGCGCTGCGGATCGGTGGTCGCGAGCAGGAACTTGACGTGCGGGGGCGGCTCCTCGAGGGTCTTCAGGAGCGCGTTGAAGCTGTGCCGCGAGAACATGTGCACCTCGTCGATGAGGTACACCTTGAAGCGGGACCGCACCGGGGCGTACTGGACGTTGTCGAGGAGGTCCCGGGTCTCCTCCACCCGGGCGCGCGAGGCCGCGTCCACCTCGAGGAGGTCGACGTGGCGCCCTTCGTCGATCTCGCGGCACGCCCCGCACTCGCCGCAGGGCCGCGCAGTCGGGCCGCTCTCGCAGTTGAGGCCTTTCGCGAACACCCGGGCGATAGTGGTCTTGCCCACTCCGCGGGTCCCCGAGAAGAGGTAGGCGTGGTGCAGCCGATCGCGCTCGAAGGCGTTGACGAGGGCCCGCACGACGTGCTCCTGCCCCACGATCGCGTCGAAGCTCCGCGGGCGCCACTTGCGGGCGAGGGCCTGGTAGCTCATCGCGCAAGAGGTGCGGAAGCGCCGGCGCCGTGCCCGCGCAGCCACTCCCGGGCCGAACGGGCGACGCTCCGCGAGACGAACACCTCGAAAGCGTCCGGCTCGCGGCCCCGCCGGATCACGACCTCGAAGTGGGCGAGCATGGTGGCGGCGGCACCCCCCGGCTCCACCGTGTCGAGGTCCATCGGGCAACCCCGGGCGAGCCGGCTCCGGGCGTCCGGCCCTTCCACCCGCAGCACGACCCGGGCGTGGGTGAGGTCGGTGCACGCGGCCCGGGCCGCGACCGCGCCGACCGCCGCCCGGACCTCGTCCGGCGCGCGGTCGCTGACCGCGAGCCAGATGTCGGGTCCGATCGAGAGCATCTCGATCGAGCCGTCCCGGCCGACGGCCTCCGCCTCGGCCCGACGCGCCCCGTCGACCCGGACGATCGCTCCCCGCACCCGGACGTCGTCCGGCGGGTCCGCGCCGAATGGGGAGCGGCGCGGCGGGGGCGGCGCCCGTTCCGGACCCGGTCCCGGCCCCGCCATCAGTCCGCCGCCTCGTCCGCGAGATCGCCGTCGAACCAGCCCCCGCGATGGAACATCCCGGAGGGGGCGGCCTTCAGGGCGGCGCGCCGCGTGCGCGTCGCCGGCTCGTCGATCGCGCTCCCGTCGAGCACCACCCCGTAGTCCTCGCGGGCGCTTTCGGGCGAGACGAAGCCGTCGAGCACGTCGTCCCGCACCTGCCCGGCGGGCCGCTCGAACGGGGCGCCCCACCCTCCCCCGCCCGGGGTCAGGATACGCACAACGTCCCCGGCGACGAGGCGGTTGCCGTCGCTCATGGGCTTGAGCTCGCGCTCGCCCTCCGTTCCCGGGTTGAGCACGATGCGCCCGCTTCGTCCCGCGTGGCCCCCGTTGACCCCGAAGGCGGGGAAACGGCGGTTGTCCATGCGAAGGGCGATCTCGGCCTCCTCGGCGAGGATCCGCACGTCGCGCACCGTGCCGCATCCTCCCCGCCACCGTCCCGGCCCCCCGGAATCGGCGTGGATGCGGAACGCCTCGATCCGCACCCCGAACTCGAGCTCGGCGAATTCCACCGGATAGTTCTCCTGCGCAACGTAGTACAGGGCGTCCGTCCCGTCCGCGAACGGCCGCGCCCCGTAGCCGACCGAGAGCCCCTCGATGCAGAGCGTCGCCTGCCCGGTGGCGGGGTCGCGGCTTCGCAGGTAGTAGAGGACGTAGACCGCGGACGCGGCCGAGGACTGCCCCCCCGTCGCCTGCGCGAGCACCCCGAGCAGGGCGGAGTTCACCCGGAACATCGTGTGGGAGCGAAGGCCGAGCGGGGCCGGGAAGCGGGGCGCGACCACGCTCCCGGGGCGGGTCGCCACCTCCTCGACGGCGCGCTCGAACCCCGCGTTCATGCCGACCCCGGGCTCGTGCATCGTGAGGTACAGCCCCGCCATGTACTTCGGGACGCTGTCGTCCATCAGGAAGTTGATGGGGCCCTTCGCCTCGTCGGAGCTCCCGCGGAAATCGAGGGTCACCCGCCCGCCGCGCTTGCTGAGGCGCACGTGGACCGAATAGGGGTCGTCGGTGACGGAGTCGGAATCGACGAAATCCCGGAACCCGTACTCCCCGTCCGCGACGCGCGTCTCGAGGGCCCGGCGCAGGGCCTGCTCGGAGCGCGCGAGCAAGTGGTCGAAGGTGGCGAGCACGGCCGGCGCCCCGAAGCGGCGGGCGACCTCCTCGAGTCGCTGCTTGCCGAGCGCGCATCCCGCCATGATCGCCTTGAGGTCGCCCCGCATCATGTCCGGGAAGCGCGAGTTGCGGACGAAGATGCGGAACACCTCCTCGTTGAGGACCCCTTCGCGCACGACCCGCACCGGCGGGATCATGATCCCTTCCTGGAAGGTGCTGGTGGCGTGGGGGGAGACGCTGCCGGGGACCGCGCCCCCGATGTCCCAGAGGTGCCCCCAGGTCTCGGTGAACCCGATGAGCTCTCCCTCGTGGAAGACCGGCATGACGAACGCCATGTCGGGCAGGTGTGAGACCGCCCCGTACGCCGCGTAGCAGTCGTTGTACCAGTAGAGGTCGCCGTCGCGCATGGTCTGGCGCGGGTAGTGCTCGAGGACCGCGTCCACGAGGTTGCCGGCGAGGGTGAGGCTGGTGCTGACGACGAGGCGTCCCTCGCGGTCCAGGAACGCGGTGAAGTAGTCCTTCTTCTCGCGGATGAAGGGTGACATCGCGGTGCGCTCGATGAGCGCCTCCATCTCCGCCCGGGTCGCCTGCAGGATCCCGGTGACGAGCTCCAGGGTGATGCGGTCGGGGGCCCCGGCGGCGGCCGGCGGAGAGGGCGCCGCGGCGCCGGGCGAGGGCTCGGACGCGGCCGGGAGCGGCGAGGAGGCGGGCGCGGCCACGGTCATGCCTCGGTCACGACGAGGTTGCCGTACGTGTCGACCTCCGCGCTTTGCCCCGGGCCCACGAGGGTCGTCGAGTCGAGCTGATCGACGATCGCGGGGCCGGAGACGACGTGCCCGGCGAGGAGGTCGTCGCGCCGGTGGATGGCGGCGGGCGCGATCCCCCGGCCGTCGAGATCGGCGGGGCGCCGGCCCGAGGGCGGCGCCGGGGTCCCCGGTGCGATGGACGGGAGCCGCGGCAGCTCCAGCCGCTCCATGCGTCCGGTGGCGGCGACCCGGAAGTTGACCATCTCCACCGCCGCATCGCGGTCGGAGAAGGTGTAGAGGCGCTCGTGGAGCGCGTGGAAACGCTCCACGAGCTCCGCGACGCACGCGCCGTCCACCGGACCGTCCGGGAACTCCACCGTGATCTCCACCCCCTGCTGCGCATAGCGAAGGTCCGCGCCCCGGCGAAGCTGCCGGCGGGCTTCCGGCACCTGTTCGGCGGCGAGCCGGGCCGTCGCTTCCTCTTCGAGTGCTTGCATCGTGCGGGCCATGTCGTCGACGTCGTAGTCGGGGGGGCGCTGCACCCTGGTGCGCACGAAATCGTACCGCAAGTCCGTCGCCAGCAGGCCGAGGGCGCAGAGGATCCCCGGATGGCGGGGCACGAGCAGCCGCGGCGCGCCGAGCTCGCGCGCGAGGTCGCCGCCGTGGACCGGCCCGGCCCCGCCGAACGCGCACAGGGTGAACGCCCGGGGGTCGAGCCCCCGCTCCACCGACACCACGCGAAGGGCCCCCGCCATGTTGTTGTTGACGATGGCGAGGATCCCGCGGGCGGCCTCTTCCAACCCGAGCCCGAGGGGCTTCGCCACCCGCTCGCGGAGCGCGGCCTCGGCGCGCGCCGGGTCGAGGGGGATCTCGCCGCCGAGGAGATGCGGCGGGATCCGGCCGAGGAACAGGTTGGCGTCGGTCACCGTGGGCTCCTCCCCGCCCCGGCCGTAGCAGGCCGGGCCGGGGTCCGCGCCCGCGCTGCGCGGCCCGACGACGAGGCTCCCGTCCGCCGTCACCGAGGCGATGCTTCCGCCCCCCGCGCCGATGGTGTGGATGTCCACCATCGGGATCGGGAGGGGGAACGGGCCGACCTCCCCGTCCTTGGTGACGGTGGGGGCGGCGTCGCGCACGAGGGAGACGTCGGCGCTCGTCCCGCCCATGTCGATGGCGATGAGGTCGCGGCACCCGGCCGCCGCCCCGATGAACGCCGCCCCTCGCACCCCCGCGGCGGGGCCGGAGAGCGCCATGTGGACGGGCTCTCGGATCGCTTCGCGGGGCGAGAACATCCCGCCGTTCGACTTCATGACGAAGAACGGAGCCCCGACCCCGCGCTCCGCGAGGCCCGACTCGATCCTCCCTATGTAGCGGCCGACGAGGGGCTGGACCCGCGCGTTGAGCACCGTCGCCATCGAGCGCTCGTACTCCCGGAAGACGGGGAGCACGTCGCTCGAGAGCGACACCGCGGCGCCGGGGAGCACCTCGCGGACGAGGTCGCGGGCGCGGCGTTCGTGGACGGGGTTCGCCCACGCGTGGAGGAAGACGATCGCGACCGCCTCCACCCCTGCCGCGCCGAGCTCCCGGGCGGCCGCCCGGCAGCCGTCCTCGTCGAGGGCGCGGTCGACCGTGCCGTCGAGCCGGACCCGTTCCGGGACCTCCAGGATGAGGCGGGGGGGTACCGGGCGTTTCGGCTTCACCCACGCGAAGAGGTTCTCGCGCCGGGGGATCTCCGCCCGCCCGATCTCGAGCACGTACTTGAAGCCGTCCGTCACCAGCATGCCGGTGCGCGCCCCGCGGCCCTCGAGGATCGCGTTGGTCGCGACCGTCGAGCCGTGAAACAGGCGCTCGATCGCCCCGAGGCCGGCGCCCGCCTCCCCGACCACGCGTTCGACCCCGGTGAAGAAGCCGCGCGCCGGGTCTTCCGGAACGGACGAGACCTTCGTCGTGCGGACGCTCCCCCCATCGTTCAGCACGACATCGGTGAAGGTGCCGCCGACGTCCACCCCGACGCGGCAGCCACCCGGCGTGTCGCCATGGACGCTGCTCATGCTCTCGTTCCCGTGAAGCGGCAAGCCGCCCCATTACGCTCGTTCCGGGCGTCCGGACCGCCCCGCGGTCTCTCGCGGCACGCCCTACCACATCCCTCCGTCGACCGGGAGCGTCCGACCAGCAAGGCAGGCGCCCCCGGAGCAATGGAGCCGGCCCGGTTCCCGGCTCGTGCCGTCGCGCCCGGACCGACCTTGCGAAGGCGCGACCCGGTCGCGGCGCATCCCGTGCTCAGGCGCGTGCGCGGGCGTTCTCGGGGTCGAAGAAGTGCGGGCTGCACACCTCGACCGGAACGTTCTCCCCGGTCACCGGCGATGCCGCGACCAGGCGCTCGCCGATGCGCGCACGGCCGTCCCGGAGGAGCGCGAGCGCGATCTCGGCATTGAGGTTCGGGCTGTGGACGGCGGAGGTCACGTGCCCGAGGGAAGTCAGCGCCGTCGTCTGGCGGCCGAGCTTCGCGGCCCGCTCCCCGTCGAGGAGCTGCCCCCCGGGCGGGATCGACGCCTCGCCCCGGAGGCCGACGAACTGCTTGCGCCCCTCGGCGTGGAACACCGGCCGGGAGAGCCCCCAACGTCCGACGTAGAGGCCGTCCGGACGCAGCATGCGCTCGAACCCGAGGTCGATGGGGGTGGTCCGTCCATCGATCTCCGGCCCCGCCACGTGTCCCTTCTCGATCCGGAGGATCCCCATCGCCTCGGTTCCGTACGGTGCGATCCGGTGCGGGGCGCCCCGCTCCAGGAGGCGCTCCCAGACCAGGGTTCCCCAGTCGGCGGGAGCGTGGATCTCGTAGCCGAGCTCCCCCGAGAAGGTGATGCGGAAGACGCGGACCGGGGCGCCCGCGATGGTGGTCTCGAGGGCGCCCATGAAGGGCATCTCGCGCACCTGGTCTCGGCCGCCCTCGTCCACCGCCGCGACGAGCGCGTCGCGGCTCCGCGGCCCCGCGAGCGCCATCCCCGCCCACTGGTCGGTCACGTCGACGATGTTGACGTCGAGATCCGGCCACACCGTCTGGGCGTGGAACTCCATGTGCCGGAGGACCTCGCGGTGCTCGCCGGTGGTGGTCGTCATGTAGTAGCGGCGCTCGTCGAGCCGGGTCGTCGTGCCGTCGTCGAGGACGTGCCCGTCTTCGCGGAGCATGAGGCCGTAGCGGCTCCGCCCGGGCCGGAGCGACTGCCACCGGTTGACGTACATCCGCTCCAGGAACTCGGCGACGTCGTCCCCCACGAGCTCGATCTTGCCGAGGGTGGAGACGTCCACGAGCCCCACCGCCTCGCGGACGTGGACCGCCTCGCGCCACGACGCCTCGAGGGGGGTCTCCCGGTCGCGGGGGTAGGAGTGGGGACGGAGCCACAGTCCCACCGGACGCATGCCGCGCTCCACGCCCCGAAGCGCCGCGACGTGCCAGTCGTGCATCGGGGTCTCGCGGACCGGGGAGAGGTGCGGCCCGGTCTCCTCGCCGGCGATGAGCCCGAGGGTGACCGGGGTGTACGGGGGGCGATAAGTGGTGTGACCTACCTCCGGAATCGGCGCACCGCGCGCGCGCGCGAGGAGGGCGAGGCCGTTGACGTTGCTCGTCCGCCCCTGGTCGGTGCCCATGCCGAGGGTGGTGTAGCGCTTGAGGTGCTCGACGGAGGCGTAGCTCTCGCGGACCGCGAGCTCGACGTCGGCCGCGGTCACGTCATTCTGGTGATCGACGAACGCCTTGCCCTTCTCCGATCCCGGCACCGCCCAGAGCGGCTCCCAGGGGGCGACCGGCAGCGCGGCCGACGTGCCCGACCCGTCCGGTGGGCCGGCCGCGCCGTCATCGTCGAGGGGAGGAAGATCGACGCGCGAGCCGCGCCGCCGCCGAAGGCCGAGGTCGGACGCCGCCGCCCTTCCCTCCCGGGTTCCCGCCTCCCAGGCCGCGGCAAGCGACGCCTCTCCGGTGAGGGCTCCCGCCCAGCGCTGGCGCTGCCCCGCCTCGCCGGGAACGAAGGCTCCGAGGTCGTCGCGCCAGGCGAGCCGGCCCTGCGACTGCGCGACGAGGTGAACGGCCGGCGTCCATCCGCCGGAGACGAGGATCGAGTCGCAGGCGATGTGGCGCGGACCGCCGAAGAGCCGGTCGCCGTCGCGGTTGCGGACCACCGCGGCCCGCACCGTCCCCGAACCGCGCACCCCGGCCACCACCACCCCCGCCTGGCCCTCGATGCCGAGCTCCTCGATGGCCGCCCGCGCCGCCGGACCCGGGCCGCCGGAGCGGGCGTCGAGCACCGCCGCCACCTCCACCCCCGCGCGCGCCACGTCCGCCGCCGCCGCGTACGCGGCGTCATTGTTCGTGAACACCACCGCGCGGGTCGCGACCCGCACGGCGTAGCGGTTGGCGAAGGCCTGCGCGGCCGAGGCGAGCATCACCCCCGGCCGGTCGTTGTCGGGAAAGACGATAGGGCGTTCGTGGGCGCCGGTCGCGAGCACGACCTCGCGGGCCCGCACCATCCGCAGGCGCTGACCGGGATCTCCGGGGAGCCGTTCCGCGACCGTGACGAGGTTCTGGTCGTAGTAGCCGAACGCGGTCGCCCGGGTGAGGACCGTCGCCCGGGAGTCCTCCCGGAGCCGGGCCTCCATCTCGCCCAGCCACTCGACGAGGGGCCGTCCTTCGGCGAAGACACGCTCCCCGAGGGGGGTGCCGCCGATCCGGGGGCCGTCCTCGACGAGCATGGTGCGCGCGCCGGCCCGGGAGGCGGCGAGGGCGGCGGCGAGGCCGGCCGGGCCGCCCCCCACCACCAGCACGTCGCAGAAGTCGTGGGTCTTGTCGTAGCGTTCCGGGTCCGGGACCACCGGACCGCGCCCGAGCCCCGCTGCCCGTCGGATGAACCGCTCGTAGAAGAGCCAGCCCCCGGGGGCGGACGGCCACATGAACGTCTTGTAGTAGAAGCCGGAGGGGAAGAGGGGGGAGGCGAGCCCCGCCGCCGCCCCGAGGTCGAAGGCGAGGGAGGGCCAGCGATTCTGGCTCCGCGCCGCCATGCCCGGCTCGATCTCGACCTGGGTGGCCCGGAGGTTCGGCTCCGCGCGGGCGCCCTCCCCCACGGTGACGAGCGCGTTCGGCTCCTCCGCCCCCGCCGCCATCACCCCGCGGGGCCGGTGGTACTTGAAGCTGCGGCCAAAGAGGCGCACCCCGTGCGCGAGGAGGGCCGAGGCGAGGGTATCGCCCCGGTAGCCGAAGTAGTGACGGCCGTCGAAGGTGAACTCGATGAGCTCGTCGCGGTCGATGAGCCCGCCCGCGAGATTTCGGAAGCGCTGGAGCTTCACGCTCCGTCCTCCCGGGAGCCGGCCTCTGATTCCGCCCCCGCTCCGGTCTCGGCACCCACCTCCGGCGGCACGACGGCCGGCACCGCCCCGAGCACCTCGTGGGTCGCGGTGTCCCGGGTCACCCGGATCCACCGTCCGCACCCGCCATGGTGGAACCACCACTCCCGGTGCGGCCCGCGGGGGTTGTCGCGGAGGAACACGTACTCGTACCACACCTCGTCGGGCGCCCCGTCCGGCGGGCGCTGCCGGGTCGCGTCGCCCCGGTAGGCGAACTCGACCTGGGCCCGTTCCCCGCAGTGCGGACAAGGGATCAGCAACATCTCGCCGCCTCCGCCGATCGCTTGCTAGTGGGCATTCGGGGTCGGCCCGTGTCCATGCTCGTCGAGGGTCCGGCCGGTCGCGAAGCGGTCCAGGCTGAACCCCGCGTTCAAATCGTGCGGCTCGCCGTGGGCGATGGTGTGGGCGAAGACCCACCCCGAGCCCGGGGTCGCCTTGAACCCCCCGTAGCACCAGCCGCCGTCGATGAAGAGGTTCTCGACCGGGGTCTTCCCGATGATCGGACTCCCGTCCATGGTCATGTCCATCACCCCGCCCCAGGACCGCATGACGCGAAGTCGGCTGAGCGCGGGGTACATCGCGACCGCACCCTGCGACACGTGCTCGATGACCGGCAGGTTCCCGCGCTGGGCGTAGGAGTTGTAGCCGTCGAGGTCGCCGCCGAGGAGGACCTCGCCCTTGTCGGTCTGGCTGATGTAGCAGTGGATGGCGCCGCTCGTCACCACGTGGTGGAGGAGCGGCTTCACCGGCTCGGTCACGAACGCCTGGAGGACGTGCGACTCGATGGGGAGAGTGAGCCCCGCGAGCCCCGCGACCCGGCCCGAGTTGCCGGCGACCGCGAGCCCCACCCGCTCGACCTCGATCGCCCCCCGGGTGGTCTCCACCCCGGTGACGCAGCCCCCGTCGATGCGGAAGCCGACGACCTCGCAGTCCTGCACGATGTCGACCCCGAGGGCGTCCGCCGCGCGCGCGTAGCCCCACGCCACCGCGTCGTGGCGCGCGACCCCGCCCCGCCCCTGGAGCAGGCCCCCGAGCACCGGGAACCGAGCGTTGTCCGAGGTGTCGAGGAGCGGCACGTACTTCGCGACCGCCCGCCGGTCGAGGAGCTCCGCGTCGATCCCGTTGAGCCGCATCCGATTGCCGCGCCGGGCGAAGGCGTCCATCTGGCTGTCGGCGTGGGCGAGGTTGAGCACCCCGCGCTGCGAGAACATCACGTTGTAGTTGAGGTCGCGGCTCAGTCCCTCCCAGAGGCGAAGGGAGTGCTCGTAGAAGCGCGCGTTGTCGTCGAGCTGGTAGTTCGAGCGCACGATGGTGGTATTGCGCCCGGTGTTTCCG
>JAJDXW010000357.1 GCA_022823045.1 Gammaproteobacteria bacterium
CCGTCCCCGCTCTCCACGCCATCCTCGCCGGCCTCGTGCTCGTCCTCGGGGCGGGGGTCGCTCCCTCCGCCGCGATTGCGGCGGACCCGATCCGGATCGGCGACATCAACAGCTACAAGCGCCTTCCCGCCCACACGGTCCCCTACAAGATGGGCGTCGAGCTCGCCATCGAGGAGATCAACGCGGCGGGCGGGGTGCTCGGCCGGCCGCTCGAGCTCGTGTCGCGCGACGATGCGGGCAAGCCCGGCGAGGCGGTGAAGATCGCCGAGGAGCTCGTCTCGAAGGACCGGGTGGCCCTCATCTCGGGCACCCTCTTCTCCCACATCGGGCTCGCCCTCACCTCGTATGCGGGGGAGAAGAAGGTGCTCTACGTCGCGGCGGAGCCCCTCGCCGACGCCCTCGTGTGGGCCAAGGGCAACCGCTACACCTTCCGGCTCCGGCCCTCCACGTACATGCAGGCGTCCATGCTCGCGAGCGAGGCGGCGAAGAACCCGGCGAAGCGCTGGGCCACCATCGCCCCCAACTACGCCTACGGCAAGGACGCCGTCGCCGCGTTCAAGAAGGTGCTGACCGCGATCCGGCCGGACGTCGAGTTCGTGGCCGAGCAGTGGCCGGGTCTTTTCAAGATCGACGCGGGCGCGGAGGTGCAGGCCCTCGCCGCCGCGGAGCCCGAGGCGATCTACAACGTGACGTTCGGGGGCGACCTCGCCAAGTTCGTGCGCGAGGGCAAGCTCCGCGGGCTCTTCGAGGGCCGGCTGGTGGTGGGCCTCCTCACCGGCGAACCGGAGTACCTCGACCCGCTCAAGGGCGAGGCGCCGGAAGGCTGGCTCGTCACCGGCTACCCGTGGTACGACATCGACACCCCCGAGCACGATGCGTTCCTCTCCGCCTACCAGGCGAAGTACGACGACTACCCGCGGATCGGCTCCATCGTCGGCTACAACACGATGCTGACCATCCAGGCCCTCATCGAGAAGGCCGGCAGCACCGACACCGAGGCGATGGTGGATGCCCTCGAGGGGCTCGGCTTCGACGCCCCGACCGGGCCGATCACCTTCCGCGCCCTCGACCACCAGTCCACCATGGGGGCGTACGTCGGCTGGACGAAGCTCGAGGACGGGCGCGGCATCATGGTCGACTGGACCTATGAGGACGGCGCGAACCACTTCCCGCCCGACGACGAGGTCCGCGCGATGCGCCCCGCCGGCTGACGGCCTGACCGGAGCGAAGCAGCGGTCCGGGGCCGAATCCGGCCCGCTGCTTCGTGACCGCGACCACCGGCGCTCGCAGAACCGGTCCGGACCGTTGCTCTTGCTTGATGCCTTGAGCGGCCCGGAGATTGACAGATGAGTTTTCAAAGCGGGTTTCCAGCATGAGGGGTGCGAGGGTGCGACCGGCATGGTGTGCCGCGGTTCGGATGAGCTGGGTGGCTCCGAACATATCCCGCCGGTGCGCGGCGCAGCCTCGCTGGATTGTGAGAGCCCGGGCCGCTCGAAGTGTCAGGGGAGGTCGCCGACCAAGTCGCGGATGTGGCCGGGTGGCGGCGGCGGCAGTTCGATCCCGAAACCGCGTTTCAGGGCGTCGGCGATGAGCTCGAAGCAGGCCCCATAGCGAACGACCTCGAACGTCTCCAGGTCGAGCAGGGTCGATGACGCACGGTACAGGTGATACAAGCGAAGCCCGTGGTCGATGACGATGTCGGCGATCGCGATCAGCTCCGGCTCGACATCCTCCACCCGAAACTTCGTGCCGGACAGCGAAAGGTTGGCGGAGGAGCCGAACAGCGGATGCACGGACTCCCGGCTCAGGCTGGTGATGGCGGCGTGGAACGGACCCGCGTTGATCAACATGAGCACGGTGCCCTCGCTCGTGGACGCCTCCAGCGCCTCCGGCTCCATCTTGCGCAGGATGGGGTGGTCCATCCTCGCCGGAGCGATCGCGCCAAGCGGAAGGTCGCAGTCTTCAATCAGGACGCTGGCGACGTCCCATCCTCGCTGATCGAGGACGTGAAGCTCGCGATGCAGGTCCAGATCGCCAAGCATCGCGTTCAGCTTCGAAGGCGCCCGCCGCTTGGTGTCGAATATCTTCTTCAGTGCCGCGGCCGACCCCCCGGTCGCGGTGTAGCCGACGCTCATCGGCATGATCGCGATCCCGCCCCGTTCGAGAACGGCGAAGGCCCGCTCGGCGTCACGCTGAACGTCCCATCTTCCCGTCACCGTCCGCATCTCCTCATGGTTCGAGCGTCTCGATGACCCAGTCGTCCCCAGGGCGGCGGGGAGGCCGCCGTCCGGCAAGAGGATGGAGGGGCCGCTGAAGACCCATACCGGACCCGATTGCATCGCGTGCCGGCCTCGGATCATCGCACGGCGGCGGACCCGGTCGGTCTTCGACCCTGCGTATCGGCCCCTTCAACCGGGCGGCAGGGCCTGCCGCCGTTTCCCGCGCAGCGGGAGGTGATTGCGCGTAGCCGAAGAGTCGCGGCAGGAACATGAAGATGTCCGGGACCGCGATGCAGTTGAAGAGCTGCACCGGACTTCCCGACAAACGCCATGAGAGCGAAACGACCGGCGCTGGAGACTCCTGGCAGCATGCGAGGATTACACTCCACCCGGCCAACCCCGACTTCGAACCGATCGTGCTGACCCGCGCAGGAAGAGGGTTGCTGCAGGTCGTGGCCGAGGTCGTCGAGGTGCTCGGCGGGGAAACGTGAGGGCGGCAGGGACATTTCACAGCAGATACACGCACACGGCAGCGATCTGATCGCGGCCAAGCCTCCCCACGCCGCGCCGCCGGGGTCGAATGCGCGGCGGGGGCCGGGACGGTGAGTGACCTCGGGTTCTACCTCGTCCAGGCGCTGACCGGCCTCTCGAGCGCGTCGGCCCTGTTCCTGGTCGCCTCGGGGCTCTCCATCATCTTCGGGGTGACCCGGGTCGTCAATTTCGCGCACGGCTCGTTCTACATGCTGGGGGCGTACATCGCGTACACCCTCGTCGAGCACCTCGCCGGCGCGTTCGGCTTCTGGGTGGCGGTCCTCCTCGCGGGGGTGGGGGTCGGGATCATCGGGGTAGTGGTCGAGCTCCTCATCCTCCGCCGGGTGTACCAGGCCCCGGAGCTCTTCCAGCTCGTCGCGACCTTCGGGGTCATCCTCGTCATCCAGGACCTCGCCCTCCTGGTGTGGGGGGCGGAGGACCTCTTCGGCCCCGCCGCGCCGGGGCTCGAAGGCACGGTGAACATCCTCGGCACCCGGCTCCCGGAGTACGATCTGGCCCTCATCGTGCTGAGCCTCCTCGTGCTGGGCGCCCTGTGGCTGCTCTTCCACCGTACCCGCTGGGGCACCCTCGTCCGGGCCGCGACCGAGGACCGGGAGATGGTCGGCGCGCTCGGGGTCAACCAGGCGTGGCTCTTCACCGGCACCTTCTTTCTCGGCTCGATGCTCGCGGGCCTCGGCGGCGCCGCCCAGCTCCCGAAGGGGGGCGCCGACCTCCTCATGGACTTCAACATCCTCGCCGCCGTCTTCGTGGTGGTGGTGGGCGGGATGGGGAGCATCGCGGGTGCGTTCCTCGCCGCGGTGCTCATCTCCGAGCTCGGCGCGTTCGGGATCCTCGTCCTCCCCCAGAGCACCCTCGTGCTCATGTTCGTGGTGATGGCGGTGGTCCTCATCTTCCGGCCGTGGGGGCTGCTCGGCCGGCCGGAGGCGCCGGGGCAGCACGGACAGGTCGGGCCGCCCGAGCCGCCTCTTCGCCCGCCCCCGCCCCGGCTCCGGGCGGCCGGCCTCACGCTCCTCGCGGCGCTCCTCGCGCTCCCCGGGTTCGCGGAAGACTTCACCCTGGTGCTCGCGGTCGAGATCGCGATCATGGCCCTCTTCGCGGCAAGCCTTCACTTCGCGATGGGTCCGGGGGGCATGGTCTCGTTCGGGCATGCCGCCTTCTTCGGCGGGGGCGCGTACGCGGCCGCCCTCCTCGTCAAGTACGCGGGCTCTCCGATGGAGGTCGCGCTTCTCTTCGCCCCCACAATGGCCGGGGTGCTCGCTCTCGTCTTCGGCTGGTTCTGCGTGCGCCTGACCGGGGTCTACCTCGCCATGCTGACCCTCGCCTTCGCGCAGGTCGGGTGGTCGATCGTGTTCCAGTGGGGCGAGGTCACCGGGGGCGACGACGGCATTCTCGGGATCTGGCCGAGCGAGTGGGCGAGCGACCGCCTCGCCTTCTACTACCTCTCGGTGCTCGCCTCGGCCGGGGGTATCCTCGCCCTCCAGTATGTGCTCCACTCGCCCTTCGGGTACGCGATGCGGGCCTGCCGCGACTCGGTCGTGCGAAGCGCCTCCATCGGCATCGACGTGCAGCGCCAGCAGTGGTTCGCGTTCGCGTTCTCCGGGATGCTCGCGGGGCTCGCGGGCGGGCTCTACGTGTTCTCCAAGGGGAGCGTCTTTCCGGACGAGATGTCCATTCCCCGCTCGTTCGACGCGCTCATCATGGTGCTTCTCGGCGGCGTCAAGACGATGCTCGGGCCGCTCGCCGGGGCGTCGACGTTCACGTGGCTCCAGGACGAGATCGGGCGCTTCGAGTACTGGCGGCTCATCCTCGGGGCCCTCATCATCGCGATCGTGGTGGCCTTTCCCCAGGGGATCGCGGGGTTCCTCCGCGCCCGCGCGGGTCCGTGGTTCGGGATCCGGGAGATGGAGACATGACCCCCGCACCGGGCGGCGGCCGCGACGCCGACAGACGTCCGGGCGCCGCGGCGGACGGGGCCGCCTCGCCCCTTCTCGAGGTCCGCGGGCTCTCGCGCGCGTTCGGCGGGGTGCAGGCGGTCGACGACGTGAGCTTCACCCTCGACCGGGGGCGGCTCCTCGCCCTCATCGGGCCGAACGGAGCCGGCAAGACCACCTGCTTCAACATCATCAACGGCCAGCTCGCGCCCGACCGGGGCTCCATCCGGTTCGCCGGACAGGAGCTGGTCGGCCTCGCGCCGCACCGGATCTGGCGGCTCGGGGTCGGCCGCACGTTCCAGATCACCGCCACCTACCCGAGCATGACGGTGTGCGAGAACGTGCAGATGGCCCTCCTCAGCCACCACCGCCGCCTGCTCTCGCTCCGGGGGCGGGCGTCCGCCGAGTACCGCGAGGAGGCACTCGCCCTGCTCGAGCGGGTGGGCATGGCGGAGCAGGAGGACCGCCCGTGCAGCGTGCTCGCCTACGGAGATCTGAAGCGCGTCGAGCTCGCCGTCGCGCTCGCCAACGCGCCCTCGCTCCTCCTCATGGACGAGCCGACGGCGGGGATGTCTCCGCGCGAGCGCATCGAGCTCATGCAGCTCACCGCGGGGATCGTCGCCGAGCGCAACATCGCGGTCCTCTTCACCGAGCACGACATGGACGTGGTGTTCCGCCACGCGGACCACATCCTGGTCCTCGACCGGGGGAGACTCATCGCCGACGGGGTGCCCGAGGCGGTGCGCGCGGACCCGCGCGTGCGGGCCGTCTATCTCGGCTCGGAGGACGTTTCCGATGCGTGAGGAGGACGCAGGACATGCGCCTTAGCGTACGGGATCTCCACAGCTACTACGGGCGCGCGCACATCCTCGACGGCGTCTCCCTCGACGCCGCGGCCGGCGAGGTCGTGGCGCTTCTCGGGCGAAACGGCGCCGGCAAGTCGACCACCCTGAAGAGCATCATCGGGATCGTGCGGCCCGCGGAGGGCACGGTCGAGCTCGACGGCGCCCGCATCAGCGGCGAGCCGCCGCACCGGATCTGCCGGCGCGGGCTCGGCTACGTCCCGGAGGAACGCCGGGTATTCGCGTCGCTCACCGTGAACGGGAACCTCGAGGTGGGACGCCAGCCCCCCCGCCCCGGCCTCACCGCGTGGACCCCCGCGCGCCTCTTCGAGCTCTTTCCCAACCTCGCGGGGATGGGAGACCGCACGGCCGGGCAGATGAGCGGCGGCGAGCAGCAGATGCTGACCATCGCCCGCACCCTGATGGGCAACCCGGCCCTCGTGCTCCTGGACGAGCCCTCCGAGGGGCTCGCCCCGGTCATCGTCGAGCAGATGGTGCGCGCCATCCGCGAGCTCAAGGAGGAGGGGCTCGCGATCGTCCTCTCGGAGCAGAACGTCAACTTCGCGATGAAGGTCGCCGACCGCGCCTACATCATCGAGAAGGGCCGTATCCGCCACCAGTGCACGATCGACGAGCTGATGGCGGACGAGGCGATGCGGCGCACCTACCTCACCGTGTAAAGTCTCGTTCCCGTTCTGCTGCCTCCCGAAGGAGCCCCGCGATGCTCAAGATCCTCGGACGCCGCACCTCCGGCAACGTGATGAAGCCGGTCTGGGTACTCGACGAGCTCGGACTCGAGTACGAGCGCGAGGACGTCGGCGGTAAGTTCGGCGGCAACCGGGAGCCCGTCTACCTCGCGATGAACCCGACGGGGCTGGTGCCGACCCTCGTCGAGGACGACTACGTGCTCTGGGAGTCGAACGCCATCACCCGGTACCTCTGCGAGAAGTTCGGCCACGGCTCGCTCTGCCCGACCGACCCGCGGGTCCGGGCCACCGCCGACACCTGGATGGACTGGCAGCAGACGACGTGCGCGCCCATGATGCTGCCGGTGTTCTGGGGCCTGGTGCGAACCCCGGAGGCGGAGCGGGACCACGACCGGATCAACGCCGGCATCGAGCGCGGCTACGAGGTGTGGGGCATGCTCGACCGCCACCTCGAGGGCCGCACCTTCGTCGCCGGGGACGACTTCACCATGGGCGACATCCCCATCGGGCCGCAGGCCCATCGCTGGTTCAACCTCGTCGACGAGCGCCCGTCGATGCCGAACCTCGAAGCCTGGTACCAGCGCCTGACGGAGCGCCCCGCGTTCCAGAAGAACGTGATGATCCCCATCGAATAGGGCCGGCGTCCTCGCTTCCTCGGGCGGCCGCGTGACCCGGGAACGCACCCCGGAGGGCGACCCGGAGCCGTCGGAGATCCCCGCGCCGCCCGCCTCCGCGCCTCGCACGCGACCCACCGTGCCGCGAACGGCACGAGCGCCCGTGCGCGGTTCGGAGGCGGGTTCCGAGCCGGGTTCCGATCGGGGGCCCGAGCCTTCGCGCGGCGCCGCGCGAGCCGGGAAACCGTCCGCCGCCGCGACCGGCGTGGCCCCGGTCACGGTCCGCGCGGCGTGGCGCTTCTTCGCGCCCCTCATCTTCATGACCGAGCTCAACGCGATCTCGAAATCGGTCATCCACGCCTTCCTCGCCCGCCTTCCCGACGCCACCACGAGCCTCGCCGGGTTCAACGTCGCGTTCACCGCCTACTACGCCTGCGGGAGCGCGACCGAGGTCTCCTACCTCGTGACCATCTCCTGGCTGCGGGACCGCCGCTCGATCCTCCCCCTGCTCCGCTTCTTCTGCCTCATCACCGCCGGTCCGGTAGCCCTCGCCCTCGCGGTGGCGTTCACCGCGGCCGGGGACTGGCTCTACGGCAGCCTGTTCGGCGCGAGCCCCGCCGCGGTCCGGGAGGCGAAGCTCGCGACCTTCGTCTTTTCCTTGAGCGCCCCCTTCCTCATCGCCCGCGCGTTCACCTTCGGCGTGCTCATGATCAACCGCCGCACCATGCTCATCTCGTGGAGCACCCTCGCCCGGCTCGCCTCTCTCGGCGGCTCCCTGGTGCTCCTTCCCCGTTTTGTGTCGGGGGCGGCGGCGGGGGCGGCCGCCCTCGTCACCTGCATGGCGGTGGAGGCGGTCGTCTCGGGCCTCTTCGCGGCGCGCTACTTCCGGGCCTTCCCGGCCGTGGCCGGCCCCGCCCCCCGCATCCGCGAGCTGTGGCGATTCGCCTGGCCCCTCATGCTCAACTCGTCGGCGGAGATGGGTACGGTGTTCGTCATCAGCATCTTCCTCGGCCGGCTCCTCGACCCCGACCTCGCCCTCGCCGCATTCGGAGTCGTGCACGGCCTCACCGGCCTGATGATGAGCCC
Organism: Gammaproteobacteria bacterium; assembly: GCA_022823045.1. Classification (GTDB taxonomy): domain Bacteria; phylum Pseudomonadota; class Gammaproteobacteria; order HK1; family HK1; genus JAJDXW01. The sequence continues at coordinate 7,952 of JAJDXW010000357.1, forward strand.
GATGCGAAACCTCCTCCATACCGCGCAGACGCTCGCCCGCACCGCCGCCGACCGGACGGCCCTCCGGCGATTCGCAGTGCAGGTGGTCGTGGTGTTCGCCCTCGTCGCGGTCGGGCTCTTCGACACCCCGGCGAGCCACGTCGTGCTCGGAAGCCTCATGGGACTTTCTCCGGAGCTCGAGGCGGCGTGCGCGCCGGCCATGCGCTTCGCTTTCGTGATGGCCGCCGCGTGGGGCTTCTCCGCCCTCCTTCGCGGCTTCCTCGCCGGAGCGCGCCGCACCGGAAGCCTCGCCCTCACCGGGGCCGGCCGGCTCGTCGTCGCGGCCCTGGTCGGCAGCGTCGCCTTCGCCGCCGCCGACCTCGACGGCGCGCTCCTCGGGCTCGCCGCCTGGTTCGCGGGCTACGGGGCGGAAGCGGTCTACCTGGCCCTTCGCCTTCGTGCCCGGCCGGCCCCGTACACGCCGGATGACCAAAATCGGGTCAAAGTATGAATTCCGGAACCGTGGAGCCGGCCGCATGAGAGGTGGGAAATCGTAATCTGACTCCATTTTCCGGCCCCGATTTCCGATGACCTATGATCCGCCGCTCAATCATCCACCACCCCGCGACCGGAGACCCTCCCATGGAACGAATGACCACCCGCCTCCGCCGGCTCATCGAAGCGCCGGAGCTCCTCGTCGCGCCCGGGGTCGCCGAGTGCGTGGGCGCGCGCCTCGTCGCCGAGCAGGGTTTCGACGCGCTCTACATGACGGGGGCCGGCACCACCGCGAGCCGGCTCGGCATGCCCGACGTGGGGCTCCTCGGGGTCACCGAAATGGCGGACAACGCGGGCCGGATCGCCGACGCGGCGGGCCGTGCCGTCAAGTAGATCCCAGCTGCGAAGTCTCCGATTTTGATCCGAGAATGCTATTGCAATCGATTTTCCA
>JAJDXW010000346.1 GCA_022823045.1 Gammaproteobacteria bacterium
CCTCCGAGGTTCTCCGCGCACGCGATCTGGTCGGGGAACACCACCGCGACGAGATCCTCGGCCTGCATCCGCTGGATCGGGGCCGGGACCTTGCGCCCGCCCAATCGGCGCGGGACCGCGAGCGAGACGTTCGCGTTCCAGCGCCAGCGCACGTTGAACAGGGGCGCGTCGAGCAGGGCCTGGACCAGCACGTCCCGGGCGCTCGCGCTCGCGAGGTACCCCGGCACCTCGTCGAGCGCGAAGCTGTGGGTCTCCCCGAGGGAGAGGACGATGTTGTCCTCGGTGGCCGCCGCCTGGAGCTCGAAGTTGAAGCGCCGGCAGAAGCGCTTGCGAAGGGCGAGTCCGAACGCCCGGTTGACCCGCCCCCCGACCGGGGAGTGGATGACGAGCTGCATGCCGCCCGACTCGTCGAAGAAGCGCTCGATGACGAGGTGCGCGGCCGACGGCATGACCCCGAGCGCGGCCTGCCCGGCCGCGAGGTAGTCCACGAGCTGGCGCGCCGCCTCCTCCGGAAGGCCGGCTTCTCCCGTCGTCCAGGCGACGGCCCGCTCGATCCCGTCCGCCAGCCCGTCCCCGCCCGCGACGAGGCGCCCGACGGTCTCCCGCAACCTCGACACCGCTTGAGAGAGAGCGTCGGTCCGGGCCGGTGCCTCGCCGATCCAGAACGGAATGGTGGGGGGTTGCCCCCCCGCGTCCTCGACCCGGATCCGGTCCGACTCGACCCGGAGGATGCGCCAGGAGTGAAGACCGAGCTGGAAGATGTCCCCGGGCAGGGTCTCGATCGCGAAGTCCTCGTTGAGGGTGCCGATGACCGTTCCGGAGGGCTCGAGGACCACCGCGTAGTCGGCGTTCTCCGGGATCGTCCCCGCGTTGGTGAGGGCGGCCATCCGCGCCCCCCGCCGGGCCCGGAGCCGGCCGTTCACCCGGTCCCAGTGGACGAACGCCCCGCGGCGCCCCCGCCGCGTGGTGAATCCGGAGGCGAGCATGTCGACCACCGACTCGAACGCCTCGTCCTCGAGGGTCCGGTACGGCCAGGCGCGCCGGATGAGGGCGAGCAGCTCACCGGTCTCCCATTCGCGTCCCGAGACCTCGGCCACGATCTGCTGCGCGAGGACGTCGAGGGGACGCTCGGACAGGGAGAGGGTGTCGAGCTCTCCCCGGCGCACGGCGTCGAAGAGGGCCGCGCACTCCACGAGGTCGTCGCGGCTCAGGGGGAAGAGGCGTCCCTTCGGGGTCGCCTCGATCCCATGCCCGGAGCGGCCGACCCGCTGCAGGAAGGTCGCGATGTTGCGGGTCGTGCCGAGCTGGCAGACGAGGTCGACGTCGCCGATGTCGATGCCGAGCTCGAGCGACGCGGTGGCGACGAGGAGGGTGAGGGTGCCGCCCTTGAGGCGCTGCTCGGCCTCGAACCGCCGCTCGCGCGAGAGGCTCCCGTGGTGGGAGGCGACCTCCTTCTCGCCGAGGCGCTCGGCGAGGGCGCGGGCGGCACGCTCGGCGAGCCGGCGCGTGTTCGCGAAGACGAGGGTCGTGCGGTGCTCGCGGGCGAGGGCGGCAATGCGGTCGTAGACCTCGTCCCACACCTCGGTCGCCATCACCGGCTCGAGCGGCGAGGACGGGAGCTCGATGGCGAGGTCGCGGAGGCGGTGGAAGCCCTCGTCGATGACCGCGCAGGGGGTTTCGCTCCGGTTCCCGACAAGGAAGCGCGCGACGAGGTCCATCGGGCGCTGGGTGGCGGAAAGGCCGATGCGCCGGAGCGGTTGCGGACCTTCCTCCGCCGGAACGCCGTCCGCCTCGCCGTCCGCGCTGGCCTCCGTTTCGCCGCTCGCAACGCCGCGGGATGTGCACCGGCTCCCCTCCGCCGGCCCGAAGAGGTCCGGCTGCGCATTGCCCGCGCTCCGGAGGTGGTCGCCGGGCGCGGCGGGGTCCCCGTCCGCGTCCGGATCCGCACCGCCCTCCGCCGCCCGCGCCACGGCGCGGAGCGCCTCCAGCCGCTCCAGGGTGAGCGCCAGGTGCGCCCCCCGCTTGTTGCCCGCGACGGCATGGATCTCGTCGACGATGACCGTCCGCGTCCGGGCGAGGGCGTTCCGCCCCGACTCGCTCGTCAGCAGGATGTGGAGCGACTCGGGGGTGGTGACGAGGATGTGGGGTGGCTGCCGGGCCATCGCCTGACGGGCGGCGGCCGGGGTGTCGCCCGTGCGCACCATCGCCCGAATTGTGACCGGAGGCTCGCCCAGGCGCTCCGCCCACTCCGCGATCCCGCGAAGGGGCGCCTCGAGATTGCGCTCGATGTCGTAGGAGAGGGCCTTGAGGGGCGACACGTAGACGACCCGGACCGCGTCGTCGAGGCGTCCGCGCCGCGCCTCCTCGGCAAGCTCGTCGATGACCGCGAGGAACGCGGCGAGGGTCTTGCCGGAGCCGGTGGGGGCGGCGATGAGGGTGTGTCCGCCGGCCCGTACTTCGGGCCACGCCTTCGCCTGGCAGGCGGTGGGGGCGGCGAACTCGGCCTCGAACCAGGCGCGGACGGCGGGGTGGCGGAGCGCACGAAGCGGCATCGCCGCACCGTACACCACGCCCCGTCCCGGGTCCAATCGGACGTACTGGGCCGGCGACCGATGTGGGAGAATGGGCGGCACGCGGACGGAGCGGGTCGAAGCTCCCGGAGGACAAGCTGATGAAGATCGTGGATGGACTGACCGAGGCGGTGGGCAACACGCCGCTCATCCGGCTCCGACGGGCGTCGGACCTCACCGGCTGCACCATCCTCGGCAAGGCGGAGTTCCTGAACCCGGGTGGCTCCGTCAAGGACCGCGCCGCCCTCTACATCATCCGCGACGCCGAGGATCGGGGCGCGCTCGCGCCGGGCGGCCTCATCGTCGAAGGCACCGCCGGCAACACCGGCATCGGCCTCGCCCTCGTCGGCAACGCGCGTGGCTACCGCACCCTCATCGTCATCCCGGAGACCCAGAGCCAGGAGAAGAAGGACATGCTGCGGCTGTGCGGCGCGACCCTCGAGGAGGTGCCCGCCGCCCCCTACCGGGACCCCCGGAACTACGTGCGCACGTCGGAGCGCCGCGCGAAGGAGCTTGCCGCAACGGAGCCGAACGGCGTCCTGTGGGCGAACCAGTGGGACAACACCGCGAACCGGGATGCGCACGTGCTCGGGACCGGCCCCGAGATCTGGGAGCAGACGGACGGAAAGGTGGACGGGTTCGTGTGCGCGATCGGGACCGGCGGGTCGCTCGCCGGGATCAGCATGGCCCTCAAGGAGCGCCGGCCCGACATCGTGACCGCCGCCGCCGACCCCATGGGGGCGGGCATGTACAGCTACTTCAAGACCGGGGAGATCCACGCCGAGGGGAGCTCCATCACCGAAGGCATCGGCCAGAGCCGGATCACCGCGAACATCGACGGCGCGCCCATCGACGAGGCGTACCAGATCCCGGACGAGGAGGCGGTGCCGGTGGTCTTCGAGCTGCTCAAGGAGGAGGGCCTGTGCCTCGGCGGGTCGTCCGGGATCAACGTCGCGGGGGCCATCCGCCTCGCCCGCGACCTCGGCCCCGGGCACACCATCGTGACCCTCCTCTGCGACAACGGCACCCGCTACCAGTCGAAGCTCTTCAACCCGGAGTTCCTCAAGGAAAAGGGCCTCCCGGTCCCCGACTGGCTCTGAGCGCGTCCGGCGCACCGGGCCCCTGGGCCGCCGCTCTCGGTTCCGGTCGCGCTCTCGGTGGCTCTGAGCTCGGCCGGCGCGCCGGGCACTTCGGCCCCCGCCGTCCGTCGCCAACGGAGTCAACCCATCCCCTGGGTTACCGAGTCAGGGACGCCAATGGTCGCGCCGGCCGTGGCGGACGTGCAGGACCTGGACGGTTGAGCCATCGATTGCGAAGAAGATGCGCCACGGCGTTCCCCGTCCGTACAGAAGCTGGCGGATTTCACGGTCGAAGGCGTCGCTCTCGGGCGCGAGGGCATGAGATTCCGGCCAGGTTTCCAATCCAAGAATCTTCTCCCGAAGGCCGTCAAGCCATGTGCGCGCATAATCCGGGTTCTCCGCCGCAATCCATTCATGCGCTTTCCGGATGTCGTCCTGGGCGGAAGGCGTGACGATGACGCGGTATCGCCTCACGTCCCGGCTGCGCCGAGCTTCTCGAAGAAGGCCGCCGCCTCCATGCCCTTCCCGTCACGGGCCTCATCGAGACCCTTGCCGATGGCGGAAACGGTCCGGGCGTGCTCGATCCGATCCTGGAAGTCCTGCCACGCCCCGGCGTCCATGACGACCAGCGCGGGCTTGCCATTTACGGTCAGGACGGAAGGCCGTCCGGTTTCCCGGAGTCGTGAAATGAACCGTGTGGTGTTGCGCTTGAACTCGGTAAGCGGACGGATGTCCTGGGTGATGTCCATCGCTGGCTCCGGCTATCGCATCTTTTGAAATGCGAATATAGCATCGTATTCACTGCTCATCATGCACGAAATTCAGCGCGGGGACCTCGCGCCCGGCCGCTTGCGCCGGGACCGAACGTCATTCGGGACGGTGCTGGAGACCTTCGTTCACGGCGAGCTCCGCAAGCTCGCGAGCTGGGCCGCTGACCGGTGCGCGTTCTCGCGCTTCCGCGACAAGGAGCACAACGAGGTCGACATCGTCATCGAGGACGGGCGCGGACGGGTTGGCAGCGAGCAAGCTCGGTGCGTCCGCGAGCGTTGAAGAGGTTCCGCGCCGGCAGTGGCCTCAAGAGCCGGCAGCTTCTCGGAGCCGGATGACGAAGGCGTCGTGGTCCGGGCTGTCAATGCCGGCGCGTACCGTTTCGAGCGCCCCGGCAACGTCGCCATCGAGCAGGGCGCGGACGCCGATTCGCAAACCCGGGAAGACCTTGCTGTGGACCACGCCGGCTTCGTCGGGGGGCAGCGGGCGGTATTCGTCGTCTACGAGCTCGAATCCGTCGATGCGTTCGTCCAGGGTGCGCCAGACCAGGTATTCGCGCACCCCGTTGCGCCGATAGACATTGCGCTTGTCGTGCAGATCGTGGGAAGCGCTGCTGGCCGCGATCTCCACGATCAGCTCGGGCGCCCCTTCAACGTAGTCGTCGTCACTGATGCGCGATTGGCCACCGGACTCCGCCCGGATGAGGAGGGCGGCGTCCGGCTGGAATTCGTTGTCGAGGTCCAATCGTACCGTGGCGTTGTCCAGCGGCAGAACGCCGGGGGTGAACGCGGCGTACGCGGTAAGGAGACCATGGACGGCGGATTGAGGACCTCCATGACTGGTGGCGCGGGCGGGCGATGCCACGTAGACGACTCCCTCGATCAGCTCCGCTTTCTTGATGTCCGGCCGGGTGGCGTAGCGGCGTTCGAACTCGCAACGCGTGAGGCGGTCGCCGCTCTCCAGGCACGGCGCGGGCAGAGCCCCCTGTCTCGGACGCTCGGATGGCAGCGGAAGTGTGGTCGCTTCGGTCACGTTTCCAGGGTCTGAAGTCTGTCGGGTCAATCGTGCCACAACCGGCTCACGATGTGGTGGCGCCCTGAATCAATCGATCGTGTGACGTTCCTGTCCGCCGGAGCCGACCCCGGATCTTCACCTCATCGGGGCATGTTCAACTTCGGCGGCGACGGCGTACGGCGCGCACTTCCTCTACGGTGAGCTCCTGTGCCTCGTCTTCGCCAAGCTGCTCGTCTCCGCCCGTGTTGCCGGCAACCGCGATGCGGGCGTCCCGGGTGAAGAATTCCCGCGCCCCCTGCCGGGTGGTGCCGAGAGCGGCGCCGATCTGCTCCCAGGTCGCCCCCGTGGCTCGCGCGGACGCAATCCGGCCCCGGCAGAGGCGTTCAAGCTCGATCTCGCCACGAGCCAACTCGCGTAGCGCATCGAGCGGGTCGTCCGGCAACTCATGTGCAGCGATTGTCGCCATGGCATCAGGCTAGCACGGCGGGCGAAGCGGTTGGTTCCGGAGAGTCGCGTCAGGAGCCTTGAGTCGGCCGACGTCGAAGAGGCAGAGATTCGCAAGCAGATGTCTGATCGAGGCGTCCAACATTCGCAGCGGGGGCATTGCGGGATGCCACGTTCGGCGGAACGTCGGCATTGCATGCATGACGTAGCGGCCTGTCCGTAGCCGTTGCTCATCCGCGTGGTTAGACTGCGAACCGGTGTTCCAATGCTGAATCGCCGGCTCGGGAGGCGGCGCTCATGACGAAAGAGATGACACTTGCCGAGATCAAGTCGGAGTTCGACTCGGAATGGGTTCTCATAGGCGATCCGATGACGGACGAAGCACTCAACATCCTGGAAGGCAGGGTGCTGTGCCACAGCAAGGATCGCGATGAGGTCTATCGCAAGGCGGTGTCACTCCGTCCCAAACGGTCGGCCATCGTCTATACAGGTCAGATCCCTGAGGGCACGGCGGTGGTTCTGTGAATTTTCCGTTCGATCCCGATCGGGGTCTCATTGTCGTTCAGGCCGAGCTGTACGGTCCCTCGGGAAGCATCGTGCTGCGCTTGGCGGTGGATACCGGGGCTACGGGAACGATGATCAACGCCGCACCGCTCGCGATCGCAGGGTACGACGCTTCTTTGGCTCCAGACCGCATCCAGGTCACGACCGGAAGCGGGGTGGAATACACGCCTCGTCTCCCAGTCAGTCGAATCACAGCGCTGGGGCATGAGCAGACCGACTTCCCGGTGTTGGTGCATACGCTTCCTCCGAGTGCAAGTATTGACGGCCTTCTGGGCCTGGATTACATGCGGAATCGAGTGTTGAACGTTGATTTTCGGTCTGCCACCGTCTCGTTGACGTAATACGTCCCGTGGAAGGATCGTTCTCCAACCGGCTCCCGGTCCCGTCCCTGTTGCGTTGAGCCCAACCGGAGTTGACACCGATGCGTGAACCCGACCTCCCTTTCACCCGCGAGGAGTATGCGGCGCGGCTCGCGAGGACGTTGGCGGCGATGGACGCGGCGGGGGTCGAGCTGCTCGTCGCGGCCGATCCGTCGAACATGGCGTGGCTCACCGGATACGACGGCTGGTCGTTCTACGTTCCCCAGGGCGTGCTCGTCCCGCCCGCCGGAGAGCCGGTCTGGTGGGGGCGCAGCCAGGACGAGGCCGGGGCGCTCCGGACGGTGTACATGGCCCGCGACAACGTCTTCGCCTACCCCGACCACTACGTCCAGACCACCGAGCGGCACCCGATGGAGCACCTCGCCTCCGTCATCTCCGAGCGCGGATTCGGACGGATGCGGATCGGGGTCGAGATGGACAACTACTACTACTCGGCGGCCGCCCACGCGGTGCTCGGGCGCTGCCTCCCGGACGCCGAATTCGTCGACGCGACCGGGCTCGTCAACTGGGAGCGAGCCGTCAAGTCCCCGCGCGAGCTCGACTACATGCGGACGGCGGGCCGGATCGTGACCCGGATGCACGAACGGATCGAGGCGATCGCCGAGCCCGGCCGCCGCAAGAACGACATCGCGGCCGAGATCCTCCGGGTCGGAATCGAGGGGCTGCCGGACGCGGGCGGCGACTATCCGGCCATCATGCCCCTGCTCCCGTCCGGGCCGGATGCCTCCGCCGCCCACCTCACCTGGACCGACGAGCCGCTCCGCGCCGGGGAGGGGACCTTTTTCGAGATCGCGGGCTGCTACCGCCGCTACCACTGCCCCTTGTGCCGGACGGTGTTCCTCGGCGAGCCGCCGGCCCGCGTGCGGCGGGCGGAAGCCACCCTCCTCGAAGCGATGGAGGAGGGGCTCGGCCGCGCCCGCGCCGGCAACACCTGCGGCGACGTGGCGGGCGCCTTCTTCGACACCCTCGAGAAGCACGGCATCCGCAAGGACAGCCGCGCCGGTTACCCGATCGGGCTCTCCTATCCGCCCGACTGGGGCGAGCGCACGTTCAGCATCCGGCGAAGCGATCAGACCGAGCTTCGCGCCGGCATGACCATCCACTTCATGACCGCCCTCTGGTTCGACGACTGGGGGCTCGAGGTCACCGAGAGCATCGTCGTCGGGGACGGCGCTCCGGAGCTCCTCGCGAACGTCCCCCGCCGCCTCACCGTCAAGCCCTGATTTCATCCCGCTGTCGCCGTGCCTCCGCAAGTGTTCGCGAGACCCCAAACTTGTGGAAGATTGGACCAACGACGACTACAATCCGAGTTTGGTGATTGAAGAGCGGGTTGCGTAGGCGGTGATGGGGAATCAGGACGAGCATCATTTGCCGTCACCGCAGCGCCACCAGAGAGCACATCGCAGCGGCTTCCTGACAACCACCATGCCACGTCCGTGCAGGAGTCACGGGCATGTCTCACCACACGTTTCTAGGACCCACGCATGAAAATTAGCGAGTTGCTCGATAGCATCCGGAAATCGGACCTGGTGTTGCCGGAGTTCCAGCGTGAGTATGTGTGGACCCTCGATCAGGCGAAGCAGTTGATGGTATCCCTTGCGAAAGGCTATCCCGTCGGCGGCATTCTTCTTTGGAAGACCGACAAGCCTCCCGAACTCAAGAACATAGATGTCCTGCCGGAAAAACTCGGAACCGTCCAAGTGCTCCTCGACGGTCAGCAGCGGCTGACGACTCTCCATATGTTGATTGAAGGCGAGATTCCCATCTTTTACACCGAGGATGAGATCGAGAACGACCCGCGCAACCTTTTCGTGAACCTCAACGACCTCGACTTTCAGTACTACCAGTCGTCCCGAATGGATGGCGATCCCTACTGGCAGCGCGTCACCACCTGCTTCGACGTGAATCAGGCCATTAGTCCAATCCGGATCGCCCAGAAGAAGGCTGCAGGCAGCGAAGAAGACGCCATGGCGTTGGCCGACAGGCTCATGAACAATCTGACGCGCCTCAAGAACATCAAGGAAATCGACCTCCCGGAGCAGATCGTCCCGTCGCACGCCGACCTTGATGAGTCCATCAACATCTTCGACAGGATAAACAGCCAGGGTACGAAGCTGACCGATGCCGAGCTCGCCCTGACTCACGTCACCGGGAAATGGCCAAAGGCGCGACGCGCCCTCAAATCCAAGGTGGGGGAGTGTGCCGGCCACGGGTTCGACTTCAGTCTTACGTTCATGACGCGGGCGCTGACGGCCACCGTCACTAACCGCGCGCTTTTTGAAGCGATCCACTCCAGGCCCCGCGAGGAGCTCGAGGCCGGGTGGAACAAATTGGTGAAGATACTCGACTACCTGATGACCATCCTGCCGCAGAAGGCGTTCATCCACTCCACGAACGACCTGAACACCAGTAATGCCCTCATTCCGCTTGTGACCCACTTGTCCATCAACCACGGCAGGTTTTCGGACGAAAAGTCGATCCGCCACGCCACCAACTGGCTTTATGCCGCCCTGATGTGGGCACGGTACACCGCACAGACCGACCAGCGGCTCGAAGCAGATGTTCAACTCGTGGTGCGCGGAACGGAACCTTGGGATGCACTTCGTTCAAACATCGTCGAACAACGAGGGCGTATCGAGGTCAAGGATTCGGATTTCGAGGGACGTGGAGTCCAACACCCGCTGTATAAGGCGACATTCATACTCGCTAAGGCACACGGAGCCGTCGACTGGTACAACGGTTTGCCGCTGGCCCAGACTCTCGGCGCGAGCTACGGGCTCCAGAGTCACCACATCTTTCCGCAGGCACATCTGTACAGGAACGGCTGGGACTCGGACAACTACACCCACAGACAGGCAGTCAACGAAATCGCAAATCGCGCGTTCCTTACCGCAACGAGCAACAAATCGATCTCGGCCAAGCCCCCCGCGGAGTACCTGCCGGCGATCGAGGAGCGGTATCCGGGCGCGCTCTCGGCCCAGTTCATTCCAGTCGAACCCGAACTTTGGAAGGTGGAACGGTTCTCGGATTTTCTCGCGGCCCGGCGAGAAATCATGGCGCGGAAGCTCAACGAGTTCATGGTCGGCCTGATCAGCGAGCCCGAGGAGACACATCAGCGACCGATTACGGATCTCATAAACCTCGGAGAGAGCTACGTCCTCGAATTCAAGAGCACGATGCAATGGGACGCCGTACGGAACGAGCGGAACAATGCCCTGCGACAGTCTTCGCTCAAGACCGTAAACGCGTTCATGAATTCGCAGGGAGGCACCCTGGTGATCGGGGTCGAAGATGATGGCGGCATTTACGGGTTGGACCGGGATCTCTCCCTCACCCACCATTCGAGAGACAGGTTCGAGCAGTTGTTGATATCCCTCATCGAGAAAAGCATGGGAGCGACGACCGCGCCGAATTTTCGCGTCCGGTTCGAAGATGTCGGGGACAAGTCGGTGTGCGTCGTGGACGTCGAACGGTCCCCCGAACCGGTCTTCATGATGACCGACAAGGGCAAAACGTTCTACATCCGCATGGGGAACACCTCGCGCGCCCTGGATCCGGAAGAGACTCTCAAGTACGTCGAGGCGAACTGGTAAGAGGATTGCACCCCGACCGTCGGCATCTTCGCGAGCGCTGTTGGCGTTCGCGAATGCTGCATGCGACTACGTCACACGGACCAGCCCGCGCTGTCGGCGTTCACGGCGCGTTCTGGCACGTTCGGCCTCGTCGCGCGCGGCATCCGCCTTTCGCGTCGAACGTGAACCGGGCCGCGACGGCGCCGAACTCTGAATCGGCCGACAGTCAGGGATCCGCGAGCGGCTATGCGGCCATCGCGAGCTCGCCGCGGACGGCCTGCTGCCAGACGTGGGTGTAGACCTCGGCCGCCACCGCCTCCTTCTCTTCGGGCGTGAACGGCGGGGTCGGCAGGCTGGCGTAAACCTCGTCGAGGATGAAGACCTTGATGTCCGCTTTGGTCTGTTCCTTCTCCCAGAAGCGGTCGAGGTCCTTCAGGCGTTCGTTGATCGCAGTGAGCAGATCGCGGCTCGCCTGCTTGACTCGCTCCCGCGCGGCGCGGCCGAGATCGTCCTTCTTGAGGAGGTCGAACAGGGCAAGCTCGTCCTCGCTGAGACCTTCCTCGACCGCGCGCCGTTGCTCCGCGTCCAGCTCTTCCATCAGCTCTGTCAGCCGCCGGAAGGTCTCCTCGACGGTGACGCGATCTTTCTCGCGGTTGTAGTTGGCGACGATCTCTTCGTACTTCTGTTGGTAGTCCATCCGCATTGGATTGAGTGCCAGCATCTGCGCCAGCTTCTCCTCGACGATCTCCCGGATGTCCTGTAGCGCCGTCGCCTTGTGGCGCACCTTCTTCGCGAACTCGTCGCGCAGCTTTTCCATGTCGATCCGGCTCAAGTCGAAGGTGAGCCCCTCGGCTTGGTCGTTGCCCGGCGCTTGCGTGCGGATCGCCTCGTTCACGATGCGGTGCAGCGCCTTCAGGAGCTCCGTCACGTCCGCGGTATCGCGCCGCTCCGAGAGCTTCTTGTAGATCGCCTCGAGGTTGTCGTGCCGCTCGGCGTACGGAAATGCCGACGGCTCCATCAGCAGCGCCTTGAAGCGTACGAACACCTGCCGGGCCAGCACCTCGAAGCGTCGCTTGGCCTCGTCGCTGGTATAGACGGCCTCCACGGCGTCTCTCAGCCCCTTGATGCGCGTGAACCCGGACGAGCCGATCAGCGCCACGGGTTCGAAGCCCAAGCCGCGAAGGTGCGCCTCCGTCGCCTCGATGGCCTCGATGAGCGC
>JAJDXW010000248.1 GCA_022823045.1 Gammaproteobacteria bacterium
TTCCCCCACTACCCCCGGAGCGGCGCCCGGCATGACATTCGTCGTCACCGAACAGTGCATCAAGTGCAAGTACACGGACTGCGTGGAGGTCTGCCCGGTGGACTGCTTCCACGAAGGTCCCAACATGCTGGTGATCGATCCCGACGAGTGCATCGACTGCACGTTGTGCGAGCCGGAGTGTCCGGTGGAGGCGATCCTCTCCGAAGACGATCTCACCGAGGACCAGCACCACTTCCTGGCGTTGAACGAGGAGCTCTCCCGGACGTGGCCGGTGCTCACGGAGAAGAAGGACGGTCCGGAGGACGCCGCGGACTGGGAGTGGGTGGAGGGCAAGTTCCAGTACCTCGAGCGCTGAACCCCGGCCCCGCACCCGCTCGTTCTCCCTCCGGTCCGGAGCCGGGATGCGCACGGGTCCGACCCGAAGAAACCACCGATCTTCCGGCTCGCGCCGCCAGTTCCCCCGCCATCGCGGGTCGTGCTCCCGCGTTACGCGTCGACAGCGCATACGGGCTGGTTCGACCACGCCATCGGCGTCCCGGGGTTCGTGCGACCCGCTCGCGCGAGAATCATTGGCTTTCGCGCCCTCATGGTGTCTTGACGCCCTCGCGCGAAGATCGTTGATTCCTTCGGGTTAGACTCCGGCCATGTCACCCCCCGCGGGCGAGATCGGGCGGCATACCCCGGTCATGCAGCAGTACCTCCGCATCAAGGCGGAGTTCCCGGACAAGCTGCTCTTCTACCAGATGGGGGACTTCTACGAGCTCTTCTTCGACGACGCGCGCCGCGCGCACGAGCTGCTCGGCATCTCCCTCACCGCCCGCGGGCAGACGAACGGCCAGCCGATCCCGATGGCGGGGGTGCCAGCGCACTCCGCCGAGGGCTACCTCGCGCGGTTGCTGCGAAAGGGCGTCTCGGTCGCGATCTGCGACCAGGTCGGCGACCCGGCCACGAGCCGCGGGCCCGTCGAACGCCAGGTCACCCGGGTCCTGACCCCGGGCACGGTCACCGACGACTCGCTGCTCGAGGAGCGCCGGGACCGCCTGCTCGCGGCCGTCAATCCCGGCCCGGGGGGCGATCGGGGCCTCGCGGTGCTCGACATGTCGAGCGGAGACTTCCTCGTCATGGAGTGCGAGGGAGACGGCGCCCTCGCGGCCGAGCTCGCGCGACTCGTGCCGGCCGAGATCCTGGTTGCGGACGATCACCTTCGGCCCGGCGGATGGGCGACCGACGGGGTCCTCGCCGGCCATGCGGGTCTCACCCCCCGTCCGCCGTGGCTGTTCGAGGCGGTGAGCGCGCGCCGGCTCCTGCTCGATCACTTCGGGACCCGGGACCTCGGCGGGTTCGGGTGCGAGACGCTGGAGCTCGGGATCGGCGCGGCGGGCTGCGCCCTCGAGTACGCCCGCACCACGAACCGCGGGCCCCTGCCGCACGTCACCGGGCTTCGCACCGAGCGGCGCGAGGAGACGGTGGTGCTCGACGCGGTGTCCCGGCGCAATCTCGAGGTGGTGGAGAGCGTCTCGGGCGAGGCGGACCGGTCGCTCGCCGGCGTCCTCGACCGGACCGTGACCGCGATGGGGAGCCGGCTCCTCAAGCGCTGGCTCGGCCGGCCGCTCCGGGATCGGGACACGGTGCGGCGCCGCCAGCAGTTCATTGGCGCGCGGATCGAGGCCGGGGCGGGCCCGGAGACCGAGGGCCTGCTTCGCTGCGTCGGGGACCTCGAGCGGGTCCTCGCCCGGGTCGCGCTCGGCACCGCGCGCCCCCGCGACCTCGCCCAGCTCCGTACCGCCCTCGGGGCGTTCCCCGCGCTGCGCGAGCGGGTCGAGGGGGTCGACGGCCCGCTCGCCTCCGAGCTCGCCTCCCGGATCTACGACTTCGCCGCGCTTCGGGCGCACCTCGAGGCGGCCATCGTCGAGGCGCCGCCGCTCACCATTCGCGACGGCGGGGTCATTGCCTCCGGCTTCGACGCCGAGCTCGATCGCCTGCGCAACATCGGCGACGACGCGACGGGGTACATCGCCGAGCTCGAGGCGCGCGAGCGGGCCCGCACCGGGCTGCCGGGGCTCAAGGTGGGCTACAACCGGGTGCACGGCTATTTCATCGAGATCTCGCGCGCGACGAGCGCCGACCGGATACCGCTCGAATATGTCCGGCGGCAGACCCTCAAGTCCGTGGAGCGCTATCTCTCTCCGGAGCTCAAGCAGTTCGAGAACCAGGTGCTCGGGGCGCGCGAACGGTCGCTCGCCCTCGAGCGCAAGCTCTACGAGGGGGTGGTCGAGTCGGCGGGCGCGGAGGTCGACCGTCTGCAGGCGAGCGCGCGCGCCATCGCCGAGTTCGACGTGCTTTCATGTCTCGCGGACCGCGCGGTCGAGCTCGGGCTCTGCTGCCCCGAGCTGAGCGAGGAGCCCGGGATCCGGGTTCGGGCCGGAAGGCACCTCGTGGTGGAGGCGTTCGCAGAGACGTCCTTCGTGCCCAACGATCTCGAGCTCGGGCCGGAGCGAAGGATGCTCGTCGTCACCGGTCCCAACATGGGCGGAAAGTCGACCTACATGCGCCAGGCCGCCCACATCGTGCTGCTCGCCCACGCGGGAAGCTTCGTCCCCGCCGAGTCCGCGGTCATCGGCCCGGTGGACCGGGTCTACACCCGCATCGGCGCCGCGGACGACCTTTCGGGGGGGCGTTCGACCTTCATGGTCGAGATGACCGAGACGGCGAACATCCTCAACAACGCGACCGCGGAGAGCCTCGTCCTCCTCGACGAGATCGGCCGCGGGACCAGCACCTACGACGGGCTCGCCCTCGCGTGGGCGACCGGCGCGCACCTTGCCGCACGCCTCCGGTCGTTCACCCTCTTCGCCACCCATTACTTCGAGCTCACTGCGCTTGGCGTCGAGCACGACACGGTCGCGAACGTGCACCTGAAGGCGGTCGAGCACGACCGCGGGATCATGTTCCTGTACGAGGTGGCGCCGGGTCCCGCGAGCCGCAGCTACGGAATCCAGGTCGCGGAGCTCGCGGGGGTTCCGCGCGAGGTGGTCCGCCAGGCGCGATGGCAGCTCGAACGCCTGGAGGCGGAGGACCGTGGGGGGCGGGGCCGGGCGCAGCTCGACCTCTTCGCGGAGTCGGCGCACGAGCCCGGCGCGGAGTCCTCGCGCCACCTCGCGGGAGACTCCGCCGCTGCCCCGGACCCCGAGGCGGAGCGCCGCCGGGAGCGGGCGGACGCCCTCCGGGACGCCCTGGAAGCCATCGACCCGGATGGCCTCAGTCCGCGCGAGGCCCTCGACCTCCTGTTCCGATTCAAGGAGATGACCGGGCCAGGGCATTGACGGAAAACGGGGCCGGAGCGGGTCTTCGGTTCTGAACCCCCGGTCCGGCCCCATTGCCTGGAAGCCCGCGTTCCCAGGAGGCCGGCGCTGGAGGCCGGCGGTGCCCGAGCGTCCGCGGTCCCGACCCGAGCCCTGGGCGGAATCAGGTTGAATCAGCGGGGTTCCGCCCCAACATCCGGCTGAAGATCCAGCCAGGTCCCCGGCGGCGGCCGGCCCGAGCGAGAGTGAGAAATGAGCGGCGAATCCCGGCACGAATCGAAGCGCGAGACCCGACGGTACGAGGCCGAGGTCGGCCAACTCCTCGACCTCATGGTCCGTTCCCTCTACAGCAGCAAGGAGATCTTTCTCCGCGAGCTCATCTCCAACGCCTCGGATGCGGCGGACCGGCTGCGCTTCGCCGCCCTCTCCGACGATTCCCTCACCGAGGGCGGCGGCGAGCTCCGGATCGCGATCCGCTTCGACCCCGAGGAGCGCACCCTGACGGTTGCCGACAACGGCATCGGCATGTCGCGGGAGGAAGTGGTCGAGAACATCGGGACCATCGCGCGATCCGGCACCCGGCGTTTCATCGAGTCGCTCACTGGGGACGAGGCCAGGGACGCGCAGCTCATCGGGCAGTTCGGGGTCGGCTTCTATTCCATCTTCATCGTGGCCGAGCGGGTCGTCCTCACCACCCGGCGGGCCGGCGCGCCGGCCGGCGAGGGGGTTCGATGGGAGTCCGACGGGCGCGGAGAGTTCACCGTCGAGACGGTGGAGGTGCCGGCGCACGGGACGGAGGTCACCCTGCACCTTCGCGAGGGGGAGGACGACCTCCTCGACGGCTTCCGGCTCCGCGGGATCGTCCGCAAGTACTCCGACCACATCTCCTTCCCGATCCGGATGGCGAAGGAAGGCGAGGCGGGGGACGGGGACGAGGACGGCGACGTCGAAGACGCCGGGAAGGAGGCGGGCGCTCCCGAGGAGGAGACGGTGAACCGGGCCACCGCCCTCTGGGGCCGGCCCCGGCAGGAGATCACCGAGGAGGAGTACGAGGAGTTCTACAAGCACGTCGCGCACGACTTCGAGGCCCCGCTCGACACCATCCACGCGCGGGTCGAGGGCAACGTCGAGTACACCGTGCTCCTGTTCGTGCCCGGGCGCGCTCCCTTCGATCTCTGGGACCGCAACGTGCGCCGCGGCCTCCGGCTCTACGTGCGGCGGGTGTTCATCCTGGAGGACGCCGGGGACCTGCTCCCGGCGTACCTGCGCTTCATGCGCGGGGTGATCGACTCGAGCGACCTTCCCCTCAACGTCTCGCGGGAGATCCTCCAGTCGAACCGACAGGTGGAGGCGATCCGGTCCGGGACCGTGAAGCGGGTCCTCGGGGCCCTCGCCAAGCTCGCGGAGGGCGATGCGGAGAAGTACGCGAAGTTCTGGGGCGAGTTCGGCAAGGTGCTCAAGGAAGGGATTGTCGAGGACGCCTCGAACCGGGACGCGATTGCGGCCCTCCTCAGGTTCCATTCGACCGCCGACGAGGACGGGGAGCCCGCGGTGTCCCTCGCGGCCTATGTCGAGCGCATGAACAAGGGCCAGGAGGCGATCCACTTCCTGACCGCGGACAGCCTCACGGCGGCCCGCTCGAGCCCGCACCTCGAGGTGTTCCGGAAGCGGGGGGTGGAGGTCCTGCTGCTGACGGACCCCGTGGACGAGTGGCTCGTCGGCCATCTCACCGAGTTCGACGGAAAGCCGCTGCGGTCGGTCAGCCGGGGCGACCTCGACCTCGCGTCGCTCGGCGAGGGCGGGGCGGCGGAGGGCGAAGGCGCGGGAGAAGGGAAGGACGCCGGAGAGGACGAGACCGGGACGGATGGCGAGGACGCGGCGGAGGCGGCGAGCGACCGCGAGGCGCTCGTCAAGCGGATCGGCGAGGCCCTCGGCGACCGCGTCCAGTCCGCGCGGGTGAGCCGGCGCCTCACCACCTCGCCCGCCTGCCTCGTCGCCGACGAGCACGCCCTCGGCACCCACTTCGAGAACGTCCTCCGGGCGGCCGGGCACGATGTCGAACGCTCGAAGCCGATCCTGGAGGTCAACGTGGACCACCCCATCGTGGGGCGGATGAGCGACCAGGAGGGGGACCGGTTCGCGGACTGGGCGCAGATCCTCCATGACCAGGCCCTGCTGAGCGAGGGCGGCCAGCTCGAGGACCCGGCGGGGTTCGTGCGCCGCCTGAACGACATGTTCCAGGCCCTCGCCGGCGAGTCCGGCGGCGGTGGCAGCGAAGCGCCAGCCGCCGCCGACTCGGCGTAGAGAATCCGGACGGCCCGGGGTCGGGGTGACGGACTTCGCTTCGCCCGTCCCGAAGGTTCGGCTGGCGCCGATGCTCCCGCCGACCCCACCTGGCCCGGCAACGCGGGATCGCTCGGCCGTCCCGCCAGCCCTGCCGCCAATCCCGGTCGTGGCCACTCGGGAGGCGGCTTCGCTGGTTCGGGCGAGAAAGCACCGACGCGCGGGCTGCTCCACGGTGGGGCCGGGGGCCGGCTGAACCGTGGCGGAGCGGCCGCTCGGCGGGAAGGGCCTCAAGACGGTCGCGGACTTCGTGCGCTTCGGCGCGAGCCGGTTCAACGAGGCCGGGCTCTGCTTCGCGCACGGCACCGACAACGCGGTCGACGAGGCCCTCGCCCTCGTCCTCCACGCCCTGCACCTTCCGGCCCACCCACCGCTCCCTGCCGAGCTCTTCCACGCCCGCCTCACCCGCCCCGAACGGGCCGAGGTCGTCGCCCTGCTTCACCGGCGCATCGAGGAGGGGGTCCCCGCCGCCTACCTTACCGGCGAGGCGTGGTTCGCGGGGCTCCGGTTCGAGGTCGACCGGCGGGTGCTGGTCCCCCGGTCCCCGCTCGCGGAGCTCATCGAGGAAGGCTTCCATCCCTGGCTCGACGGCGGTCGGGTGCGGCGCATCCTCGACCTCGGGACCGGGAGCGGATGCATCGCGGTGGCGTGCGCCCATGCCTTCCCGGACGCGCGGGTGGACGCGGTCGATTCCTCGCCGGCCGCGCTCGACGTGGCCCGGCGCAACGTGGCCCTGCACGGGCTCGAGGGACGCGTCCAGGTCCTCGAATCGGATCTCTTCGAGGGACTCGGCGGCGGACCGAACCGCCACGCCGGGACGCGGTACGACCTCATCGTGAGCAACCCCCCCTACGTCCCGGACGAGGAGATGGCCGGGCTCCCCCCCGAGTTCCGGGCCGAGCCCGCGCCCGCCCTCGCCGGCGGGCGGGACGGACTCGACGTGGTAGGGCGGATCGTCGAGGAGGCGCCCCGGTGGCTGGCTCCGGAGGGAACGCTCGTCGTCGAGGTCGGCGCTTCGCCCGTCGTCCGCGCCGCCCTCGAGTCCCGCTTCGACCTCCCCTTCGTCTGGCTCGACGCGGCGCGGGGGGGCGAAGGCGTCTTCCTGCTCAACCAGCGCGACTTCTGACCCCGCTACGAACCGGCCGCGCGCGGCCCGGATGCCCGCGCGACGTCCGGTTGACGACGGTCCCTCCTGGCGCCCGTTCCGAGAGCACGGCTTCCCGGGAGCGCGAGCTTCCAGCCCGCGTGGAGCGTGGAGGAACACCGGCGGCGCGCGCGGGCAGGTTGCCCGTGCTCCCGCGAGGCCGCCGCTCGCGCGCTCACCGTGTCGACCCCCCGGATTCCTTACAATGGCCCTCCAGAGTCGTTTGCGGATAGACGGGGCGAGGCTCGCGTGGCCGGAAACACCTTCGGAACACACTTCACGTTGACCTCGTTCGGGGAGAGCCACGGCCCCGCGATCGGGTGCGTGGTGGACGGGTGCCCGCCCGGCCTCGCCCTTGCCGAGTCCGACATCCAGCCCGACCTCGACCGGCGGCGCCCCGGTCGGAGCCGCCACACCACCCAGCGCCGCGAGGCCGACGAGGTCCGGATCCTCTCCGGAGTGTTCGAGGGGGTCACCACCGGGACCCCGATTGCCCTTCTCATCGAGAACGTCGACGCGAGGAGCCGAGACTACTCGAAGATCCGCGACGTGTTTCGCCCGGCGCACGCCGACTACACCTACATCGCCAAGTACGGGGTCCGCGACTACCGGGGCGGAGGCCGGGCGTCGGCCCGGGAGACCGCGGTCCGGGTGGCGGCGGCGGCGATCGCGAAGAAGTACCTCCGCGAGCGCCTCGGGTGCACGGTGCGAGGCTGGCTCGCCCAGCTCGGGCCCCTTCGACCCGCCCGCGTCGACCTCGACGAGGTGGACCGCAACCCCTTCTTCTCCCCCGATCCGGACCTCGTTCCCGAGCTTGAACGCTTCATGGACGCGCTCCGGAAGGAGGGGGACTCCATCGGCGCCCGGATCACCGTGCGCGCGGAGGGCGTCCCGCGCGGGCTCGGAGAGCCGGTCTACGGCAAGCTCGACGCCGAGCTCGCGTCGGCCCTCATGGGGATCAACGCGGTCAAGGGGGTCGAGATCGGGTCCGGGTTCGCCTCGGTCGAGCAGAAGGGGACCGAGCACCGCGACGAGATCACCCAGGAAGGGTTCCTCCGCAACAACGCGGGCGGGATCCTCGGTGGCATCTCGACCGGGCAGGACATCGTCGCGAGCATCGCCCTAAAGCCCACCTCGAGCCTTCGCCTCCCGGGGCGGAGCATCGACCGGTCGGGCGAGCCGGTCGAGGTGGTGACGACCGGCCGTCACGACCCTTGCGTGGGCCTTCGCGCCACCCCCATCGCGGAGGCGATGACCGCCCTCGTCCTCATGGACCACTGGCTCCGCCACCGCGGCCAGAACGCCGACGCCCCTTCCGCCGCCCCCCACATCCCCCCTTCCGCCCCAAAGCTCTAGCCTCGGCCCGCTGTACCGCACATTATCCCTCCTACAGAGTAAACGGTTTGGATCATGAGACTGTATGCACGTATTGGAATGCGACCCCTTCGCGACATCGAGCCGACCGCTCCGCGGATGGCGCGAAGCTCGCACTGATGAGCGCGAAACGTCCTCACAGATGAGAATACAGACGATTAATGCTGGAAAAATCGTTCGTAACGTGGTGAACTAACGCTCATTCTCGTAGGAACCGAGGGGACTGATCGTGTCAAGGACAACATCCAACCCCCCATCCGCGCATCACGTTGACGCACGGGTCTTCACGGGCGTATGCGCTCTCGTATAGCAGATTGACATGAACCACCAATTCTACTCTTCGGCAGACCTCGTAGAACGGATTTGTTATGCAGCTAACGAGCGGGACAGAACCGTAACCTTTCTCGTCGGCTCTGCACTATGTCTCCCCGACAATCTCTCGTCAGGGCGTGGTGTGCCCGGAGTCTCGGGTATGATTGAACTGATCCGTAGTGAGTTCAAAGGCGAAGAAGATCAGTTTGAAAGAAGGCTAAGTTCAGGTACAGGAAATCAATATCAGCAAGCGTTCAGGTTCTTACACGCGCGAAGAGGACAAGATGCGGCGAATCGAGTCGTACGCACTGCAGTATGGAAGGCCTTGAATGAAGATAACTGGCCTTCCCATCTACCTCCAACGTCCGCGAAACAAGCGGATTCAGCCATCTGCAGGGCGCTTGAGGAGCACATAGATGCCTGGATTCTTCCGCAGGCGGTAGATTCGTTTGGTCAATTGTTGGTTAGTTGTGCAGATATATTTGGCGGGGCTGTCTTGACAACGAATTTCGATCCTCTAATCGGTGTGAGCGTTCAGAAACATGGTGGTCGACACTATAGAACGGTGCTTCACGATGATGGAAGACTAGGTCAAACTTACTCGCCAGGCACGCACATCGTTTATCTTCATGGCTATTGGCAAGGAGCTGATACCCTTCACACTCCACAGCAGTTAGCGCAGCCGAGGCCTCAACTTGGAAACTCGCTTGCACATGTTGTGAAGACATCTACTTTGGTCGTCGTTGGATATGGCGGATGGGATGATGTAATTACTCGAACTCTTGTCGGTTTGTTGTCGGATTCGGTGAGTAATCCGGACATTATGTGGGCATTTTATAAGCCGAATGTACGCGAGGTCGAAGCATCCAATGAGCAACTTCTTACGATGCTTGGTCCAGGAATTGGTAGAGGAAGGGTTTCTTTGTACCATGGCGTAGACTGCGGTACCCTATTTCGACAAATTCATAGCCGTCTAAAGGCGAACTATTCTGATGGTTCTAGTCTGGGAAGTTCGGCGCAATTGACTACGTCGGTGAAAGAGGGTTACAGCAGAATTACCAAGTCGCGTGAACTACGAATCGAGATTGGTGTTCCGATGCCACCACAGATCACGGCAGATTCCGACCGGCCACTATTTGTGGAGCCGTGGGTCGGGCGAGTACAGGAATTGGATATCCTAGCTTCGTTAAATGTGCCAGTAGCTTTCATTACAGGCCTAGGAGGGCAAGGCAAGTCGGCACTTGCAGGACGCTACCTGATGGAGGAAGCAATTAAGTCAGAAAGCCGGTTCGAGTTCTGGGATTGGAGAGACTGTAGAGAAGAAAGCGATAGGCTTATCACGCAGATCCTCCGCTTAATCGAACGCTTGAGTTGCGGTGCAGTGGAAGCAAGTAGAATCGAGGTTTCCGATATTGAAGCAGTGGTGGGAGTTTTGTTTCACGTACTTCGGGATAGAAGATCTTTACTTGTTTTTGACAATGTAGACCAATATGTTGATCTGGAGACACTACGACCCGTAAAGATTCTCGATTCCCTTATCTCAGGCGCTCAGGCGCGTAGTCACCAGAGCCTCCTCGTATTCACTTGCCGACCAGATGTCAGAGTGGATGAATCTCGGGCGATGAGACTTTCGCTTGATGGCCTTTCTGAGAATGAAGTTGCGCAGCTATTGACGGCGCGGGGCGTGAAAAGTGGTGAATCTCACTTGGCCAACGAAGTACATAGGACAACTGAAGGACATCCTCTATGGGTAAACCTAATTGCAATGCAGGCTGTTCGGCATCCCGGCGGTCTTACGGGAGTACTCGACCTAGTAAGGCGGGGCGGCGCGACGCTTCCAGACACAACTAGAACCATCTGGGGAATGTTGAACGATCAACAGCGGAACGTGCTTCGTACAATGGCGGAGTTAGACCGCCCGGAGCCTGAACGCCGGTTGATTGACTTGTTGCCGGGTCTTAACGTAAACCGAGTAAACCGCGCATTGAGGACGTTACGATCATTCCACCTGATTGAAACACGCACGCAGACAGAAGGAGAACCCGTACTTGGTTTACATCCAATCATTAGAGAATTTGTACGGACTAATTTTCCTAAACGTGACCGAGAAAAATATATCGGTACGATTTTGAGCTTTCTGGACCGGATGATTGGTCGTTACAAGGGACTACTGTGGCAGGATCCATCATACGAAATCATGGAGCACTGGATGCGAAAGGCAGAAATTTACACTACATTTGGGCGTTTTGAAGAAGCAATTTCGACTATTTCCGAGGTGGCAGAACCGCTAATCAATCGGGGTTTTTCGGAAGCAATGATCAGGCATACAGTTCGGTTATTCGACCAAATTGATTGGGCAGAGGCGTGTACTTCATACAAGGCGTTCGATGATATTTTCGAAAAGTGCCTAACGGCGATGATACAACTTGGACATGATTCGACCGAGAAGTTCCTGACGAAGTACGAGATATCGATTCCTGGTCGAAGTTCACAGTTTATTCTGCTATGTGATCTACGATGCTACCACGATTGGTATGTTGGGCAGCTTGATTCAGCCATTAGATGGGGAGAGAAGGGCAGCGAGCTAAAGCAGGCAACGTCGGTTGATACGAGATTCTCGACGCGGCACAATTTGGCGCTTGCTCGTCGAGATGCAGGGCGGATAACTGAAGCGCTTGACGCTTTCTTGGAGGATGAATTACTGGAATCTGTGGTGACATCGGGCGAGTCAATTTCTGATAAAGAGGCGCCATTCTACGGCAATATCGGTCGATGTCTCTATTTGTTGGACCGTATTGAGGAGTCTTTGGTGTGCTATGTGAAATGTGCCCAGTTACTTGAAGGGGACCACACGCGTGTGGCGCGCCTCAATCGGGGTTACATTAGGTATTGGCTCGGTCAATTGCTTGAGAAAGGAGGGAAGTCTGGTTTGGCCGCAGCGGCGTATCGGGCGGCGGTGTGTATGTGG